>JANPLG010000499.1:0-2379 GCA_031426395.1 Actinomycetes bacterium
GCCGAGGCCGACTGCTCCTTCAGCGAGCCCCCACCAACGACGAATTGCGGGTGGTGGGACAGGTGTATGAGGAGCAGGTCCGCCACTACCAGAAGGACCGGGCGGCCGCAGAGAAGTTGCTGGCCGTCGGCGAGATGCCCCGGAACGCGAAGCTGGACGTGACGGAGTTAGCTGCCTGGACCAGCGTGGCTAACGTGCTGTTCAACCTCGATGAAGTGATCACCAAGAACTGAGTAGGGCTAGCATGAGCAAAACCGCCACCCCATTACAATTGGATGCTCCCGCACCGCGTGCGCCCGCTGGCACCATCGAGCGTATGCGTCGCGACCAAGGGGTGATTCCGCTCAAGAGCCTGGATGAGTTTTCGGCGCTTTGGCCCGAGGGCGATGATCCTGACGCGTTACTGGAGTTCATCCTTGAGGAGCGAAGAGAACGCCGCGCCATCGTGAAGCCGGAACTTTAGCATGGACGCAGTTCTGCTTGACACTACAGTGGCCAGCTTCCTTCACCCAGCCAAGAGCCAGTCAATCGGGCGAACTCTGTATCAGCGCTATCTGGAGATGGACTCCATCCTCATCTGCTTTCAAAGCGTCGCGGAACTCTACTGCTGGGCCGACGAACGCCGTTGGGGGAGTCGTATGCGTGCGGACCTGGACTTCATGTTGCGCCACATCATCGTCGTGGGTTACTCAACCGATCTGGCGCGGAATTGGGCTCGAACCAAGTTCCAAGCCAAACGAGCAGGACTGCGGCTCGAGGCCGGCGACGCCTGGATTGCCGCCGCTGCGATTTACATGAACGTCCCACTGGTGACGCACGATCGAGACTTTGCTCGGCTACAGATCCCTGGCCTGGAAGTAATCTGCCACGCCTAGCTCGATGTTCCGGGAGAAAGCATATGGACTCGCGAAGAGAATTGGTACTCTCGTCGGCAACTGTTCGGGCGATGGCGGCGGGCGTGGGAGAGAGGTGCTCCATGAGTGTCAAAGAGTCAGTCCCCAACCAATCAGAGACTCCGCAGGAGCGGCTTGAGCGCATCCTCATCGAGAGTAACTCGCGTCCTGTGGAGGATCTTCGTGAGATCGACGACCTTTGGCCCGAGGATTTCGATCCCGACGGCTTCTTGGAGTTCGTCTTGCGTGGCCGACAGGAGCGACGATCGAGACGACAGGATCCATGAAACGAAATGCGGTGGTGCTTGACACCTCGGTAGTCAGCCTACTCCATCCCGCCAACCGAGAAACACAGATTCGCGAACACTACAAGGCAGAGATTCAGGGAAAGCACTGGGTGGTGAGCTTTCAGAGTGTCGCGGAACTCTATCGCTGGGCCGACGAACGTCATTGGGGCCAGTATCGGCGGGATGACCTCGACGGGCTTTTGGACCGGATGACGGTGGTTGAGTCGAGCCGTTCCCTGTCCAAATGCTGGGCGGAAGTAATGGTGGCAACCAAACGAACGGGATCAAGATTGGAGGTCGATGATGCCTGGATTGCTGCAACTGCGATCTACCTCGGAATTCCGCTGGTGACGC
Source organism: Actinomycetes bacterium (assembly GCA_031426395.1). Classification (GTDB taxonomy): domain Bacteria; phylum Armatimonadota; class SYMT01; order SYMT01; family SYMT01; genus JANPLG01. Next base: position 1,535 of record JANPLG010000499.1, read on the forward strand.
ATGACAAGGACCTCGCAAGACTGAACATTCCGAAGCTGAAAGTTGTGAGCTTCGTCGATTTGGATTGACAGGGCGACCCTATGGACCCACGAAGAGAATTGGAACTGCTCTACACCCGTCGACAGCTGTTCGGGCGGACGGCTGCGGGCCTGGGGACGGCGGCGCTGGCCACGCTTCTGCAAGAGGATGCGTCCGCGAAGACCCTCAAGGCTGCTGCGGCCGACCCCCTGGCGGTGCCTGGCGCGATGGGCAAGCTCCACAGTCCGCCGAAGATCAAGCGGGTGATCTACCTGCACCAGAGCGGCGGACCGTCGCACCTCGATCTCTTCGACCACAAGCCGAGGCTGGGCGGTCTGTTCGATGCCGACCTACCGGACTCGGTGCGGATGGGGCAGCGGATCACCGGTATGACCTCCGGCCAAAAGCGGCTGCCGGTGGCACCCAGCAAGTTCAAGTTCAGCCAGCACGGCAAGAACGGCACCTGGTTCAGCGAACTCCTGCCCCATACCGCGTCTGTGGCCGATGACATTTGCGTGATCAAGTCGATGCACACGGAGGCGATCAACCACGATCCGGCGATCACCTTCATCCAGACCGGCTCCCAGCAGCCTGGTCGCCCCAGCCTTGGCGCATGGCTCTCGTACGGCATCGGCAGCGAGAATAGCGACATGCCGTCGTTCATCGTGCTGATCTCGCTTGCCAGCAACGGCGCGAATGACCAGCCGCTCTTCGGCCGGCTGTGGGGGAGCGGGTTCCTGCCCTCCGTCCATCAGGGCGTCAAGCTGCGCTCCACCGGCGATCCCGTCCTCTACCTGAACAACCCGCCCGGCATCGACCCAGCGGGC
>JANPLG010000500.1:0-2778 GCA_031426395.1 Actinomycetes bacterium
GGCGGGCTGCTGAAAGACGACTCACTGCTCCGCCTCGCTATCGACCGCTGCGTGGCTTCCGGCGTCACCGTGGTGGTGGCCGCAGGCAACTTCGCGAACGATGCGGGCCTGTTCGTGCCCGGACGTTACTCCAGCGTGATCTCCGTCAGCGCCTTCGCGGACCAGAACGGACGGGGCGGCACAAGCACGGGACCATTCACGGTGCCGGGCATCGGCACGGAGGTCGACGAAGGGTTCTTCAGTCTGAGCAACTGGGGCAGCGCGGTGGACATCATCGCGCCCGGCGTGAGTATCCGCTCCACCTACCGGGGCAAGCGCTACGCTTCCATCACGGGGACCAGCCAGGCGTCACCCCACGTAGCGGGAGCCGCCGCGCTTTTCATCCGTCGCAACCCCGGTGCCTCGCCCGCGCAGGTGCGCCAGGGGCTGCTGTCCGCATCACTACCGTTCACCCCGGCCAATGATCCGGACGGGGTGCTTGAGCCGCAGTTGTACGTCGCCCCTTTGTGACGGCTTTCGCTACGTTTACGGGCGAAGCAAGCCCGCTATCGGATGTATGGGCGCTCTGTCACGATGCCGGGCACGGATCGAAAGTGGCGCTCGTTGAACGTGAGTAGAGTCGCTCCTGCTCCGACCGCAGTCGCGGCAATCAGAGCATCCGTGAGACCAAGTCCGTGGGCAAGCTTCCAGACGGCGAACTGACGCAACACCGACTCAAGCTCCTCGGTGGTCGGCCAGACAACTTCGAAGGGCGCAAGAAAGCGATCCAGGCTCCGTGCAGCGCGCAAATCCTCGCAGCCCGAATTGAGTTCCAGCGCTACGTATCCGGGAATGCCCGGCAGTTTAGGCTGCTGCGAAAACCACGCAACGGCGGGCGGATGGCCTCTGCGAATGTCGACAATCACGTCCGTGTCGATGAGAATCACTCGCTGGCACCATCGCGCCTTTCAACAGCGCGACGAAGGTTCTCACAGTAGATGTCAGGTTGGTCCATCCCCGGCTTGCCCGCCCAGTCGCCAATCAGTCCATGCCGTTGCCAATAGGCGACAAGTTCAGCCCCGTTGGTAGGAAGGGGTTCCTCCGCTGTCGAGACTTCGTTGGGTTTCGCTCCTAGGGCGACCGGTAGAAGTTCAAGGTTTTGCTCAAGTAGACTGAGAGCGTAGCCGGAGGGAGTTTGCCCCTCTTGGCCTGCTCTATCCAGTAGACGTTGCTCCAATTGTGGCGGCAGATCGAGTTGCAGAGTCATCAGGCTTCCTCAGCGAACAGCGTTAACCCGATTCTACCTGTCGTCACGCACCACGGCTACCTCTTGAGGCGAGTGCGGATGCGCTCGATGGCTTCCTCGGTCTGCTCCCGGCCACCGAAGGCGGTCAGTCGGAAGTAGCCCTCGCCGCTGGGGCCGAAGCCGGAACCGGGGGTTCCGACGACGTTCGCCTCATTCAGCAGCTTGTCGAAGAACTGCCAGGAGGTCAGGGCGTCCGGCGTTTTCAGCCAGATGTAGGGCGCGTTCCGGCCACCGAACACCTCGATGCCGAGGGATGCCAGCCCCTCCCGAACGATGCGCGCGTTCTCCATGTAGTAGCCGATGGTCTCCCGCACCTGCTGTCGGCCGGCATCGGTGTAGATGGCCGCCGCGCCGCGCTGGACGATGTAGGGCACGCCGTTGAACTTGGTGCTCTGACGGCGGAGCCAGAGGGCGTTGAGGCTGACCGGGTTTCCGGCGCCGTCCTTCCCCATCAACTCCTTGGGGACCACCGTGAAGGCGCAGCGAGTGCCGGTGAAGCCAGCGGTCTTGCTGAAGCTCCGTAGCTCAATGGCTACGTCCCGCGCTCCCTCCACCTCGTAGATGCTGTGGGGGATTTCCGGGTCCTGGATGAACGCCTCGTAGGCAGCGTCGTACAGTATCACCGCCTCGTTGGCGCGCGCATAGTCGACCCACTTCTTCAGCCCCTCGCGTGAGATGACGGAGCCGGTGGGGTTGTTGGGGTAGCAGAGGTAGATCAGGTCCACCTTGCGGTCGGGCAGCGCCGGCTCAAAGCCGTTCTCCGCCGTGCAGGGCATGTAGACGATGCGGTCGTACCCGGCCTCGGTGGGGTTGCCCGCGCGGCCAGCCATGACGTTGGAGTCAAGGTAGACCGGGTAGACCGGGTCCGTCAGCGCCACCACAGCATCTGCGGCGAATAGCTCCTGAATGTTGCCCGAGTCGCTCTTGGAGCCGTCGCTGATAAAGATCTCATCGGGGGCGACGGTCACGCCACGGAGGGCGAAGTCGTTTTGGGCGATCAGCTCCTGAAGGAAGCCATAGCCAGGCTCCGGGCCGTACCCCTTGAACGACTCCGACTTCGCCATCTCGTCCACGGCGTCGTGGAGCGCCTGGATGACCGCCGGTGAAAGCGGCCGAGTCACGTCGCCAATCCCGAGACGGATCACCTTCGCGTCCGGGTTCGCCTCGCCAAACGCCCGCACGCGGCGAGCGATCTCCGTGAACAGATAGCTGCTCTTGAGCTTGAGATAGTTCTCGTTGACGAGGGCCACGGGTTTCTCCTGGAATGGCGCGCGAATGGGCAGGAACGATTCGGCAAACGGCGAGGGGTTGGGACCCCTTTCCGGCTCTGAAAACCGGAGAAGGATATCACGACCCCTCGCCTCCCCTGCCCCCACACCCCTTGGCAGGTGTAGGGTAGGCTGCGGGCGCGGTCATTTCTTCCCCGTTTCCCGCAGCCCCCCTCCGAACCGTGCGTAAGGTTCTCCCTTACACGGCTCTCCATCGGACCTTCA
>JANPLG010000501.1:0-2113 GCA_031426395.1 Actinomycetes bacterium
AGGCGTACGACGAGACGCTCTTCGCGCGGGATGAGGAGCGCTGCCAGGAGCAACGGCTCCGCCGCCTGCGGCGGGAGGCCAGTGCGCTGGGCTTCTCCCTTTCCCCGACGGCCGGAGTTTCTTGAGAGGGCTGTGGGTGGCCGGACTGGCCGGTGAAACCGCGAGACATCATTCTTGCCCGCACTTCTACGAAACAGGCGTAGCTTGACCAAGCACTAACGTGACCGCCCATCCCTGGCCCTCAGCCACTACTACTATGACACCGGACATCATCCGCGCTCACCGCCATTCGAGCTATCACCGCGAGGAGCTTCTAGCGAGCGAGACTTGCGGGTGCTTCTATTGCTGCAACATCTTCCCGCCGGCAGAGATCTGGGAGTGGACTGACAAATGCCGAAGGATTGGCCACTTGGCTATCTGCCCACGTTGCGGCATTGATTCGGTGATCGGGAGCGAGTCCGGCTACCCCATCACTCGTGAGTTCTTGGAGCAAATGAAAGTGCGCTGGTTCGGACCGGATTGACTTGATCACGCGTACTTTCTTGGCGTCCACCCGATCACCTTGAGGGCTTGCACGGTGGCCAGTGGCCAGCTCCGTATCGGTGTTGCTGATCGCTCCCAGGGTGTGCGCGGTGCCGAAGGAACGGTCGCGCCAATGTCTCGCCGCAACCCGCTCGCGTAGGCGTGCCACCACGGCGCACATGAGGGTGCGTGGAGGTCAGGCGGCCCATTCGGAGACCCAGTGCTGGGGGCGCACCTCGACCAGGATGGAGCGCTTGAGTTGCTCCGGGGTGGGGTCCCAGTCGAGGGTGGGGAGGCGCTGCTTGGAGGGGCTTTCCAGGGTGGGGATGGAGCGGAGCAGGCCACGGGTGTAGGGATGGGCGGGGGCCGCGAAGAGCGCTTCCACCGGTGCCGCTTCCACAATGCGGCCGCCGTGCATCACCACCACGCGGTCGCACATTTCTGCGACGAGGCCGAGGTTGTGCGTGATGAGTAGCATCGCCATGTCCCGCTCCCGGCGCAGTTCCTTCAGCAGATCGAGGATGCGCGCCTGGATGGTGACGTCGAGGGCGGTGGTTGGCTCGTCGGCGATCAGCACCTCGGGGTTGCAGCTCAGCGCCACGGCGATCATGACGCGCTGACGCATGCCGCCACTCATCTGGTGCGGGTAGGTGTCGATTCGCTGCGCCGGTTCCGGAATGCCGACCGCGTCGAGAGCCTGGATTGCCGCCACTCGCGCGGCTCGGCCCTTCAGGCCCTGGTGCAGGCGGATTGCCTCCAGCAGGTGCTCGCCGACGGTATAGAGCGGATCGAGGCTGGTCATCGGTTCCTGGAAGACGACGGAGATGTCGTTGCCGCGAAGCCTTTGCATCTCCGCTTCCGAGTAGTGGAGAAGGTTGCGTCCCTTGAAGCGGATCTCGCCGCCTACAATGCGACCTGGGCGCGCCACCAGTCGCAAGATGGAGAATGCGGTTACCGACTTTCCACTCCCGGACTCTCCCACAATGCCCAGCGTCTCCTTCGGCATCAGGTCGAAGGAGACTGCGTCGACCGCCTTCACGACTCCGTCATCAGTGAAGAAGTAAGTCTCAAGAAAGCGGACGGAGAGTATTGGTTCAGGCATGGGGGATGGGAGTTGGGGGTTGGGGAAGGGGTTGGGCTGCTAGCGCGATTTGGGGTCCAGGGCGTCTCTGAGGCCGTCGCCGAGGAAGTTGAAGGCGAGGGTGGTGAGGAAGATCATAACGCCAGGCGTGAGGATCCATGGCTGCTCGCCGAGGAGCGTCACGTTCTGCGCGGTGGTGAGCATGTTGCCCCAGGAGGGCATCGGGTCGCGGATGCCGAGGTTGAGGAACGAGAGGCTCGCCTCGCCGAGGATGTAGCCTGGGATCGAGAGCGTGGCAGCCACGATGGCGAAGGTAAAGGTCGCGGGAAGCACGTGCCGCACGATGATCTTGAAATCGGAGACGCCCAGCGCACGCGCCGCCTCGACATACTCCCGCTCACGGATGGAGAGCACCATGCCGCGGATGATGCGCGCCATCCCGGCCCAGCCGACGAACGACAGGATCGCGATGATCATGACGTAGACCACGGCGGGCGGCAGTGTGGGTGG
>JANPLG010000502.1:0-11424 GCA_031426395.1 Actinomycetes bacterium
GCATCCAGACCGCGATGATCATCGCCCTGGCGCTCGTGGAGTCCCTCGCGATCTACGCGCTCCTCGTCTCCCTGATCATCCTCTTCGTGATCGGTCTGCCGAAGGCTGACCAGATCATGCAGGTGCTCCCGACCCTCAAGTAAGGCTCCAATCTGAGGCTCCAGACAGAGGCACTCGATTGGAGCCTCTGGGTAGCCTGTTTAGCTTCAAGGGGGGAGCCGGTCTCCCCCCTTGATTACCGGAGATAGATCACGATGCTGGATATCAATCCCGTCGCAGTACTAAGCCAGGCCATTGCATTCATCTTGCTGGCACTCTTCGTGGCCAAGGTGATTCTCCCGCCCATCAGCGGAATGGTTGACGGCCGTCAGCGAGAGATCGAGTCCACGTTGGAGCAGATTGCCGCCGATCGCCGCGCGATGGAGCAGACCCGTGCTGACTACGAGCAGCGTCTGGCCAACATCGAGGCGGAAGCCCGCGAGCGGATTGCCACCGCCGTGAAGCAATCGCAGGAAGAGGCCACGGCCATCCTGACCAAAGCTCGCGACGAAGCTGCCACCCAGCATGGCCGCGCCATGGCGGATATCGACCAGGAGCGCCGCAAGGCCGTGGCCGAGATCCGCAGCGAGATGACCGAACTGGCCGTTCTCGCCGCCGGCAAGATCCTGCAGCGCGAGATCAATCCGGCCGTCCATCGCGAACTCATCGGTGACTTCATTCAGGAAGTCAGCGTCGCTCGAAACTAGTCCACAGCTTTCACGAACGCCGCTCACCCACGGGTGGGCAGACGATTCACTCCTCTATCCATCCCCATGGCAGAACTCGCCGTTGTGCGCCGGTATGCGCGCGCGCTCTTTGACACCGCGCGACGCGGCACCCAGCCTGGTTCCGGCATTGAGCAGGTCGAAGCCGACCTCAAGCTAATCCACCAGGTGGTCCACGCCACGCCGAGCTTGTTTAAGGCTTTCAAGTCGCCGCACCTCTCTCAGGAGATGCGCAAGGGCCTGCTCGCCAGAACCCTCGGAAAGCATGCGTGTCCGCTTACCCAGCGGTTCCTGGTGCTCCTCGTCGACCGACGTCGGGAGGATGTGCTTGCAAACATCTACGTGGAGTTTTTGACCCTCGCCAACCAGGCGCGGAATGTGCTGCCAGTGGAAGTGCGCTCTGCGGTCCCGCTGACGGAGCCGGAGCTTGAAGCCCTTGCTGCTTCCCTGTACCGGCGCACCGGGAAGCAGCCGGTGCTGGAGCTTCGCCTCGATCCGGAGCTACTTGGGGGCATCGTGATCCGGATGGGCGATACGGTCATTGATGGCAGCGTGGCCGGCAAGCTCCGCCAGGTTCGCGCCAAGCTCAACGCCAGCCAGGGATAGCCTGCGCCGGATCGGTGCGGCTCACGTCGAACCACTTTTAGTTCAAGATTTGAAGATAGCGAACGGAGATCAGAGATGGCGATTCGGCCCGAAGAGGTGACTTCCATCCTGGAGCGAGAGCTCCAGTCCATGGATATCGGGATCTCCCAGGTGGGTGTGGGGACCGTTCTGGAAGTGGGCGACGGTATTGCCCGCCTCTACGGCCTCCAGGATGTCATGGCGAGTGAGCTGGTGGAGTTTCCCGGCGGCGTCATGGGCATGGTGCTCAACCTGGAGGAAGACAACGTCGGTACCGTGATCTTCGGCTCCGACACCCAAATCAAGGAAGGCGATGAGGTCCGGCGGACCGGCCGTATTGCCGACGTGCCGGTGGGCGACGCGCTCCTCGGCCGGGTGGTCAACGCCATTGGCGTGCCCATCGACGGCAAGGGTCCCATCGTGACGGACCACCGCCGCCGGATTGAGATCAAGGCACCCGGCATCGTTGCCCGACAGAAGGTCAGCGAGCCGCTTGCTACCGGCCTCAAGTCGGTGGACGCCATGATCCCGATTGGTCGTGGCCAGCGGGAGCTGATCATCGGGGACCGCGGCACCGGCAAGACCGCCGTGGCGCTGGACACCATCCTCAACCAGAAGGGCACCGGCGTAAAGTGCTTCTATGTCGCCGTCGGCCAGAAGCTCTCCAACGTCCGCGGCATCGTGGACGTCCTGGAGAAGGCCGGCGCGATGGAGTACACCACCGTCGTGGCTGCCACCGCCGCCGAACCGGCGCCGATGCAGTTCATCGCCCCCTACTCCGGCACGTCCATGGCCGAGTACTATCGGGATAGCGGTCAGCACGCGCTGATCGTCTACGATGATCTGTCGAAGCAGGCCGTCGCCTACCGCCAGGTCTCCCTGCTCCTCCGCCGCCCGCCGGGCCGCGAGGCCTATCCGGGCGACGTCTTCTACCTCCACAGCCGCCTGCTGGAGCGCGCCGCCAAGATGAGCGATGCCCTCGGCGGCGGAAGCCTCACCGCTCTTCCGATCATCGAGACGCAGGCCGGCGACGTCTCCGCGTACATCCCAACCAACGTGATCTCCATCACCGACGGTCAGATCTACCTGGAGAGCGACCTCTTCTACTCGGGCATCCGACCGGCCATCAACGTCGGAGTCTCCGTGTCCCGTGTAGGCTCCAGCGCGCAGACCAAGGCGATGAAGTCCGTGGCCGGAACGCTCAAGCTTGACCTTGCCCAGTACTGGGAACTTCAGGCCTTCGCGCAGTTCGCGAGCGACCTGGACAAGACCACCCAGGCCCAGCTTGGCCGCGGCCAGCGCATCGTGGAAGTCCTCAAGCAGGGCCAGTTCCAGCCGATGAACGTTGCCCACCAGGTGATGATCATCTCCGCCGTGACGGCCGGCTACGCTGACAGGGTGCCGCTGGATCAGGTGAAGCGATGGGAGACCGGCTTCTTCACCTTCGTGGCGGACAAGTATCCGGAGCTGGAGGCGGGCATCCTCCGCACCAATGCCGTTTCGGATGAAGCCAAGGAAACCTTGAAGAAGGCGATCCAGCAGTACACCGACCAGTTCGTCGCCAGCGTCTCCTAGTTGCGAGAGAGGATCACAGCGCAGAGGACTCCGCTCCCTGCGCTGTGATCCCTTACCGGCACCCTTTGCGAAAGTAATCTCATGGCGTCGATGCGGGATATCCGGAACCGAATCCGGACCGTCAAGAACATCGAGAAGATCACCCGGGCGATGAAGCTTGTGGCTGCCGCGCGCTTGAAGCGTGCGCAGGACCGCGTCACAGCTGCCCGTCCCTACGCCGAGCGCATGGAAACCATGATGCGTCGGCTGGCTGCGGCGGGTGCGGAGATTTCCCACCCTCTTCTCGAGGTGCGCGAGGTCAAGAACATCGCCGTCCTCGTGGTGACCTCGGACCGCGGCCTAGCAGGCAGCTACAACACCAACCTGTTGCGCCTAGCCAACCAGTTCCTGCGGGACTACGAGCCCGAGAACGTTCGGCTCATCCTCCGGGGCAAGAAGGCGGACCAATCGTTCCGCCGCCGCACCTACCCGATTGTGGACAGCGCGCCGCTTGGCAGCGGGGCCTCGCTGAACTTCACGGATGTGCAGCCGCTGGTGAACACGCTGCGCCGGATGTTTGAAAGCGGCGAGGTGGATGCCGTCTACGTCATCTACCAGAAGTTCCAGAGCGCCATGACGCAGGTCCCCACCCTCCTGCCGCTTCTGCCGCTGACCCCGCCGAAAGAAGCGGTGGAAGCAGTAGAAGCGGTGAACGCGCGCGGCGGTGAGATGATCTTCGAGCCAAGTGCTGCGGACCTCCTCGGACGCCTGCTCCCGCGCTACGTCGACACCCAGGTCTACCGGACCATCGCGGAGTCGATCGCCAGTGAGCACGGCGCGCGGATGACCAGCATGAGTTCGGCCACGGAGAACGCCGGCGAGATGATCCAATCCTTGACGCTCTCCTTGAACCGTGCACGCCAGGCCGCAATCACCAAGGAGATCTCGGAGATCGTTGGTGGCGCCGAGGCCCTCAAGTAAGCCGCTTTCGAGAGCAAGTCCCATAGCCAGCGGCCTTGTGCCGCGTTCGATTACGGTGGCTGTCGTGCTCATCGGTGCGGCCGAAGCGCGAAGCACAGCGACCACAGATGATACGTCAGGGGTCAAACTGTCCCTAGCCCTGAAAGGGCGAAAGATTGTAGCCAGGGGCGAGAGCCCCTGGATTAGGCGAGAGAATCAACGCAAAGCCCTGGAAGGGCGAAAGAGTCCGCGCCCACGGGTAGCGCCGTCCGTTTCACACCGGCCCCGACGCACTACTTGAGCAGACTTTCTGAGTTTAAGGATACGAATATGACGATGACCGCTGCTCCGACCCTTTCTGTAGGGGGTGCCTCCCCCACCGGCCCGGCCGTGGGACAGGTGCTGCAGGTGATTGGCCCCGTGGTGGACGTGCGTTTCCCACAGAACCAGCTCCCCAGCATTCTCAACGCGCTCAAGATCAAGACCGAGACCATGGACCTCACCATTGAGGTCGCCCAAATGCTGGGTGATGACGTGGTTCGCTGCATCGCGCTGGACAGCACGGACGGCATGGTGCGGGGCACGGCCGTGACCGATACCGGTGCCCCCATCTCCGTCCCGGTGGGTGAAGCGACCCTCGGCCGGGTGCTCAACCTCCTCGGCGAGCCCATCGACGAGCGCGGCCCGATCGCCGCTTCGGAGCGCTGGCCCATCCATCGCCCCGCGCCCAGCTTCGAGGATCAGGTCGCCGCCAACCAGATGTTCGAAACTGGCATCAAGGTTGTCGACCTCATCTGCCCGTTCGCTCGCGGCGGCAAGATCGGCCTCTTCGGCGGTGCCGGACTGGGCAAGACCGTTCTCATCCAGGAGTTGATCAACAACGTTGCCAAGCAACACGGTGGTTTCTCCGTGTTCGCCGGCGTGGGTGAGCGCACCCGCGAGGGCAACGACCTCTGGGTGGAAATGGAAGAGTCGAAGCTCGATACCGGCGGCTCCGTGCTCTCCAAGACCTGCATGGTGTTCGGCCAGATGAACGAGCCGCCGGGTGCGCGCCTGCGCGTCGCCCTCTCCGCGCTCACCATCGCCGAGTACTTCCGCGACACGCGGGGCCTCGACGTTCTCCTCTTCGTGGACAACATCTTTCGGTTCACCCAGGCCGGGTCGGAAGTGTCAGCTCTGCTGGGCCGCATCCCTTCCGCCGTGGGGTACCAGCCCACCCTCTCCACCGAGATGGGCGGCCTGCAGGAACGGATCACCTCCACCACCAAGGGATCCGTCACCTCCATCCAGGCCATCTACGTCCCCGCTGACGACCCGACCGACCCGGCGCCCGCCACGGCCTTCGCTCACCTTGACGCCTTCGTCTACCTGGAGCGTCGCATTGCGGTCAAGGCCATCTTCCCGGCTGTCGACCCGCTTGCATCCAGCTCCCGGATTCTGACGGTGGCCGTGGTTGGAGAGGAGCACTTCAAGTGTGCCCGCGACGTGCAGGTCGTCCTCCAGCGCTACAAAGAGCTCCAGGACATCATCGCCATCCTCGGTATCGATGAGCTTTCCGACGAGGATAAGCTGGTTGTTTCCCGGGCGCGGAAGATGGAGCGCTTCTTCAGCCAGCCGATGTTCGTGGCGCAGGTCTTTACCGGTGTCCCCGGTGCCTACGTCCCGCGCGAGGAGACCATCCGCGGCTTCCGCGAGATCCTCGACGGCAAGCACGACGATCTGCCCGAGCAGGCGTTCTACATGGTCGGAACCATCGAGCAGGCGGTCGAGAAGGCCAAGCGCCTCGCCGCTGGGTAGTCACTCTCAGGGTGTTGGGGGCTGGGGCTGCGGGGTCTTCACCTCCAGGACTTTCCTGGGGAGACGCGGAACCCCACCCTATCCCCTAACCCCCAACTCCTAACCCCCCCAAAGCCATGGCCGACCGAACCCTTTCCCTAGACATCGTCACACCGGAGCGCGTGGTCCTAAGCGACCAGGCGACGTCCGTGGTAGCGCCGGGCGTGATGGGCTCCTTTGGAGTGCTGTACAACCACGCTCCTCTGCTGACCGAACTGGAGACCGGGGAGCTTCGCTATCGACGCCCGTCGGGTGAAGAAGTCCACATGGCCGTCAGTGGCGGCTTCTTCCAGGTGTTCGAGAACGAAATCACCGTGCTGGCGGAGACCGCAGAGCGCTCCGAGGAGATCGACGTGGACCGCGCCCGCGCCGCGCTCGACCGCGCCCGCGACGAAATCCGGCAGGCCGCCGGAATCGCGGACGACGCCAAGCGGCAGGAATTGGAAGCCAACGTCCGCCGCGCCGCAAACCGCGTTCGCCTCGCCAAGTAGGTCGGCAACCCTTCCCCGTCCTCCAACGGAGCGAGCCATCCGAAACAAAGAGGCGTCACCTGTATGGGTGGCGCCTCTCGATTCGTTGAGAGTAACATCGCCCACCTGGGGTATGTAGCGGGTGTGAAAACCCAGTTTGCGGGGTCCCACAAGGAGAATCGGAATGGCCCCAATGAAACGCCGCGCCGCGCTTGCCGCTACGGCCATCACGCTGCTTGCGTGCTCCGTTGCCTCGGTCACTTCCGCAGCGGACCTCGGCGACGGCATCCTGGTCGGCCGCGTGGCCAACGTGTCGACCTCAGTCAACCGTCGGCTATTCGTCGACGTCAACGGCCGGGAGTGGGCGCTCCACCTTGCTGGCACCTCCCGCGTCTTCCACAATCGTGAGAAGTACTCCGTGCACGACCTCGACGCAGGCACCTGGGTCAAGGCTGAAGGCAAGCGCATCGGCCGCTTGCGGCTAGAAGTGTTCACCCTCTACGTCATCGGCAGCCCGGAGGCCTACCGCAAATCCGGTGCCTACCGCCAACGTCAGCCCGCCGGCTACTTCGTCTCCCTCTAACACGATGGTTTTATCTGCATCACACAAGCGGCCAATCTGATACTGCACGTGCACGGCGACCATTGACACGATACCCCTGCAGACCGTAATTCTTGGCACATTCACCCTTAGGGCGCGCGGACTCACTGCCCTCCCAGAATCACATGGCCTATGGGCACCCACATCCATGAAACCGAGGCCAGCACGCCGCTCCGCCGCACCCCACCGGTCGTCATCCTCGAAGGCGGTCGTCTGGGGCGTGGTATGCGGCTCATTCGGGGATCCAGCTGTAACCGGCTTGCACGTGCTCACCGGCCCTGCCAAGGGAGATGAGGCGCACCCACGGACGCGGTAGTTTCACAGGATCCGCCCGGAAGCGCACTGCGCGTCGGCACAGCCCCGCCCCCGACCGCTGGTTGAATCCGCAGGTCTCCGAAGGCGTGTCGACATGACGAATATGGTTCCATAGCAGCCGGCCGACAGGCTAATGCTTGGTGGAAGCCTTGACCGCCTTCTCAACAGACAGCTTGTCCACTACCTTCTTCACGCCCACGGTCTTCTTGGCAATCTGGAGCGCCCGCGACTTCTGCTGCGCCGTCTCCACATGGCCAATCAGCGTCACCACCCCTTTGTTGGAGTTAACATTGATGCTCCTCGCAGGGACCACCTTGTCGGCAATCAGCGCAGACTTCACCCTGGCGGTCAGGACGGCGTTGCCCAGCACCTTTTCTGTCTGAGCAGCCGCCTGCTGAGCACCCTGTTTCGTCTTGGCAGCGGCATGCTCCGCCTTCTTCTCAGCGTGGCTCTCCTTTTCGGGTCCCGCAAGCACAGGAGCCGCACCCACCATCAGCGACAGCGCCATCATCGACAACAGGTTCCAGTGTTTCATCGCGTCCATCCCCCACAGGTAATTTGAGCACCTTCACAATCAATTACGCTTGGGTTCTACCCACCCAGGCGGAAGTTCACCCGGAAGGACCCATAGGGAGTAGAGGATTCGGCAGCCACGGAAGGTGAACTCGGCTGACAGGCGCCGTAGGTGCAGCAGCTATCGTGAGTGCCCCGCGCGCGAAAGTCCGGAGATCCGGCTCAACGTCCACCTGGAGAACTTTGGCCGTGAGTGACCCCGCCAAGATAAGCCGTCGCACCATTCTCTCCGGTGCGGCAGCCGCCACCGTTCCCGCCGTCGCCCGGGCCGTTCAGCCTGCGGACCCACGCGCGGGTGTTACCGTCGCCGCTTACTACTTCCCCAACTACCACTACGGTGACCCCCGCAATGAGGCGGTCCACGGGAAGGGCTGGGCGGAGTGGGAGCTGGTCAAGAAGGCCCATCCCCGCTTCCCCGGTCACGTTCAGCCGCTCGTCCCCAAGTGGGGCTACACGGATGAGGCCGACCCCAAAGAGATGGCCCGCAAGATCGACGCGGCAGCGGACAACGGCCTTGATGCCTTCATCTTTGACTGGTACTACTACGACGACGGTCCGTTCCTGGAACGGGGTCTGGACCGTGGCTTCCTGGGCGCGAAGAACAACCGCCGGCTCAAGTTCTCCCTCATGTGGGCGAACCACGACTGGGTAGACATCCACCCCAAGACTCTGGGCAAACCGGAGAAGCTGCTCTATCCCGGCCGCATCAAACCGGAGACCTGGGAGCGCATGACGGACCTCGTCATCGAGCGCTACTTCAAGCACCCGTCCTACTGGCGGATCGAAGGACGGCCCTACTTCTCGGTCTACGAGCTCTACCGTCTCGTCCAGAGCTTCGGCTCGATCGATGCCACCCGCGCCGCCCTGGATCGCTTCCGAAGCAAGGTGCAAAAGGCTGGGATGCCGGACCTGCACCTCAACGGGGTCACCTGGGGCGTACAGATCCTGCCCGGAGAGCAGATCATCAAGGATGTGGCGGAGCTCTCCAGCCGTCTGAAGCTGGACAGCGTCACCTCGTACGTCTGGATTCACCACGTCCCCCTCAAGCAGTTCCCCGAGACCCCCTATCAGCAGGTCGAAGAGGAGTATTGGAAGTACGTGCAAGGTCCGGCGCAGAAGTTCGGGGTGCCCTACTACCCCAACGTGACCATGGGTTGGGACAGCAGCCCCCGCGCCCGCCAGGAAGACCCCTTCGAGAACCGGGGCTACCCCTTCATGGCCTCGCTGAGCGGCAACACGCCGCAGGCATTCCGCGCCGCGCTCCAGCGCTCACGGGAATACCTCGCAACACGGCCCGCAGCGGAGCGGGTGCTGACGGTCAACTGCTGGAACGAGTGGACTGAAGGCAGCTACCTGGAGCCGGACACCCGCAACGGGATGGCGTACCTGGAAGGCATGAAGGCCGTCTACCCCCCTCGGCGCACGCGACGTTGAGTCAACGAGGGTCAATGGCTGCCGCAAAAGCCCGACCCCTCCGTCACCCTGCAAAGCCGCAACCGAAGGACCAAACCCAAGGCAACGAAGCCCGGGAGGGCGAGGCTCCCGCCGAGCCGCAACCGAAGGTGTCAACCCCTCGGAGGAGGCAAAGCCCTGGAGATCGGTAGCGGGTGGCCCTCCATGGTGACCATCGACCTCCACGAAAAGGCGCACCATTCTCATAGGAGCTATCCATGCCCTCCCCACGCTTGAAAGGGTGCCGGATCACGGCCAGCCAAGCGGTAGACCTCCCCGGACCAGGATTCTCCCCCAGAATTGGGGGCCGGGGGGCCGCGTCACCGAGGGCGCAACCGTCGCCGTCAAAAGGTAGTCAATCCAACGGCACACACGCAGAGAGTCAACTGTCTACCGATCCCCTCCGGCAATCGCTTTCACACAGTCTGGAAGGAAGCGGGCAAGGGCCGGGAGAACCGGGCGTTCGAGGGTCCAGCGTCGAACCCCTGGAGCGATCGTGAAGAAACCCAGTCCCCTGGCGCAGGCAGCCGGCTTCATCAGCGGCACGGCGGTTTTCGTGCTCCTTTATCTCGCCTTCAGGTACGGCCCGCACCTCTACGGCCAGATGAAGTCGGGAGGAATTCCAGCACCGATCGCGCTCGTCCTCGTGCCGCTCGTGCCGATCCTTCTGGCCGGAATGCTTCTCAAATGGGGCCTCGTCCGCGCCATCCCCACCGAATTCGGCTTTCAGGCGGTCCACCCCGCCTCCTATCCCAAGCTGAACACCGAGGCGTTCACCCGCTACAACGATGCCCTGATGGGAATGGGCTTCGTCTGGGTCATCGACTACACCCTCACCTCGGGGACCGTGGCGCTCCCGGCGTTCGCGCGCCTCCTCGTCCACCCGGTGCACCACTGCTTCGCGGAAGTCAACCAGGCCTTCCCGGAGGCAGGCGGTCTCCAGCCCGTACGCTGTGTCTTCGGAAGCCTGCTGCAGGATGGATGGTCCTTCGGCACGACCGACCGGAAGCCCGACGGAACCACCTGGATGCTGCGCCGGCCAAAAAGCCTCTGGTCCTCCTGCCCCGCCGCCTCACCGGAAGTCATGCTCCAGAGCCATCTGGAACGACGCGCACGCATCGCCTCCCAGTTGGGCATCAATCCGAGGACCGATCTCACCTTCGACACCTACTTCGTTCACGAGCAGGCCGAAGCACGGGACCGCGTCGAAGTGATGAAGCGCCGGAACATCTTCGTGGCCCTGGGAGATGCGCTGATCTTCAACCTCTGGCGCCGCTATGAGTGGATGGGCGCTCTTGAGAAGGGCGCTCGCTCCTGATCGGCCACGCATATCAATCGTGAAATCTGAACGAACCACATCCTTGAAAGACCGAGGCATCGGAGATGACTAGACGAACATTGATGGGCGCGGGCATCGCGGCGGCGATAGCAACGCGCGCGGGTGCTCAATCAAAGACCCTCGCGGAGCGAATGGGGTTCGCAGCTACGGACCGGGTGCTGCTCCTCCACGCGGACGACCTCGGCATGTGTCACTCGGTGAACGCCGCCAGCACCAAGGCGATGACCGATGGGATCGTCAGCACCGCTAGCGTCATGGTCCCCTGCCCCTGGTTCCCGGAGATGGCCACCTGGTCCAAGGAGCACCCGGAAGCGGACCTCGGCCTCCATCTCACCCTCACCAGCGAGTGGCGACATTACCGCTGGCGACCCGTCGCCCCCATCAGCGAGGTCCCTTCGCTTCTGGACGCCGAGGGCTACCTGCCGCGGGGCGTGCCTGAGGTGGTGCTCAAGGCCAAGCCAGAGCATGTGGAGCGGGAGCTGCGTGCCCAGATTGAGCGCGCTCGCCAGTTCGGGATGAAGCCGACGCACGTTGACTCCCACATGGGCACGCTCTTCGCCAGTGCCAAGTTCTTCGAGGTCTACACCCGCGTAGCCCGCGAGACCAACCTCGTGCCGATGCTGCCGGGTCCCACTCCGGACATCCTTGAGCAGGCGAAAGGTCTGGGCCTCGACTACGCGGCCGTTGTCCGAGAGCTAGGCCAGAAGGGCTTCCCCATTCTCGATGTTCTCACCACGTCCCTGAAGGACCCCACCTACGAAGGCCGCAAGGCGGAGTTCAAGAAGTACCTCAAGGAACTCAAGCCAGGCGTCAACGAGCTCATCGTCCATATTAGCGGCGACGATGAGGAGATCCGGCACGTCACCGGCAACTGGCGCAACCGCTACCACGAACTGAAGCTCACCACCGACCCCGAGGTCAAGGAGTGGGTTCGGC
>JANPLG010000503.1:0-2926 GCA_031426395.1 Actinomycetes bacterium
CAAGGGTTGGCGCAAAAGGGAAGGTATGGAAGGAATCGGTGCTGAGGCGTGCGGCGCGCTCTTCGGGGGTACGGTCGATCATTGTGTATTCTCCGCCATCAGGATACCCACTCGGAGCAGGTGGATCGCGATGGACTGAGGCGGCATCGACAGTCCACGAAGCAGCAGGCGGAAGCAGCAGGCGGAAGCAGCAGGCGGAGGCGGTGCGCGGAGAGCAGGGCTCTGTGGCTGCCACGGACCCACCGTCCGACAGCTCAGCGTCCGAAAGCGCAGAGCCGGCAGACAATGCCCCGACCAGGAATCTCCACCAGGCAGCCGTGGCAGACCGGCGTGACGCATGAGGCGCACAAATC
The DNA here is from genome assembly GCA_031426395.1 of Actinomycetes bacterium. Taxonomy (GTDB): domain Bacteria; phylum Armatimonadota; class SYMT01; order SYMT01; family SYMT01; genus JANPLG01. The sequence goes on from JANPLG010000503.1 coordinate 354, forward strand.
CACGCCCCGCGCGGAATGCATGCGGCAGACCGTGACCTGCGATGCGGCCTGCGGCGGTGTAACCAGGGTCTGACCATCGTAAGCGGGCTGGTAGGACGGCGGGGCGGCGGAACCCGAATGCGCATCACCCAGGTAAACTGGAGGCGGCGGGGTGTAGGTCGGAGCAGCCGGAGCGGCCACTGGGCTGAAGTTGAAGTTCGGCATCCGGCCGAGGCGGATGTCCTCCGCCATCTCGCCGGCGCGGGCGTAGCGGTGGGCCGGCTCCTTCGACATCGCCCGCATGAGAGCGCCCTGGAAGAAGTGCGGCAGACCGGCGGGCGGGAGAGGGTACTCGTGCAACACCTTCTGCGTGATGACCGCCACGCTGTCGCCTTCAAAGGCGCGCCGGCCCGTGGCCGCCTCATAGAGGGTGATGGCGAGGGAGTAGGTATCGGAGCGGCCATCCACGGGCCGGCAGTGCGCCTGCTCCGGCGACATGTAGGCAGGGGAACCCTGGAACCCCGCGCTCACTGAAGGATCGTCCTCCGGCAGGATGCGGGCGATGCCGAAGTCCATCAGCCGCGAGCCGCCGTCCGGCAGGAACATGATGTTCTCCGGCTTGATGTCGCGATGGATGACGCCGCGCGCATGCGCGTGGTCCAGCGCCTCCGACACCTCCGTGGTGAGCCGCACTAACTCCGGCAGCGAGAGCGCGCCCTGAAACTGGAGCTTGTCCCGGAGGTTCGTACCGCTCACCCGTTCCATGGAGAAGAAGGGACGGCCGCCGACTTCACCCTGCTCATAGAGGCGCACGATGCGCGGGTGCTCGAGGCGCTGGAGGGCGCGCGCTTCCCGGTAGAACCGCTCCACCTGCCGCCTGACGGAATCCACGGAGGGGTTCGCGGGCACGCTCATCACCTTGAGCGCCACGCTCTCCTCGCGGTCCGCAGAGCGCGCTTCGTAGACGATGCCCATCGCGCCACGGCCCAGCTCACTCAAGATGTCGTACTTGCCGAAGGTGGTGAGCGCCATGGGGGGTGCTTACATCTCGCGATGCCTGGGCTTGCGGAGTCGAGAGGACGCAGCGATGGGCGCCCCATGCCCATGGTAGCGCAAAGATCGGGAGATGGGGGATGGGAGACGGGGGACGGGCCTACGAGTGACTGCCATTCGATGCGCCGCCCACGGCCGCGAGGCCCATGCTGATCGCGTGTTCCAGCCCGGTCACGATCGGCAGCACGTCTTCCACGGCCAACGCAACCCGCATCCCGAGCGCCTCGATCTCCTCCGGCGGAATCAGCCCCGCGCGGACATGGTCGAAGGCCATCTCCTCCATCGTCCGGAAGCCGCGCGTGCGGCAGTGTCCCCGCACCAGGTCCGCAGAGGCGCCGCCAGAGATCATGCCCCGGAGCGTCTCGTCCATCACCATCAATTCGTAGACCCCGACCCGGCCCCGAACCCCCAGGCGGTTGCAGGCGGAGCACCCCGTACCGCGGCGGAATCGCACACCGCTCATGCTGCCCAGAACCAGTTCCAGCGCCTTCCGCAGCCTGGGCGCCGGTTCATGGTCCTGAACACAGTGCGGGCAGTTCCGTGCAAGCAGCCGCTGGGCCACCGCGCCATTCAGCGCCGCGCATAGGACATGGCGCTGAACGCCCATGTCCGCCAGCCGTGACAGTGACCCGATGGCATCCCGCGTGTGGAGCGTTGAGAGGACCAGGTGACCCGTGAGCGCGGCGCGGCACGCCATCTCGGCCGTCTCCGCGTCCCGAATCTCGCCGACCATCAAGATGTCGGGGTCCTGCCGCAACATCGCGCGCATCGTGGCGGCATAGGTTCGGCCGGCGCGCTCGTTGACGCTCACCTGGGTGACCCCCGGAAGCTTCACTTCGACCGGGTCCTCCACCGTGATCACGTTCACCTCATCCGAAATGAGGTGGTCGAGCGCCGCGTAGAGCGTTGTGGTCTTGCCGGAGCCAGTGGGTCCCGTGACCAGGAGCACGCCTTCCCGCTGCGCCAGCAGCCTTCGGAGTTCCTGAAGCGTGGAGGGTCCCATCCCCAACTCATCGAGCTGCAGGAGGTTGCGGGCATTCTTCAGCACCCGGATCACGATCGTCTCGCCATGGACGCTGGGCAAAGTAGACATCCGCAGGTCGTAGCCGTGATTGTCCACCTTGAACTGGCACCCGCCGTCCTGCGGCTTGCGGTTCTCGGAGATGTCCATGCCCGCCATCACCTTGACCCGCGCCGCAATGGCGAGTTGCTGCCGGAAGCGCATGTTCATGATGACCCGAAGCCGGCCATCGACCCGGAAGCGGACCCGCAGCGCCCCCTCCTGCGGCTCCATGTGGATGTCGCTCGCGCCCCGTCGGATGGCGTCCACGATGATCGAGTTGACCATCCGGATGACGGGGACTTCCTGACCGGCGGCCGATACCTGCTCCAGGGTGAGGAAGCCGTCCTGATCCTCCGCATCCGGCGAGGTTTCCGTCGGCTCGGGTTGCGACTCCACATGGTCTATGTCCTCGCCATAGAAGCGGAGGAGTGCTTCCCGTAACTGTGCCTCCGGCGCCACCGCCAGCCGCACCGGGCAG
>JANPLG010000504.1:0-13997 GCA_031426395.1 Actinomycetes bacterium
CGCACGTGCAGTCCACGTTCAATAACACCATTGTCACCATCGCGGATCAGAAGGGCGAGGTGCTCTCCTGGGCATCCGCTGGATCCGTCGGTTTCAAGGGCACTAAGAAGGGCACCCCCTTCGCGGCGCAGATGGCGTCTGAGAACGCGGCTCGCAAGGCGGTCAACGAGCACGGCCTGAAGCGTGTGGACGTCCACGTCAAGGGTCCGGGCAGCGGTCGTGAGACGGCGGTCCGTGCGCTGAATAGCGCCGGGCTGGAAGTCAGCACCATCCGGGACGTGACGCCCATCCCGCACAACGGGTGCCGTCCTCCCAAGCGCCGACGCGTCTAGACTTCAAGTTCTCAGGGCTTCCTCATTCCGCCCCTTGAGCGGGGCAGGATGCCCGGTCACCAGACAGGCCAACCGGTCCGGTGACCACAATTAGTGATCTCGGTAGCGAGGTCAGGTTCCGGCGGTAGCCCGGCCTTCGGGCCTGGCGTAGCTACCGGGGCGCAACGGATTTTCCGCCGCCCACCGCCGTTCAGCCTGATCACGGTCTCGGGGCGTCATCCCGAGGAGTTTTCTAGAACATGGCAGTTTACAGCGGTCCCGTCTGCCGCCTTTGTAGGCGCGACGGAGTGAAGCTGTTCCTGAAAGGCGAGCGTTGCTACACCAGCAAGTGCGCCATCGAGCGCCGCAAGTACGCTCCGGGACAGCACGGTCAGCGCCAGCGCAAGCTGGCCGACTACGGTATCCAGCTTCGCGAGAAGCAGAAGCTCAAGCGCATCTACCGGGTGCTGGAGCGCTATTTCCGCACCCAGTATCTCGAAGCCGTCCGCCGCAAGGGCGTGACCGGCGAGATTCTGATCCAGCTCCTTGAGCTCCGCCTTGACAACGTAGTTTACCGCCTCGGTTACGGGCTCTCCCGCCGTCAGGCGCGCCAGTTGGTGAACCACGGTCACTTCCAGGTCAACGGGAAGAAGGTCAACATCCCGAGCTACCAGGTGCGACCCGGTGATGTCATCAGCGTCCGCGAGAAGAGCCGCACGGCCGGTGCCATCACGGAGTCCATCGCCACCACGGCGGGACGGCGTGTGCCGGACTGGATGACCCTGGACCGCGCGGCGTTCAGCGGCACGGTGAACACTCTGCCCACGCGTGAGCAGATCGACACCCAGGTCAACGAGGCGCTAATCATCGAGTTCTACTCTCGCTAGTTTCCGGCGCAGGTCCGCCGTTCCCGCCCTTCGCGCAGCAGTTCCCGGCGCGGGGGCGGGCTCCCGTTTTCACCCGACCACGAGATTCAGAGCGAGACCCCGGAACGAGCGCGCCAGACGCGTGAAACCGTTCGCAAGCTGAAGACCGCGTGGCGAGGAGCAGAGAAGCATGGAACACCAGGGTCCGCGTGTAGAAACGCTGGAGCATAACGAAACCTACGGGAAGTTTGTCGTTGAGCCGCTGGAGCGCGGATACGGCGTCACCGTGGCCAACCCGCTGCGCAGAGTGCTGCTGGCGTCGCTGCGCGGCGCGGCGGTCACTTCCATCCGAATTGATGGCGTGCTCCATGAGTTCGCCACCATTCCGGGGCTTCGCGAAGACACCACCGAGCTCCTTCTCAACCTGAAGAACCTGAACATCCGGGTTGAGGAAGACACCACCGCCTTCCTGACCGGCAACGAAGAGTCCACGGTTCACGTCATCCGCGTCGACAAGCGCGGTGAGGGCGACGTGACCGGGGCCGACATCGAGTGCCCGGCCGGAGTTGAGATCGTCAATCCGGAAGTCCACATCGCTACCCTCGCGGACGAGAACGCCTCGCTTCGCGTGGAGATGACCGTGGAGATCGGCCGCGGCTACGTGCTGCCGGCCAATCAGGAGAAGCACAAGGGTCAGATCGGGGTAATCCCGGTCGGTTCCGCCTTCTCCCCGGTGCGCAAGGTCAATTTCGCGCTGGAGCCGACCCGCGTGGGCAGCCGCAGCGACTTCGAGCGGCTGATCTTCGAGATCACCACCAACGGCACCATCTCGCCCGCCGAGGCGCTGAGCGAAGCCGCACAGGTGCTTGACCAGTACATCCGTCTCTTCATCGACGTGAGTTCCGACGGGCGCACCCGCTCCATCGATCCGCTGCCGGTTTCGGCACCGGTCCGGACGGGCGGCGTGACAGCGCCGGACGTGCGCATTGAAGAGCTGGACTTCTCGGTCCGCACCTACAACTGCCTGAAGAAGGCAAACATCCAGACGGTGGCCGATCTGGTCCGCACGTCTGAAGAAGAGTTGATGAACATCCGCAACTTCGGTCGCAAGTCCCTGGTGGAAGTCCAGGACAAGCTCTCCGGGTTCGGATACACCCTCGCCGGTGGCTCCACTACGGTTCGAGTCGGCGGCGACGAGGACGAGGATTAGTCATGCGGCACCGAGTACAAGGACGGAAGTTGGGTCTGCCGTCCGATCAGCGGATGGCGCTTCTGAAGGGTCTGGTCAAACAGATGGTGCGCTACGGTTACGTGGTCACCACGGAGACCCGTGCCAAGGAAGTGCGTCCCATTCTTGAGAAGCTGGTCACGCTGGCCCGCGAGGATTCCCTGCATCACCGCCGGATGAGCGAGAAGTGGCTTGCCACCGAGACGCCCCGCCGAGCGGTGCGGAAGCCGCAGAACTTCAACCAGCTCAGCCCCAACCACAAGGCAAAGGTGACGGAGAAGATCAAAGCCCGCAAGCCGGTGGCTACTAACAACGCCACGTCGGATTACGTGCACCACCTCTTCACCAGCATTGCGCCGAAGTTCATTGATCGGCCGGGTGGCTACACCCGAATGTTCAAGCTCGGGTTCCGCCGAGGGGACGCAGCGCCGATCGTGCGCCTGGAGTTCGCCCTCGACGAGTAAGGGAATGCCACGCCGCATCCGGATGCTGCTGGAGTACGACGGGACCGATTTCTTCGGCTTCCAGCGGCAGCCAGGGTGTCAGCCAGAGCGGCGGACTGTGCAAGGGGTCGTTGAAACGGCGCTTTCACAGTGCTGCGGTCATCCGGTAACGGTGATTGCGGCGGGACGGACGGATACCGGGGTCCACGCACTGGGCCAGGTGATCCACTTTGACACAACAGGCCGGATTCCGGTGGAGCGGCTGCCCCTGGCAGTCGGCAACAGCACGGGGCCGGAGGTGACGGTGAGGGTGGCCGAAGAGACCACCCCGCAGTTCCACGCGCGCTTCATGGCGACCGCGAGGAGCTATCACTACTACCTCTCCCCGCGCCGCCCGACTCCCTTGCAGGCGCGCTATGCCGTCCACGCAGCCGCACTGCTGCCGGACGGAGTGGCGCGGATGGCGAACGCGCTGAAGGATACGGTGGGGCGGCATGACTTCGCGGCGTTCTGCGCGGCGGGCGGGGATGAGCGGACGACCATCCGCACCGTGACCCGTGCGGAATTGAGTGAAGTGGGGGGATTGATCCGGCTGGAGTTGACAGCGGACGGATTCCTTCGCAGTATGGTGCGTGGCCTGGTCGGTCTGCTGTTGCAGATTGGCCGAGGGAAGCAGGAGCCGGGAGCCTTGCTCTCCGCGCTTCACGGTGAGGGCCCGAAAGGGCAGCGGATCACAGCGCCGCCGCAAGGATTGATTTTGGTCCGGGTAGATTACCCGGATGGTTTCCCCTCCGGGGCGCACCCGGATCTTGTGGACCCTGGCCCCACGGCCATCCCTCCGCAGGAGGCTGAACCGCAGGGGTGGGACGGATTACCGCCCATGTTCGCCGGTCTTGACCGCGCGGCGGGCGAGGAGAGCAGGCAATGATCAGCAAGACTTTCATGGCCAACGCCGAGACCATCCAGCGCAGCTGGTATGTGGTCGACGCCGCGGGTAAGCCGCTCGGCCGCCTCGCCGCCGAAGTGGCGCGGGTGCTGCGCGGCAAGCATAAGCCCACCTTCACCCCTCACGTGGACACCGGGGATCACGTCATCATCATCAATGCCGATCAGGTGGTCCTGACCGGCAACAAGACGGAAGACAGGATCTACTGGCACAGCCAGTATCCCGGCGGCCTCAAGTTCACCACGCGCGGCCAGATGCTGGCCAAGCGGCCGGAGCGCCTCGTGGAGCGCACCGTCAAGGGAATGCTGCCGCACAACAAGCTGGGTGCCCAGATGTACACCAAGCTCAAGGTTTACGCCGGTGCCGCGCATCCCCACGAAGCGCAAAAGCCTGAGCCCTACGAGTTTTAATCACGAGAGCGGAGAACGACCTTGGCCGACCGAATTTCTTACTACGCCACGGGCCACCGGAAGAACGCCACCGCGAAGGTGTGGCTCTTTCCGGGCGGCAATGGGCGGATCACCGTCAACGGGCGCACGCTGCCGGATTACGTGCAGCGCCGCGTGCTGGAGATGATTGTCCTGCAGCCCCTGGAGCTCACGGAGACCGTGGGCCAGTTCAACATCAAGGCCAAGTGCCTGGGTGGTGGCATCTCCGGTCAGGCCGGCGCTCTTCGCCACGGGATTTCCAAGGCGCTGACGCTGATGGACCCCGAGCTTCGCCCGCCGCTTCGCCGTGGCGGCTTCCTAACCCGTGACCCCCGGGTCAAGGAGCGGAAGAAGTACGGCCGCAAGCGTGCTCGCCGGGGCTTCCAGTTCAGCAAGCGCTAAGCGTCCACGGCGTTCAGATTGCTTCTCAAGAGGCGAGGACCCAACGCGGTCCTCGCCTCTTGCTTGCTAAGCGCGCTAGCAAGGCAGGGATCGGAAGCGCCGGGCGTGGAACAGATGGGCGTGAGCGATCCCCATCACCGCCAGGACTGGCACTGGTGCTGCGAACGGTGCGGCACTCGGTTGCGTCTGCCGCATTCAGGCCGGGGCTACTGCGGCACCTGCTGGCATGTGCACTACGTCTGGCGTGTCTTGGGACGGCCAGTATCCGTCGACGGTGCGGCCCACCTGCCAGAGGTGGTGCCGCCAGCCGAAAGCGAGGCCACCTGCGCTATGCACCCCGATCAGAAGGCGGCCGGCCTCTGTGAGCGCTGCGGCGACCTCTGCTGCCCAAGTTGCACCCGCGTGGTGCAGGGACGGTTCTACTGCGCAGGATGCGTGCGGAAGCTGAAGGTGAACACTGGCGTTCCGCGCCACCATCGGGTGGCACTCGCATTCGTGGGTCTGTTCCTTTTGGTCCTTTCGGCGCTAACCATCTTCTACTCATAAGAGACCCCTTCCTCACAACCTCCTGCCGGGCGTCTCACCCAGCGACGGGGAGATCGTCCCGATTTGGAACCCGTTAGCCGCCTCGGTCCGTCTCAAGAACCGAGGACCCCAAGCAGTCCTCTGTTCTTGACGCTTTGCCCGCAACTAGCTAGCCCGCCGACTACTTTGATAGGGGTCGGTCGCCGCACCGACCCGTTGTTGGAGAGCCCGCAGTTGTCCTGGCAACCGGGATCAACCCTGGGGTCCACTGCTGTCTCCAGGCCGCGCTACGGGCTTCGAAGAGGCCGGAATGGGCAAAGCCCTCCCCATTCGGGAGGATGCTGTTCTCCCTGAAGCTAATCTTTAAACGAAGTCATCAGGCGGCTCCTCACCAGACGAGGGGGCCGCGACGTATCCCAGGAACACACGCCGAACTGTGTCGAGCCTGCCGTCGGAGTTGCCCGTGACCTTGCGCCGTATCGCTCCCGCCGTTGCCTACGCCTGCTCCCTGCTGGCGACGGCAGCGTGTGCTGATCTCGACGTGACCCTGCAAGGTCGGCCCGCACCTGTTCCTGCCACGAAGAGCGCCACCGCGCCGCAGGCCGACAAGACGGTAGCTCCGCCGCAGAACGCGAACCCCGCTGCCAGTCCCCCTCTGACGGAAGCGGTGATCCGCCGCGCCATTGCCAATGCCACTGGCCGCGCCGCGCCGATCAACCGGTCCGCCCTGGCGTCCCGCTCTGGATCGCTCAACTGGGGGATTGCCCGCCGCGGTGCGGTGCCCGTCCTGCCTCCTGTGAACGACCATGGCCCGGACGTGCCGGAGACACCAGAGGCACCGCAAGCGAAGTCACTGCCCATCACCGCCCGCCTGGGCAAAGTCCTCGCCTCCGTCAGCGAATGCTACCGGCTGCCGGACCCTCGCTCCCAGGTGGTGGGCAAGGTGAAGCAGAACCAGCAGGTCGCATTAGTGAGTGCTTGGCAGGCGTGGTATTGCCTTGTGATGGCGGACGGCACCCAGGCCTACGTGCCGCAGGTCCACGTGGAGTTGCTCCCTTACGAGGTGAAGACCGTCACCCTCGCGCCCACCCCGCCGCCGACTCCCGCCCCGGCCCGCCCACCGGCAACCCTCGCCTCTGCGCAATCGCCCTATGAGACTCCGCGTTCGCAGTTCGCTGCCGGAGTGCTGCAGGAAGCGTTCCGGTATGTGGGCGTCCCTTACGTCTGGGGCGGCAACGATGAGCGCGGCGTGGACTGCAGCGGACTGGTGAAGAACTGCTTCACTGCGGTGGGTGTCGGCCTGCCGCGCCGGGCCAGCCATCAGGCGCGCATCGGTCAGGATGTGCCGTTCAACGAGCTTCAGCCCGGTGACCGCCTCTACTTCTCCGTGAGCAAAGAGTTCGACCATACCGGCATCTACCTCGGCAGCGGCTATTTCATCCACGCGGGCCGTGGCCGTGGCAATGTGGGGGTCGATCACCTCTCCACGCCCCTCTACAGCCGCAGCCTTTCCGCCGCCCGCCGCTAGCGCTGAGTGTTGCAGGAGGTCCGTCTGCTTGGGGGAAGTCTCAAATGGCGCTGAAGCCCATCGCCTCACAGTACAGCGAGTTTGAACCTCAGGCGGATTCGGCTCACGATCAGCAGGGATTCGCCGTTCAGTTGACTGCAGCGGCAGACACTGAAGCGACGCTTGCCCCATCGGCTCCCCTCAAAGAAGCTTTCGACCAGCTAGACGAGTTGGAGCGTCTTCCTGCAGGTTGGGACGGAGTTGATGCAGACCCTGTGAGCAGCACGGCAATCAGGGCTGCTGGCAAACTCCTCGCCGAAGTCAGGCAGAGCCTATCAGAGCGACACGGTGCCTTGATTAGCCCGCTCGCGGTGGTCCCAACTCCAGATGGCGGCGTTCAAGTCGAATGGGTGCGCGGCCTAACCGAACTAGACGTGCGGATTCGCCCGAGTGGTCAGATCAGTTACTTGACGGCTACCGGTCCTCGCGGGCGGAGGTCTCGGCGCAACTTTCCGAACGCAAGTCGCGTTGAGGCTGTGGCGGCGCTTCAGAAGGTTCTCGCAGGGTGAATTCCAATCAACCCGTAATCGTCTCTAACGACGACGAGCTGTACCGCCGGGTCTTCAAAAATCACGTCCGCAAGGATCGCAGCATCAGTCCAGCAGCCTTCATGCGCAAGGGTGAGCCGGAACAGCGCCCGTCCGTGAACTTGGCTAGATTCAGCACAAGGGACGCAACGCTGAACCAAGCACCGCAAGCAATGGTCGCGCAGTTGACGGTTATTGGCATCCTGGCCCACTCCGTCCGTTCTGCGGGCCTTGACGCGGAGCACAAGGAGAGGCCAGACAACTATTCCCACTGCGAGATTACCGGTACTAACACTGACGTGACATGTAGCGCGATGGCCGACGAAGCCTACCCGGTTTGACCTGCCACAGATTGGCACATTGATTCCGCGTGGGGCCTACCGCTTGGCTGGCTGTTGACCGGAGTAGAACTTAGGCGAGGATCGGGCGGATCACTTCGCCGGCGAAGTCGGTTAGGCGCTCGCGGCGGCCGTTGTGGAGGACGGCGAGGCGGGTGTGCTCCAGCCCCAGCAGGTGCAGGATGGTGGCGTGCAGGTCCCGGGGGTGGACCGGATTCTGCACGGCGCGGTAGCCGATCTCATCCGTAGCGCCATAGGTGGTGCCGCCTTTGACGCCGCCTCCCGCCATCCACATGCTGAAGCCATAGGGGTTGTGATCGCGCCCCTTGCCGTTCTGGGTCACGGGAGTGCGCCCGAACTCGCCGCCCCAGATGACCAGCGTCTCGTCCAGCAGGCCCCGGCGCTTGAGATCCTTAAGGAGCGCTGCCACCGGCCGATCAGTCATCCCCGCCATCTTAGTGTGGTTGTCGACCATATGGTCGTGCGCGTCCCACTGGACGCTGACAGGGCCGCCGCCGCTGTAGATCTGAATGAAGCGGACGCCGCGCTCCACCAGCCTCCGCGCGAGGAGGCACCGCGTTCCGAACTCTGCTGTGGTTGGGTGGTCCAGGCCGTAGAGGGCGCGGGTCTCGGCGGTCTCCCGGGAGAGGTCGACCGCCCCCGGCGCATGCTGCTGCATACGGAAGGCCAGCTCGTAGGAGTCGATACGGGAGGTGAGGTTGGCGTCGCCCGCAGCAATGCCCTCGCGGTTGATCACCGCCATGTAGTCGAGGATGCGGCGCTGCCGGGCGTTGTCCATGCCGGGCTGTGGCTGCAGATGCAGGATGGGAGAGGCACCATTGCGGAGCAGCACGCCCTGATTCTGGGCCGGGAGGTAGCCCGCGCCCCACATCGGAGCGCCGCCTTCCGGCAGGCCTTCTGGCTGGCACATGACGCAGTAGCCCGGCAGGTCGCGGCTGGCGCTGCCCAGGCCATAGGTTACCCAGCTTCCCATGGAGGGATGGCCGGCCAGGGTGCGCCCGGTCACCAACTGGTACATTGCCGGGGCGTGGACGAAGCTCTCCGAGATACAGGAGCGCAGCACGCAGAGATCATCCGCGCAGGTCGCTGTGTGCGGGAAGAGGTCCGAGACCGGTAGGCCGGACTGGCCGTAGCGCTTGAACCCCCACTGGCTGCGCATCAGGGGCGTGCCGGCCTTGATGAACTGGCTCTTGATCTCGCCGAAGCTCTGGGGAAGCTGCTGACCGTCCAGACGGTCCAGCTCCGGCTTGGGATCGAAGCTCTCGATGTGACTGGGGCCGCCGACCATGAACAGGAAGATGACCGCCTTCGCCCGGGGCGCGTGGTGTATCTGTGGCGTCGCGCCCTGCGCCTCGTCGGCCAGGAGACCGGAGAGAGCCAGCCCCCCGAAGCCTGCCCCAGCCCGGAAGAGTAGGTCACGGCGAGTCAGGGCGGAGGGTAGGTGTTCCCTGTTCCCTGTTTCCGGTTCCCTGTTGTCCTGGTTCGTGGGGATCATGCCGCACTTCCTATCGGTTCCGCCGGGTAGGTTAGCGGAGGTAGGCGAAGTTGTTCAGGTTGAGGACGGCCAGTGAGAGGTCGTTCCATGCTTCTCGCTCACGGTCCCTGACATTCGCCTGCGCCTTGAGATGCGCGATCTGCTCTGCAAGGAACCGCTCGGTGGAGCGCCGCTCCTTGGCCGACGCGGGCCGGCCGATCGCCAGCAGGTAAAGACGGTCGATTCGCTGCGCGTCTGCACCGGCGGCGGGCACGTCGCGGAAAACGCGCTCTGCCAAGGCGCGGCTCTGCTGGGCCATGAAGTCGCTATTCAGCAGCGTCAGGGCCTGAAGCGCGTGGACGCTCTCCCCACGCGCGGCGCAAGAGGTCATCATGTCCGGCTGGTCGAAGACGGCCAGCATCGGCAGGCGGACGTTGCGCTTTCGGAGGAGGTAGAGGCTGCGGCGGGTGTGCTGACGCGGATCGGGGTGGACCGGCCAAAGGTTGTCCGGCTCGCCTTCGGTGAAGATGGTGTCGTACACCTCCTTCTCCAGGGAGACGCGCACAGAGGGTCCGCCGCCCTGCGGATTGAGCGTTCCCGCCGCCTGGAGCACGCTGTCCCGCAGTGCCTCGCCGTCCAGCCGTCTGCGGTTGAAGCGCCAGAGCAGCCGGTTCTGGGGATCGACCAAGCGAGGGAGCGAAGGAGCGAGGGGGCGAGGGAGCGACTTTGCCGCCTTGCTCCCCTTGCCGGAGCTTGAAACGGTTGCAGAGGGTTGCCAATCCGTGGATTGCTGGTAGGCCTGGGAGAGCACCAGCAGCCGGTGAAGCTGCTTCACAGACCAGCCAAGACCGTCCTGAGCTCGGGTCGCCCCCTCGCTCCTTCTCTCCCTCGCCCCCTCGGCCTGGGCGAAGCGGTACGCCAGGTAGTCGAATAGCGCCGGGTGGCTGGGCGACTCGCCGAAGCGGCCGAAGTCGTTGGGGGTGCCGACGAGGCCGCGGCCGAAGTGCTGCTGCCAGACGCGGTTCACCATCACGCGGGCGGTGAGCGGATGCTCCGACCGCGTGAGCCACTCCGCGAGACGCTTGCGCCGCTCCCGGTCCGATGCCGCTGCCGCCGGTAGGGGAAGGGTCCGCGCCAGGATAGCCGGGACTGCCGGCTGCACTTCCTGACCGCGCACGTGTGCCTCGCCGCGCACCAGAACGTGGGTGGCGGGGACCGTCTCCGCCTCCACGATGCCTGGCGCGACCGGCAGCGGCTCAGGCGTCCGCTCCAACTCCAGGGCGTGCATGCGTTGTCGCAGTGCCGCACGGCGGTCACGGTCAGCTGGGGAAAGGGCGGCTACGACCTCGTCCCAGGAGAGGTTGATCTGGATTCGTGCTTCGCCGGCCAGGCGGAGCTGCTCTCGGGTCCGCTTCTCCGCGGGGGTGTTCAGCGCATCGGCGAAGAGCTTCTCCAGCTTCGCGCGTTTCCCTGCGACAAGCTGCTCCCGGTATGGCTTCTCAATTGCGGCGATTTCGTCCTTGATCGGCTGGAGTGCTGCCTTTAGAGCAGCGTTCGCCTCCACGTAGCGCTGCTGCTCTGTCGGGGTGGCGTGCGGGTACTCCCGGTCGTTGGCTCCGGCGAAGAAGGCCTGGAGCCGGTAGTAATCCGCCTGGGGAAGCGGATCGAACTTGTGGTCGTGGCAGCGGGCGCAGTTGACAGTGAGCCCCATGACGGCGGTTCCAACGCCGTAGGTAGCCTCGGTCAGCCACTCCTGCCGGTCAATCGTCGCGTCCACGTTCCCGCCAACCACGTGGCGTGGCCCGGCCCGGAGGAAGCCGGTGGCGATGCGCGCTTCGAAGTCGCCCGGCTTGAACAGGTCGCCGGCGATCTGCTCGCGGATGAACTGGTCGTAGGGTCGATCCGCATTGAAGGCACGGACGACCCAGTCGCGGTAACGCCACGCCTGGGGGCGGTCGCCGTCCAGCTCGAAGCCGTTGGTCTCAGCGAAGCGGACCACGTCCAGCCAGTGCTGGGCCTGCCGCTCACCATACTGCGGGCTGGCGAGGAGACGGTCGACAACCGCCTCATACGCAGCGGGCGAGGGGTCCCGGACGAACGACTCCGTCTCCTCCGGGCTAGGCGGCAGGCCGGTGAGGTCCAAGGAGACGCGGCGGATGAGGGTGCGGCGGTCGGTCCGGGGCGAAGGAGTGAGGCCCTTGTGGCGCAACTCCGCAAGGAGAAAGCGATCCACGGGGTTGGCTCCCCATGCGGGGAAGCCGCGCAGGTCCGGTGAGGGAACGGTGGGGCGACCCACCGGCCGGAAGGACCAGTGGAGCGGTGCTTCCTTTGAGACCGCGGAGGGCGGCGGTTGAGTGGCACTTGCATGGGCGCGCGGTACCGATGCCCCTGCGGCTACCTGAGCGGCAGAGAGCGCGCACACCAGCGATACGGCTTGCCGCCGGAAGTCGACCCTCAGCGTTTTTCCCATGAATGCGAGTTCGCGCTGTAGGGCGGTGGTCCCTCTCGGATGTGGTCGCGGTTGGGTGAATGCAGAATGCAGAATGCAGGGCTCCGTAGGGATGCGGTTGCAGAGACGGGTGGTTGGCACAGCGTGCTTGGGCTAGCTGGAGGGCACGTCCAGCGGCGTGCCTAATCAAGCGTGGTAGCTCGCTCTACGTTAACTTGGATTGCGTAGCGAACGAGGCCTTACCAAACCGCAGTTTGAGGGCCCGACCCCTCACCCAGGTTCAGAGGTACGGGGTTCAAGCGGCCGCGTTTGAAAGTTGACGCCCTCTCGGAGCGGGTGCTACCATAACCCACCTGCGGAGAGCACCCTCGCTACAACAATGAGGGCAGCTGGCGTACCGGGCGGCGTAGCCAAATGGCTAAGGCAGGAGTCTGCAAAACTCCCATCAGCGGTTCGATTCCGCTCGCCGCCTTTTTCCATTTTCTGCCAGGCGTATCCTATTCAATGGGCTTTGGCGGGCTTTCCCTTTAGGCAGGAGGATCGATGCTCCTAGCGGAAGATGCAGGCACGGATAGACGTCCCGCCTGATTCATTCGCCGCAGGGAGCTACGATGAGCCGGCCTCCCCTTCACCGCCTGGCGCTCTTCAGCGCTCTCCTTCTGCTCGGTGTCGCCGCGCCGCTCTCGCTCCCCACCGCGCTCCACGCCGAGGACGCACCTGCGGCCGTGCCGGTAGAGCCGACCCTCATCTCACCCTCATCCGCCCTGGCGGGCAGCGGGCCGCTGACTGAGACCGGGCTCTGGGCGCGCTTCCATAAGGCCAGCCGTGGCTCATCGCGCCTGGCGCACGCGCAACGGCTGGCGGCGGAGATGGCTCCGGTGGTGATGGGTCGCATTCCGGCACCCACTTACTCTGGCAAGCCGACCGACCCGCTTGGGGCAACGCTCCGGATGGAGTGGCGGGCCGGCGACCGTGACCGGCTCCAGAAGCCCGCAGGTGAGGAATGGGTGGTCGAGGTCACCGGCTACCTCCAGGTCACGCGTCCCGGCGTGCTCAGAGGCGTCATCCGCGCCGACGATGGCGTAGCCGTGACCCTGGGCGATCGGCAACTCCTGGCCGCCGATGAGGATGCCTGGGACAAGACCTTTCCGGTGCAGGTCCGCTTCACCCGGCCTGGCTATTACCCGCTCCGGGTGATCCACTTCCAGGGCATCCGGGACTTCCGCCTGGAGCTGACCGGCGAGCTGTTCGCGGCGGAGCGGCTCATGCCGAGGGTGCCGGGAGTCCTTGCTCCACTTGCCTCAGCCACGCCCCCAAAGGAAGCAGCGGCGCAGGGTCCGCTCGGCGCGCAGGTGGTGCTGAACGCAGAGGCTTCGCGGGCGCACGCGTCGGCACGGTTCGTCTGGACGGTCGACCGCAAGCGCATCGGAGAAGGCCGCCGCACAGTGGCGCTGCTTCCCTCCGGCAGCCATGACATCGACCTGGAGATCGCTGACGCTGGGGGCCGGCATACCGCTCGTGTCCGCGCCGTGGTCAAGCCGTTCTCGGGACCACGAGATGGAGAGAACGAGGGACGGAGAGACGGAGAGACGAGACAGCCAGTTGCCGTAAGCCAACCCGTATTCCAATCCGAAATCGCCCTGAGGGCACCCGATCCGAAATCCGCAATTGAGCCGCCCCTGATCCCGACATCCGCCCGGGTAGCGGAAGTGACGGCCACGCGCGGCACCGGTTTGCTGGGCCGCCTGTGGGACATCGCCGTCCCCTTCGAGGACTTCACCGATCTGGAAGCGGTTGTCGGCGCGGAGCAGTGCTCCATGGTCTTCGTGGCCGGCCCCATCCGCTTCCCCCGCAACGACCGTCTCTACGGCCCCGCCTCCCAGCGCCTGTATGACTGGCTCTGTCAGCCCAGCCTCTTCCTCGGTGTTATCCCGCTGGTGGATGAGCGGACGATGGACCTCAAGCGGGACCGGTTCATGGAGCCTTTCGGGGATCGTCGCCTGCTGGAGTTCACCGGCTCCATCCGGATCGACGAGCCCGGCGAGGTCACCTTCGACATCTGCTCCGATGACGGCTTCCAGCTCTCCATCGGCGGCCGCCTGCTCGCGGAGGCGCCGCGCGCGCGGGTCTCCGCCTGGAACAGCGTCACCACCCGCTTCGAAGCGCCCGGCCTCTACCCCATCCGACTGCGCTACTTCCAATGGGCGGGGAACGCCGGGCTGATCCTGACCAGCAGCCTGCCCAACGGCACGGAGCCGGTCGGGCCGGAAGGTCGCCGCGTCCTCTCGCAGGCGCGGCTCTACCCGGAGTTCCCCGGGGCCCAGCCGATCAAGGTCCAGGTCAATGCCATCTCCTTGGCGAAGGCCCAGGGTGCCCTGGGGCGTCAGGTGCTGCTTGAGGCCGTGGCTACCGCGGCCGCCAATGCTCCGCTGACCGGCCCCACCGAGTACACCTGGTGGGTCGCCGGTAAGC
>JANPLG010000505.1:0-11789 GCA_031426395.1 Actinomycetes bacterium
GCGGCGGCATCACCGGGTTCTCCACCAACATCACCCGCTTCCCGGAAGACCGGCTCACGGTCATCGTCCTCACGAACCTGGCGAACCTTCCCGCCGAAGGATTGGCGCGGTCCATCGCGGAGCTCTACCTCCCGGATCTCGCGCCCAAGTCCATCGCTGACGCAGATCCGAAAACCACCGCCAAGCTCTTCGCCGAGATGAAGGCGATCATCGCGGGGATGGCCCGGAAGGAGAACTACACTGACGAGGCTCAGCAAGCGCTCTTTCCGAACCGTCTCAAGGAAGGCGGCACGGCCCTCAAGCGATTGGGTGAGCTGAGATCGTTTGACCTATTGGAGCGCCGGGTGGAGGGGGAGATCACTGTCCACAGGTACCGGCTGAGCTTTGAAGGAATGGTCCTGGTCGCCACCTACTCCACCACGCCCGAGGGGAAGATCGCCGGCATTCTGTTGGGGCCGGGATAGCTGCTCCGACCGTGCGAATCCCAAATCTTCGGCCCATCTACCCACGATGGACGGAAGCGCGATAATCTTGCGAGGTCCCGCTACTTCGATAAGTATAGAAACATCAAAGTAGCGCGAGCGGTCGACATCACTGATCCGTGTCCCGGGGGCTGTCACGAGTAGAGCCATGCAGCAGATCCTCTTTGTCTGTGTTCACAACGCCGGCCGAAGCCAGATGGCCGAGGCGTACTTCAACCACCTCGCCGGGCAGCGCGGACTCTCCGCCCATGGCCTCTCCGCAGGCACCGCACCTGGACCCGGAGTGAACCCGGTCGCCGCTGAGGTCATGGTGGAGGCGGGCATTCCGATGGACGGGCAGACCCCGAAGCTGCTGACGCCGGAGCTGGCGGCTTCGGCAAGCAAAATCATCACCATGGGGTGCGGCGTGGAAGCCGACATGTGCCCGGCTGGGACGTACATCAGCGAGGACTGGGGCCTGCCGGATCCCCACGGCAAGGGTCCGGACGCTGTCCGTGAGGTACGGGACGCCGTCCGCGACCGTGTCGCCCTCCTGGTGGATCAACTGGCCGAAGATTGACCCGAGCGCTCCATGTCCACGCCAACCCTGCAACCTGAGCCGTCCGCGCCGGCAACGGCGAAGCGCCACCCCTGGCAGCGCTACCTGGCGGAACTGATCGGGACCTTCGTCATTGTGTTCGCTGGCTGCGGGGCGGTGGTCAGCAACGGGATGTCGGACGGCGCGGTGACGCACCTGGGGATCAGCCTGGTCTTCGGGATGGCCGTGGCGGTGATGATCTACGCGCTGGGTCCCGTCTGCGCCGCGCACTACAATCCGGCAGTGACCCTGGCCTTCGCGGCCACCCGCCGGTTTCCGTGGCGGCACGTCCCCGCCTACCTCGCGGCGCAGGGCGCAGGGGCAATCCTTGCCAGCGCGCTCCACGGTCTGATGTTCGGGGAGGCGGCGGGGCGGGCGGGTTTCGGAGCCACGCTACCGAAGATCACCGGTGCAGGCGCTGCCGCCTTCGAGGTGGCCCTCACCTTCATCCTGATGCTGGTCATCATGGCGGTGGCCACCGACCGCCGGGTGGACGGCACCGTCCCCGGACTGGCGATTGGCCTCACGGTGGCGATGTGCGCGGCGTTCGGGGGGCCGGCCACCGGCGCTTCCATGAACCCCGCCCGCAGCCTGGGGCCGGCACTCTTCGCAGGGGGCGAGGCTCTCTTGTGGCTGCCGCTCTACCTGCTGGCGCCGCCGGTCGGGTCGCTGCTGGCGGCGTTCACCTTCGAGGCACTGCGAGACGGCGAGGAGCACGCTCAATGCGCTCCTTGCGATCTCGAGATAGCGTCTTCCGCTGCGCCCGGGCCCTTCCCCGGATAGGCAGGCGGCACCGCCGGGAAGAACGCGGTCCGCCAAAGAAGCGGCGAGCCGTCCTGGTTAGGGGCACCCCGACCCCGTCGCCAGGCCGACGTATATAATCGGCAGGAAAGTCAAGTGCACCAGGAGCGAATAGCGAGAACTGGAGATTCGATGCAAACAGCAGTGATTGGCGATCCAGCGAACGAGCGACAGCAGTGGAGCCAGCTCGTCTCCGAGTTCTGCGATCAAGTTAGAGGCTGGGCCGAAGAGGCGGGGTGGCAGGTGACCCGGAAAACACTCGATCGTACCGAGGAGGTTCTCGGCACTTACGAAGTGCCGATGCTAATCATTCAGACAGCAACCCGCGCCGTCATGGTTGAGCCGGTGGCGCGAATGATAATGGGCGCGACGGGTCGAATCGACGTCTATGCGTATCCAACGCTCTTTCGGGTTATGTTGCTCCGGAGCGGTGCATCTGGCGAATGGCGCATCAGAACGGATTCGGGCTTCTTCCTACCTCAATCGTGGAGCAAGGAGACATTCGTCACCCTGGTGGGCGATCTCGCTGGGGCAGGATGAGCTATCGGCTGATTGAGGGCCTTAAGAACGTCCGTGGCGAGTATGAAGCGGCCCACGCGGCAATGGCCTATGTATTGCAGGGATGGGCGCGGCTGCACACGGAGCAAGCAATGTCCGGCCAAACGCTTACCGCACTTCGTTCTGCGGTTTCTAACCTCGAAGCCACCTACACGGCCCGCCTCTTCGCTGAGTTTGAGGCGATACTGCGAGCGCAGTACCCGCATTCGCGGCCTAAGAGGTCTATTCCCCGAAACTCTGACGGGCTTATCAATGGTCTCGGAAGCCACTATAAAGTCCAGCCTGACGACCTGCAAAAGGTGGGGAAGGTGCGAGAGTTCAGGCATTCCGTCGCACATGCGGATCCTGGGGCTGAACCCGTGCCGTTCGTGGATGCGCTGTCCTGGCTTTGTGTGTACTTGAACTACATCTCGGATCAAGACGTTCCGAAGAGGTGAAGTGCATCTACCACGCCCCCAACCCGCCAGTCGGGTGACGTGCCAGCCCTCTTGCTCCCAGGCGCATTCATGGGGTGAGGAACGAAAACGCACACCACCACGAAGTTGACTCCCACGAAGTTGAACCAATCGGAAAAGCGGTCGCAGGGTCGCCGTGGGCGAGCGGTGTTGCGTGCGTTCAATGGCGCGGGGCTGGGCGTGGTGCTTGGAGCGTTGATTGGGGCGCTGCTGGGAGCACTTTTCGCGGAGTTGGTGTTCGGGCGGGGTTCCGGCGGGTTGGGAGCTCTGTATGGCGCACTTCCCGGCGGTTTTGCCGGGTTCTGGATTGGGATGACTGCCATCGTCCGCCATGCCGGGAGAGGCGTGATCTTGGGGACCGTGGTTGGCAGCGCCATCGGAGTGCTGTACGCGCAGCTTTTGGGTGCGCCTTCACCAGCCACTGCATGGAGCAACCCCATCCATGTCTCCATTCTGGCCAGCGGCTTTCTCGGCGGACTGTCGCTCTCTCTTCTGGTGCGGCTGATCCGGGCGCGATGGAAGTGGTGGACGCGCTGGGAGCAGTGAAGCTCCCAACACGCTGGGCAATCAGCGAAGAGCTGTGGTCTCCATCGTCCAGGCGGTGAGCGATTTCGCTCCCCGACGGTCGCGGTTCGGCATCTCTCCGTGGTCCGTAGTTTTTCCCCGATGATAGAGGCCAGGTGGCTAGGCCCAACTGATCGGGACGAGAGGGAGCGAAGTCGGATGAAGCGGTTTGCAGTCTCGGAGTAGGATTAGGGTGACGGAGTAGGCAACCGCTGTTCCGTCGCCCGCTTCTCTTCGACTTCCCCTCGCACCGACTCCGACCCGCTTATCCGACCTATGGAAGGCTCCTGCCCCAACTGCCGCACCCGGCTTGACTTCCCGCGCTCCGGCGTCTACCAGTGCGAGCGCTGTCGGGCGCGGTTCGAGGTGGCGCTGGGAAGTCCGGTTGCGCCGGCGCCGGCGGTGGCGGCCCCGTATGCCTACGCGCGGAGCTATCCAACTCCCGGATCGCTGCAGGCGTCATCCGGAAGCATCGAGATGCCGGCCGTGACGCCGGGCTTGGAAGCACCGTGCGTCAACCATGCGGCCAACCCGGCGGTGGGGGTCTGCGAGCGCTGCGGCGACTTCATGTGCCGCCTCTGTGCCACGATGGTCGAAGGCCGCGCCTACTGCCCGAAGTGCTTCGACCTCCTCTACTCCCGCGGCTCGCTGCAGTTCGCGCAGAGGCAGTTCACGACCCCGGCCGCCACGCTGGCCCTGGGCATCATCAGCGGCATCATGGGGCTGATCCCCTGCGTGGGAGTGTTGGCGCTTCCCCTGGCGATCGGCGGCCTGGTGCTCGGGTTTCAGGCGCTTAAACAGATCAACGCGCGCCCCGACCTGCCAGGCAAGCGGGGGGCCGTGGTAGGCATAGTTTGCAGCGGCCTCGGAATCCTCGCCACGGCGGTGTGGGTGGTGGTCTGGTTCGTGAGGTTCGCCAAGTAGTGGAGACGCGCAGGCGGTAGCCGCGACCCGTCTTGCCACCCGTTCCCGGAGCCCGTATCGTGACGACGCCGCAACCTATCGAGCCGACGGATGTGATGCAGGGCCGCGGCAACCGCCGGTTGGCGCTGAGCCACGAGCACCTGTTGGTGGAAGTGCTGGGACCGGGCCGGCGGTGGACCCCCGCGCGGGCGATCCACCTGATGGACATCCGCGCGGCCTACAGCTACGAGGCGAAGGACTGGTCGCCGGTGGCGGTGGCGGTGCTGGTTTGGATCATTCTGGCGTGCGTGGTTGCAACTGTCGGCGTGATGCTGAGCTGGCCGGGACCGGTGATCGCGCTGGTCGTGGCGGTGGGGTTGGCGCTTCTCCTTGGAGCGTCCATCTACCGCGTCACCTCGGTGCCGAAGCGGCTGCTGAGAATTGAAGCCTACAGCGGGCCGCTGGTCTTCCCCAACCTGGACCAGAACGGGTTCTTTCGTCGGCTAGATGCGCGGCTGGCGATGGCGCGAGGACCGGTCGGCACGCCCGTCCAGCCGGCTCCGACCCTAGAATTCTCACCGACCCCACAGGCCGCCATCCCGGCACCGGAGGAGGTTCCGCCAGAGCCAAGTGCGTCCGTGGATCCTGAGGTCATGCGGGATGTGGGACCTGCTGCCGAAGGGCCTCAGGTGGCCCCTGCGCCATCGAGCAGCGACGGCTGATACACCGTGTTCTGCAGCAGGACGGCGACCGGCCGAAAGGAACGTCGATGGCAGGGCGCGGGGCCAAGCTCCGAAAGCGCGCGGAGATGGGCCGGCGTGGGGTACCCCTTGTGGCCCGCCAGCCCATAGCCCGGATGAAGCCGGTCCATCTCCAGCATGAGGCGGTCACGCGTCACCTTGGCCAGGATGGAGGCGGCGGCGATGGAGATGCAGCGGGCGTCTCCTTTGACAATCGCCTCGTGCGGACAGGGGAGATGGGGGACCGGCAGGCCATCCACCAACGCATGGTCCGGTGCCGGATTGAGTCCCGCCAGCGCCCGCGCCATACCCACGTGAGTGGCGCGGAGGATGTTGATGCGATCGATCTCTTCGGCTTCCACCGCAACCACGGCATACGCCAGCGCCACCGCCTGGATACGGTCGAACAGCTCCTCCCGGAGCGATTCGCCTACCTGCTTGGAGTCGTTGAGGCCGGGTAGGTGGCACTCCGGCACCAGGATCACCGCCGCCACGACCACCGGGCCCGCAAGCGGACCCCGGCCCGCTTCATCAACGCCGGCCACGAAGCGCGCGCCGCTCTCCCGCGCTCGAATCTCCCAGTGCCACCCGGGCGCGTTGTGCGGAACGGAATCGGGATCGGCGAGGGCGAGGGCAGGGAGCTCGGTTCGGTTCTTTCGGCGCGGCATCGGCTTAGTGCAGCCAGCGGAAGCGGCCGGCGGGCCAGAAGATCAGCTCCGCGCGGCCGAGGATGCGGTCGGCGGGAAGCGGCCCCCACGCGTGGCTATCGAGGCTGTGGTTGCGGTTGTCCCCCAGGACGAAGTAATCCTTCGCGCCCAGGCGGACGGGGGGCAGCGCGTAGGTGGGCGGCTCCGCCACATACGGTTCCGAAAGCTGGCGGCCATTGACCCGCACATGCCCCGCACTCAACTGGAGGCGGCGACCCCGCACCAGGATGAGTCTGGGAGAGCCATTGGCGGTGAAGACGTGGCCACTCAAGCGCGAATCGCCGCCCCACTGGGTGATGTCGCGGGAGTCTTCCAGCGGTCCAAAGGCGACGGCCAACTCCGAGGAGCCGTTCACGTAAGCGATGTTGGCGTCATGCTCCACGCGATCACTTGGCGCAATCAGGAGGACGCGGCAATCTCGGTCAAGGCCGCCGGTGATCTCCGCGCTGCGGCCGTCCACGCGCACGCCGCCGCCCGCCATGGGGAACGTGAAGCCCACGGGCACGTCCGGCTCAAAGCTGTGGGCGCGCACATCGCTGGCTGGCTCCTGGGTGAGGCGCAGGAGAGTGCGACCATCCACCAGAAGCTGCGGCGGCACCACTTCCACCGCGTCACCGGGGAGGCCGACCACGCGCTTGATGTAGTCCTTCTGGTCCGGGAGCTGCCCATCCGGCCCAATCAGCCCATCCGGCGGGCGGAAGACCAGGATCTCGCCCCGGTGCGGTGGACGAAAGCGGTAGAGCAGCTTGTTCACGATCAGCCGGTCGGACTCCAGGAGGGTCGGCCGCATGCTCTCCGAGGGGATGAAGTAAGCCTGAACGATAAACGGCCGGAGTACCAGGAAGACGACCACCAGCGCGGCGAGCGAAGCATCAGTGAGGTCCCGGAGTCCTTCGGCGACATCCGAGCGGCGGCGCTTCGCGAGGGCCGTGCGACCCAGCAGCAGCAAGCCGGCGACGATCAGGACCCATTTGACGCTTAGGGTGGCGAACCACTCCATGCTGACCGGACCTCCAGGGACCGATGCGTGCCGGATGGCACCTGGCCGTCGAGGCAGCAAGAAGGCACGAGTGCCGCCTCCAAGGAGACGCACACTCGTGCCCACTGGTTTCAGTCTTCAATTCGGACGCTGTTCGCCGGAGGGTGCGCGAAGAGAAAAGGAAGCGAAATGGAGCCTAGCTGGTCTTCCGGTTCCGGTCTTCCTTGATACGGGCAGCGCGGCCGACTTTCTCCCGAAGGTAGTACAGTTTGGCCCGGCGGACGGCCCCGTAGCGCAGGACCTCGATCTTGTCGATGCGGGGCGAGTGGAGCATGAAGCTGCGCTCAACGCCGATGGCATGGGAGATCTTGCGCACGGTGAAGGTGGACTTCAGCCCTTCATTGCGCTTGCTGATCACCACGCCTTCAAACGGCTGGATGCGCTCCTTGTTGCCTTCGATGACTCGCACGTAGACGCGCACGGTGTCGCCGGCACGGAATTCTGGGATATTAGCCTTGAGCTGTTCTTGCTCGATGCTCTGGATCAAGTTCATTCTAGCGCACCTCCTCGGCGGGCATCATAGCACAGCGCTCTCCGGCGATGCAATGCAGCGAACCGACCTTCGCGGGTTCTTGGTTCCCGGTTTCCGGTTCCCCGTTCTGCCTGGTGCGAAGGGGTTGCCGGTGAGGCACAGGGGGCAGGGAAGGCGGCGATTACGGTCCGGATCACTGCTCGGGGAGGGCCGTTGACAGGCAGAAAGGAGCGTGCTAATTTAGGCGCGTTGGCGGGTGAGAGCCGCTTGCGATGCCGGATGGTGTAATTGGCAACACGCCTGACTCTGAATCAGGTAAGTCTAGGTTCGAGCCCTAGTCCGGCAACTTGAAGCCCGTGCGCGACCGTGAGGTTGCGCACGGGCTTTTTTCCTGGGCATGCAGTGATGGCCTGAAGACGGACTCCAAGAACCCACTTCAGGTTGGTGCTCTGGGTGAGTTCCGCATAGAGTTGACCCTGCGGTCCTCGAGAATCACGCGTCGTTCCCCGGCCAGGGACGGCCGGCTTGGCGGCAGCTGGCTCGCCTTCCGGTTCCGGACCAGGGGTGCAACCGTCCGTCAGGGGGAAGCTCTCGGCGAGGCGTGGGGATCGATGACTCTTGATTCACCATGGTCCGCTTGGGTTCTTCAGCCGCAGTGGGGACGGCGCAGGAATAATCTCACTGCCCCGCAAGCCTCAGGTGAGGCAGCAAAACGCACCGAGGCCCCGGAATGGCGAAGGCGCCTCTGATCAAAGGCGAAACTAGAGTCTACTCATCTGCCTTGACGAATCTTCGAGCCAAACGAGCCAGATTTTGAGACCATCGGCACAAGAGCTGAGGGTGGAAGGGGTGCGGACCTTCTCAAGGAGCCAGGGAGAAGGTCCGGACGCGGTCCTTGTACATGGTGCGGGTGTCTCCTCTCGCTACTGGGAGCCGGCGATGGATCGCCTCGCTCGCTCCGGCTACCGAGTCCACGCACTCGACTTCCCCGGCTTTGGAAAGAGCGAGGACCCACCGTGGGAGATCACGCTTCAACGGTTGTCGCAGCACCTCGTTGCGTGGATCTCCTGCATAGGCCTGGAGCGGTTTCACCTGATTGGCCAATCTGTCGGATGCGAGATCAGCGTCCTTGTAGCGGCCTCGCATCCGGACCAGGTTGCTTCGCTCACCCTGGCCGGCCCCGCAGGACTGCCCCGTCTGGAATCGCTGCGACATCAGATCGGGCTGGCAGCGCTCGACACTCTCCATGAGCCGCTCCAGCTCTACGGAGCGGTCCTGCCAGACTACTTTCGCTGCGGCCCTGCCCGGCTTCTCAGGGTGCTACGCGCGCAAAAGGAGTGTCCGGCGGAGTGTTTACTGCCCGAGATCCGCTGCCCGGTCCTGGTGCTCGCAGGAAAGCATGATCGGACCGTCAGCAACTCCCGGTTGGCGAGCATCCAACGCGCCATTCCGCACAGCCAGACGATACGCGTCGAAGGTGCCCACGGGGGCCACTACACGCACCCGGATGCCTTCTCGGAGTCTGTCTCGCGCCTCTTGAATGAGGCATCCGCCGGCGGCCACCCAAGTCCGCAATTGAAAATTGCCTAAACTCTCGGCTTTGGCACCAGGGTGGGATTCAATTACTGGGCAGGCTTTCGTGACAATGTAACCTGGGGTAGCCTAGGCCCTTGTGGCCGTGGGTCTACCGTGCTCCCAAGGGGGACGCGCCACGTCCAGCCAGGTGGATGGACCCCCTGCGGTCTCCTGCGAACCACGCGCACTAGGCGCTAGGCTACCGGCTTGTTCGTGAGAATTGCTGAGGTTGCCCAGGTCCAGGAACCCACCCTTGGCACCAGCACCCGTTGCGGCCGAAGAGGAAGCCAAGGTAGTTGGAGACCAGGCCGGGGCGCTCGCGAGCGCTGCGTTTGCAGGGTCCGCCGAGATTACCTTCGGGCGCCGTGGGTTTTGAAGAGCTCAGCTAACTCCTTGTAGCCTTTCACCTCGGCGATATCGAGGGGGGTGCGGCCGGAGGCGTTGGGGAAGTTGGGGTCCGCGCCGTGGTCAAGCAGCATCCGCGCCATTTCGGCATCATTTCGCTGGGTGGCGTAGAAAAGGGCGCGGTGGTCGGCGTTGGCGGTAGCGTTGGGGTCCGCGCCGGCTTCGATGATCTTGCGGGCGAGTTCGATCTCCCCAGCGGCCAGGGCGCTCTGGAGAGGCGTGACGCCGGTCTCGTTCTTGGACACCGACTCCAGGTTGGGTTCGAGTGACAGGAGGTAATCCAGAGCCGCCGGCCGTCCGAAGAAGGCGGCGAGGTGCACGGGAGTCCAACCGTCGCTGGAGTAGGCATCGACGAAGGTCCGGTTGCCGTGAAGGCCGGCCTTCAGCTTCCGGGTGTCTCCCAGGGCCGCCGCCTCGAAGACGTCAACGGTCGGTTCGTACTGGAGCAGCAGCTCTACGACCTCCTGCTTGCCGTGGTAGAGCGCCAGCATCAGGGCCGGCACGCCCTGCTCGTTGCGGCTGTTCACCAGTCCGGGGGTCCGGTCGAGGAGGGCTCGGACGTGGTCGCTTTTGCCGCTGGCCACGGAGCTTAGGAACTCATCAGTCTGAGACATAGGACTCCCTCCGAGGAAATGCTGGCAGCCGAGGATCGTCCTTCGAGCCAGCTACCCTTGACTACCTTACAGCGGGTGGCCGTAAGCCGCCGCATTGACCGACGTTTGAGGACTAACAGCCAGTCCCCGAAAGACGGACTGGCCGAGGGGTGACTGCGCCACCCGTCACACGCAGCACCTCTCGGGCCACACCACGGCGGCGCGGAACAAAGAGGACGCGCACATTGATCGTCTGGCCAGGTTCCAGGAAGAAGCCGCGGACGTTGCCTAGCGGCGATCCCTTCGGCAGCCGGAATTGGAACGGCGCGTCGAGCTGGCCAATCGTTCCTTCCACCGGCGCGTCTCCCACGTTTTGAACCCGCACCACTTGCTCGCCATATCGACCGACGCCGATCCTGCCGAAGGCGACCTGGCCAGGAGAAACCTCCAGCCGCCCGGTGCGTAGGCCACTGGGCGAGACACTCAGCGTCCCGACCACAGCTTCCACCGGGTTCCCCTCTCGATCCACAGCGGAGAGGGTGACGTTGTAGACCGCAGGGGAGGTATCCGGGTTGGCAGGGGCGGCAAAGCTGCCGGTCCATCGTCTGCCGCTCCCGCGCTGAAGTGCCAGCACCTCACCGGCGACGCGCGGCCCGGTGACTGTGACGGTTGCGTTCAGAATCCCTACGTTATCCGCGAGCTCCGCGCCAACTTCCGTGCTCGCACCTTTCGCTGGAAGCGGGGCACCTGGCAGGATGGGCTGTAGCACGCGCGGGTTCTCGCGGTCCAGGAGCGCCAGCGTTGTATCGAAGTAGGTGATGTCGTTGACGCTGTAGCCGCCCACTGCGATGTTGCCGCGCGGGTCAACGGCAATGCCTCGCCCAACCTCCCCGCTGTTGCTGGATGTGCCATCGACAAAGCGGACCGTCTCCAACTCACCCGCCTCGTTCCAGATTACGGCCGTGAAGTCGTCCCCGTTCGGGGCGTCAGTCACGCCACTCACCACCACCTGATCCGTGGGAGTGACGGCTACCTGATTGCCCTGGTCCCGGCCTGGTCCGAGGCGGTCGTAGGTGCGAACCCAGTCCTGCGTGCCATCCGGCAGCCAACGCACGGCTGCGATGTCATTCCCGGTCGCCAACATGTCCAGGAAACCACCGACAACCACCCGATCCTGTGAGTCGATGACCACGCCGCCTGTCAGATCGAAGGAGCCGAACGTCCCCCCGGTCTGGGTGCCGGAGAGATCGCGACGCCAGAGCTGCGTTCCATCAGGAGCCCATTTCGCGACGGTCCAATCTCGACCCGTGGTGACGTTGAACGTGTCTCCCGCCGCAACTACATTGTCCTGGCTGTCCACGGCTACCCCAGCGGCGGAGTCATTGTTGTTGATGGTGCCGTTGCCGGTCAGCAACCGGCGCCACAGTTCGGTGCCATCGCCGTCCCACTTGACAACGGTGAAGTCCCGGTCGCTCCCGCGCCCCAACTGACCGGCGGCGATCACGTTGCCCGCACTGTCGATCACCACGTCTCGAGCGATATCCGAATCGCTGGTGACGAGGACGCGGCTCCAGAGAAAGGTTCCGTCAGCGGACCAGCGCGCGACCGTGAAGTCATTTCCGGTGTTCACTCCGGAAACTCGGCCCCCCACCACCACGCCACCGTCCGCGGCGACGGCCAGCGCGGAGGCCAGGTCGAGCCGGTTGTTCGAGCCATCGATGCCGCGCTGCCAGAGGAGAGCGCCGTCCGGGGAGAACTTCACCACCCCGAAGTCGCCAAGGTCGCCGCCCTCCGGCGTGAGGGGGAGGTCGCCTACGGCATAGGCATTGCCCTGCGCGTCCGTCTCCACCTCGAAGAGCTCGCCGGGCACGTGCGACTTCCAGAGGAAGGTCCCGTCAGGCGCGAACTTAGCAACGGT
>JANPLG010000506.1:0-5672 GCA_031426395.1 Actinomycetes bacterium
GGGGAGGAGCTGGCCGCCCAGGTCCGGGAGCGGACTGGCGTTGAGACAACTTTCGTTGTGTGGGCGGGCGACTACCGAGTGCCGGCTGACGCTCAGATCGTTGTGAACGCGACCAGCATTGCGCTCGCTCCGGCGGTCGACGACCTGGTGCCAGTGGACTACGACACGCTCCGTGCCGGCATGCTGGTGTGCGACGTGATCCCGAACCCGCCGGACACGCCGTTCCTGCGCCGCGCGCGCGAAGCCGGGGCAACGACGCTGGACGGCCTGGGAATGCTGGTCTACCAGGGGGCCATCGCGTTCAAGATGTGGACCGGGCATGAGGCTCCTACGGATGTCATGCGTAAAGCCTTGGAAGAGGTGTTCGCGACGTGAGGCGGCGCTCCCGTTCCGCGCGACCCACGCTCGCCGAACGCGATTGCGGCGATTGTCGCGCGTGCTGCGTCACGCTCGGTTTCGAGGCGGGGCCGGACGAATCGGCGTTCACGAAGGTGGCGGGGGAGCCGTGCCGGCACCTGGTTCAGATTGGGTGCGCGGTGTACGATGACCGGCCGCCGGTATGCCGTCGCTTCGAGTGCGGCTGGCTGGGCGCGCCGAACCTGCCGGACGAGTTGCGCCCGGACCGGTGCGGCGTGCTTTTCTGCACCAATGACAATCCACTCGCGGCAGATCTCCCGGGAGCGGAAGCGTACGCCGTCTTTGCCTATGAACTGCGTCCCGGTGCCCTGGACGAAGAGTGGCCGCAGTGGCTCGTGGAGCAGCTTGCAGGGGAGATCACGCTGATCCTTGTCCGGCCCGGGGAAGCACCGGAGGTGCTGACCGCTGATTCGGCCCTTCAGGCGCACCTTGAGGCTGACTCCAGGCAACAGTAGGGGAGTGGAGGCTCGGGCTCCCGGGGGGGCCCTTGCTTCCACTCCCCCATTTGCCCCGAGTCTTTGGCTTACTGCAGCCTAATCGTCGTCTTCGTCATCCAGGCTGGCGGTTAGGCCGGAGGTGCCGTTGGGATTCCCCAGGAGCAGCTCGTTCTTGATGGCGGCTGCAGCGCGGATCTTCGCTTCCATCTCTTGCATCAGGTGCGGGTTCTGCTCCAGGTACCCCTTGACGTTTTCACGCCCCTGTCCCAGGCGGACATCGCCGTAGTTGAACCAGGCGCCCGTCTTCTGAGCCAACCCGGTTTCCAGGGCCATATCGAGAATTCCACCGCTCACCGAGATGCCCTTGCCGAACATCACGTCGAACTCCGCCTGCTTGAACGGCGGGGCGACCTTGTTCTTCACGACCTTCACCCGGACGCGGGAGCCGACCACGTCCGTGCCCTGCTTGACGGAGTCGATGCGGCGGACTTCCAGGCGGACGGATGACCAGAACTTGAGCGCGCGGCCGCCGGGAGTGGTTTCCGGGTTGCCGAACATCACGCCGATCTTCTCACGGATCTGATTGATGAAAATGCAGACGGTGTTGGCGTTGGAGATGATGCCACCGAGCTTCCGGAGGGCCTGGCTCATGAGCCGCGCCTGCATGCCCATGTGGCTGTCGCCCATCTCGCCTTCCATTTCCGCCTTGGGCACGAGGGCCGCCACGGAGTCGAGGACGATCACGTCCAGCGCGTTGGAGCGGGCCAGTGCGTCCATGATCTCGAGGGCCTCTTCACCCGTATCGGGCTGGGAGACCAGCAGCTCATCAATGTTCACGCCGAGGTTGCGGGCGTAGATCGGGTCAACGGCATGCTCTGCGTCGATGAAGGCGCAGGAGCCGCCCAGCCGCTGGGCTTCCGCGATGATGTGGAACGCCAGGGTGGTCTTACCGGAAGACTCTCCGCCATAGACCTCGATAATCCGCCCGCGCGGCACGCCACCCACGCCTAGCGCCAGATCAAGCGCCAGAGAACCGGTGGGAATTACTTCCGTTGCCAGTTTCTCCCGGCTGCCGAGCTTCATGATGGAGCCCTTGCCGTACTTCTTCTGGATGTTCCCGACTGCCATTTCCAGGGTCTTCTGTTTATCCACGTTCGTCTCTCCTCGGGAGCCCGCGATTCAGGCTAGTGCTGGCGGCTAGAGTTCGCACGCTGCTCTGCGCGACCGGGGTAACTGCGACACCGGTCGTTCAACTTTGGATTTCGGATATCGCATTGGGATGCAGGTCGGCTGGAGGCAGGACATTGCCCTGTCTCTCCCTCTCTCCATCTCAACAATCTTGATCTCGTCGTGAGAATCTGTGGGGGATTCTCTGGTTTCAGGAGATGCTCCGGTTCGGGGACTCTTTCGCCCCTCCGGGGCTTTGGGTTTTATCGCTCCGGTCACCTAGGGCTTGCGCCCTAGGCTACATGCTTTCGCCCCTCCGGGGCTAACGGGCAGTGGACGGGAGCAAAGGGTTCACGACGCACTGCGGCTGATTGTGCCGCCACGCCATACCCGGGATTGTCCAACCACCTGGGTGTGATTGGTCTGCCTGTTGAGCTAATCCTCTACTCGAAGGGGGAAGGAGGCAAGTGACGTGTAGCCGGGTCCGTCCGGGCCAAGCTGGCTCTGAAACAATTGAAACTCTTCGATGGGCCAAGGGGCGGTTTTCATGCGCGGCAACTCTGATGCGAGCCGCGCGCACAGCCCGGATAAGCCTTTTGTGGGACGCGGCCAATGGTGAGGTGCGGCTTGAAGGCGCGCTGCTCACGGCTGAAGCCGACATCGGCCATCTGATCGTCAACCGCTTGCGCTAGCTTTGAGACGGGTTCTCCTGGATGGACACCCAGCCAGAGGGCCAGTGGCCGCCGAAGGAGGGGAAGGCCCCAGCGCCGCTGCATTCTACCGCAAACCTCGAAAATGTGTTTGCCGTTTGCTCCAGTTTCTCCTTCAGTTCCGGCACCTTCTCAGCGGAACTTTTTCCCAGGAACTTCAGGAGTAGGTGGAGCCGGGATGGGGTGACCCAGCGAACGTCGCAGCTGCCGCGCATGCGCTCGATGACTGACTGGGCTAGGGTCTGGACGGCAGGAGGCGGGGCTACCGCGATGAAGAGGCGGAGGGGTGCCACGGCAGGTTCAAAGTGGCCCATGGTGGTACTCAAGGCACCAAAGCAGGTACGGGTGACTTCTGTCCAAAGAGTAGTGCATGCCTTCTCGTGTTGGTCCGAGGATTGCCTGGTGCTGGTGCGGACGGCGCAGTAGGCGGGGTTGACAGGGGTGGCGCTCGTTTGGTGAGTCAGGGGATCGGGTAATCAGGGACACTCATCTTCCGGTTGCGCACTGTCGGTGTTCGTAATCGGTTCTTTCAGTGCGTGGATGTCCTCATGCCCACTCCTGCCAGCTCCAACAATCTTCGCGTTTCACACTTTCCGACGGTCCAGCCGTCTCCCGCAGCAAGCCCCCGCGGAGATTGGCACTGCGGCTGCATAACGGGTCGCCGACTCTGCCCGGAGGCTTTGCGGCTCTGGCGGGCCACGTCGGCCGTCTATCGGCAAGGTCTCTCAGCGCATGCCTCCGATTACGAGGCGGCGTGCCGCGCCTTCGACGCTCATTACCGGGTGCAGGAGGGGCTTTGGGGAGTTCTTGATTCGGCGTAATGCGTCCGCGCGGCTTCGTTGGGCGAAATGCACGCAACCAGCCGTTCCCCCGCCGCTCCAATCATCCTTAGATCCAGTCTCTCTGCACGCATTGGCAGGATAGGCTGGAGCAGGCGGGACCCTCAGAATGCTGAATCGCCGGGACGCGATGATTGGCTTGGGACAGATGGGACTGGGAGCGGTGACGCTTCCCGGCCTCCTTTCGGCTGAACGGGCTGCAGCCGCGACATCCGCACCGCGGCATAGGGCGACGGCGAAGCAGTGCATCCTGGTCTTTCTCTGGGGCGGGCCCCCGCAGCAAGACATGTGGGACATGAAGCCGGACGCGCCGGAAGGCATCCGCAGCCCGTTCAAGCCGATCCGCACATCCGCCTCGGGGATCGAGGTCTCCGACCAGATGCCGCAACTGGCGAAGGTCATGGACCGATGTAGTCTGGTCCGTTCGGTCACCCATGGGAGCGACGTGCATGAGGTGGGCGTCTACCACATGCTGACCGGCCAGGTCGACACGACCATGGTGGTGCCGCGCAACCAGCGGCGGCGATCCCATCATCCGGGACCTAGCGGCATCCTCTCCTGCCTGCGACCCTCACCCGTTCGGGTGCCGTCGAGCGTCACACTGCCGCGACCGATCATGCACGACGGCGTGAAGTATGCAGGCACTCATGCCGGTTGGCTCGGCGCGGCGCACGATCCGCTGGAGTTGCCGGACGCGGGATTTGCGGGAGGGCGCCCGGTGCTCGACCTGGGACTGCCGCCGGGCGTGAGCAGTGAGCGGCTCACCCGCAGGCATGGGCTGCTGAAGACAGTGGAACTGGCCGATCGCCACCTGCAGAGCAATCCAGCGGCGCTGGGGATGGACGCCTATCGGGAGCGGGCGTTCAACTTGATGGTCTCGCCGGACGCACGGCTGGCGTTCAACCTGGAGCAGGAGCCGGCGAACCTGCGGGACCGGTATGGCCGCAACCACTTCGGGGAGAGCTTCCTGCTGGCCCGCCGGTTGGTTGAAGCCGGGGTGCGTCTGGTGACGCTTAACTGGATGTACTTCCGGCCGGATGGGAACCCGCTCAACCCCTGGGATAACCACGGTGGGACGGCCGCGCTCGGCGGCATCACGGGATACCAGATGCTGAAGGAGGAGTACTGCCTCCCCTCCCTGGACCGCTCGCTCTCTGCGCTGATCGACGACCTTAGCGTGAGAGGCTTGCTGGACGAGACGCTGGTGGTAGTGATGGGGGAGTTCGGCCGCACGCCGAAGATCAATGCCGCCCAGGGGCGTGACCATTGGGGGGCGTGTCAGACGGTGCTCCTGGCGGGGGGAGGGATCCGGCGCGGCTTTGTGCACGGCGCGAGCGACGCCCACGCCGCCTTCCCGACGGAGAACCCAGTCAGCCCGGAAGACCTGATGGCGACGATGTTCCACGCCTTCGGCTTACCGCCGGAGACGCTGGTCCTTGACCCGGAAGACCGTCCGCATCCGATTAGCACGGGTCGTCCGGTGACGGCGCTTTTTGGCTGACACCTCATGGCCATGCGGTATTGCATCGCTGAGTGCGCGAGGCCTTTCGGATGCGGATTGGCCGAGGTTTGGCTCTCCGGCCTCCAATTCTGGAGGAAATCCAGGAGTTGGCAGGCTGGTTGGCGGTTGGCTAGAAAGACCCGCCCTGTTCGTACGCTGATGTGGTGCGTCGTAACTGAACAGCATCGCGCGTGGAGGGCGCGACCGCGTTTTGTAGGTAGCGCGGCAACCTGGGAGAGGCCTCTCGCAGCGAGGTATTCGTCCTCGCCTCCGTGACCGTCACCCTCGACGGCGTTCGCCCGGGGCGTGGGACCCGTCTCCTTCGGGGGTCCAGCTGAACCCGACTTTGGGCGTGGCGCATTCTGCGCTGGGGTTGGTCTCCGTCGCTAGGATCGATACCCCGGTGCGTGGCGGGCGTGGCTGGATCCCCGCATGAGACGGGCCGCTTCGCAGTGGGGATGCCTGGCGAGGATGACGAGGTGATTCTGGTGCAGTTGGGATACACTCCTCAACCCCGACGGATCCACCTACCTTCGGCGGTCGCACCCGCGTGTGGATGGTCCGCCCCCCGGCCCCCAATTCTGGGGGAGAACACCGTTTT
>JANPLG010000507.1:0-16382 GCA_031426395.1 Actinomycetes bacterium
TCATCCCGGAGCTGGCTGGCCTCCAGCCTGCTTGAGCCGAATCCTGCGCGCTTTGCGCGCAAATGAAGTGAGTAGAGATTACTCCCCTCCCCTCGTGGTGGTCCTGGCCACCGGCAAGCCGACCAAGCCCCGGTGGCCGGAGGGAGTAAGAGTAAGATTAGGATTAGGAGTAGGGCCGCCCCCCATGCTGCCCAACCAACCTCCCTCTGCATCACTTCCAGTTCTCCAACCGTCCACCCCATGCCGCGCAAAGACCCCACTGAGTCGGTTCCCCAGCTTCGGTCCATCCCCATCCACGACAACGGCGAGCCACTGGTCGACCTGCTCTCGGTTTGCCGGGAGCTACACTGGGAACCCCACCATCCGGCCTTCGAGTACCAGCGGTACACGCTGGCCCGCCAGGGGCTGGCGGAGCGCCTCTGCCAGGCGGCGGCGATGCTGCCCGCAGGAATCCGGCTGGGCGTGGTGGAGTGCTACCGCGCCCCGGCCATCCAGAAGGCGATGCACCAGGCCACCCGTGAGCGGATGCGGCGGGAGCATCCGGAGTGGACGCCCCAGCGCCTGGGCCGGGAAGCGAACCGGTTCTCCGCCCCGATGGACCTCCAGGTCCCGCCGCCCCATAGCACGGGCGGCGCGGTCGACCTCCACCTGGTGGGAGAGGACGGTCAACTCCTCGACCTGACGAGCCCCTACGAAATCATGGATCCTCGCGGAGCGCGGGCCATGGCGAAGGGACTCACACCCACAGCGATGGCAAACCGTGCGCTGCTGCGGGATGTCCTCCTCGCCGCCGGGCTTACGAACTACCCTTCGGAGTGGTGGCACTGGAGCTACGGGGACCAGGGGTGGGCCTACCGCGGCGACCATCCCCACGCGCTCTACGGGGCAATTGAGCCAGCCAGCCTCCATACGGACGATCACACCTTCCGCGTGCGCGAGGCACCGTTGCTGCACCGGTGAAGCGTGACTGGCGGGGAAACAAGCGCAGCCGCGCCGGCCGGGGATCCTCGCTCCATGGAACGGGTGCGAAAGTTGCGAAGGAGAGGGCGCACCCCTGTGGAACTGGGTGGTACTCTCTGCCGCCAACCCTTACAATACGGTCCGGGGCGGGTGACGGCGGCGAAATCAGCGTTTGGCCCGGGTTGGCACACGGCCATCCTGAGTCAAACCTTTAGGGCTCAATCCGGTGAAATTCCGGCCCGGACTCGGAGATGCTCATGCGGTTTCGCAACCTGAATGCTGAGGAGTTGGACGGCTCAGTCGATATCCCTGGCCTGCGTGACTGGCTTCAGGGAGTCGGCGCCACGGACGCGACCATTCTGATCACGGCACCCCCTGGAACCGGCAAGGCCGCAGTGGTCGGCCGGCTGGCGCGGCGCCTGGGACGGGACGTGCTGCTCTGCAACCTGATGGAGCTTTTCGACTACGACGACCCCGCCCACCAACTCGACAACCTGCTCCGACTTTGCAATTCCCAGCGGCACAGCGTGATCTACCTGGACAAGTTGGACA
This sequence comes from Actinomycetes bacterium, assembly GCA_031426395.1. Taxonomy (GTDB): domain Bacteria; phylum Armatimonadota; class SYMT01; order SYMT01; family SYMT01; genus JANPLG01. Next base: position 1,513 of record JANPLG010000507.1, read on the forward strand.
AGGCGCTGGCGCACTGGGCGCAGCACCAGCCCACGCGGGGGAACCTGGAGGAGATGCTCTGCACCTTCCTCAAGGACTCCCGGCAGCGCCTGATCGACGATGAGTGCACGGTTGTCTTCACAGGGAGAGACCTCGCCGCGATCCCGGATACGCTGACTCCCTGCTTCGATAAGACACTTTCCGCCTGACCGGGAGGCAATCATTGTGCCGCACGGCGCACACAGGTTCGAAGGTTGTGCAAAACTTCACAGTGGCCGCCCGTCACCCACGGAACCTGCCTACCGGGTGCCGGGTCAGAGCATCCGTCACGTGACTGCGGTGCGCTATACACAACCAGTGGACTGGTCTTACCACAACTGAATAAGCAACAGAGCTAGATCTGGCCGCCCTTCCGCACCGCGGGGCGGCCAGACTTCATGGTGACGGCACGGGAGAGGATTGGACCGCGGAGACGCAGAAGACGCGGAGACGGGGACAAAGGGACGCCGGCGGATCGTGGACGATCCCCCTGAACTCTGGTGGCAGCCCTTCCCGTCAACCGGCCAGCATTCCGATTGTCTTCTCCGCGTTCTCCGCGCCTCAGCGGTGAAAAGTGGTCCCCTTGGTTTCACCCCTGCCCTTATTGGCCCCCTGACGCGGGAACGGGCGGCGCTCACGAGGAGGGCCGCCCGTCTGAATTCGCCTTCAACCGCTGGCCCAGCGCCGCTACTCGGAGACCTGCGAGAAGTGGATCACGGTGACCGTGTCCTCAATGGTCACGGGGCGGTCGTAGATCATCCCCAGGAACTTGACCATCTCCTCGTGCGTGCGCATCTCCGGGTTCTCACGGTCCAGCTCACGCGGGGTGACTTCCGCTAGCGGCTTCACGGAGACCGAGTCGATGATGGCCGTGAAGAGCTTGCGCCTTCGCCCGAAGCGTTGGCCCACCGTGACCCAGCAGAGTTCGCCGGCCTCGTACTTGCTCGACTTGTCTCCAAGGCGGATGGTCGCGGTCTTGCGGCCGCGCTGGAGCATGTCTTCGTAGAGGGACGTGTAAAAGTTGATCGCGTACATGGATGAGTCAGCCGGTGAGATGGCAAGCCGTGGATCGCAGCGCCGCACTTCGCGTGGGAGGGTCAGGTGCGGGGCCCGGAGCAACAGTCCCTATTATAGGCCCATTGCGAGGGGTGCGGCAGCATTGCCGTCCGCCGCCAGCAGGGTGCCGCCGCTACCTGCAACGATGTCTCCCCCCTTCATCACTAACCACGGCTCCGCCAGCGCTTCGATCCGGAGCGCGGGGTCACGCTTGACGGCGAGAAGATCGGCGCGGTGCCCAACGGCGATTCGGCCGGCCTCGCCCTCCATCCCGAGCAGCCCGGCCGCCGTAGATGTGACGGCCCGGATCGCTTCCAGCGGAGTGAGGCGAAGCTCATAGCAGGCGGCGGCCAGCACCCGCCAGAAGGCGCCGAACGGGGTGGCGCGGACGCCTGCATCGCTGTGGAGGACGTAGCGGACGCCGGCATTGATCATCGCCCGCTCTGCGGTGTATCGCCGCTCCATCCGGTCCTTCCAGACGCCCAGTTCCGCGCCGGTATCCTCGCCGAGGACCTCCGCTCGGTAGCGCGCCTGCCCCACGCCGGCGAAGGTGAGTCCGGCCACGCTCCCCTGCGCCTTCATCCGCTCCGCAAGGTCGGGCCGGAAAGTGAACTCCCCTGGCGCGTCCTGCCAGAGGCAATGCTCGATGCTGCGGACGCCCGCCTCAATGCAGCGCGCCACGCCTTCTCCGGCCAGCGCGTGCGCCGCCACCAGCTTGCCCCGCTCTTCCGCCGCCTCGACCGCTGACCGAAGCTCCGCCGCCGTGTAGTGGATGCCGAGTGGATCACACTCCGCAGTCATGATGCCGCCGGTGGCGCAGATCTTGACCAGGTCGGCACCCGCGTCCAGCACCTGCCGCGCCCGCCGACCGACCGCCTCCGCGCCGTCCGCCACGCCGCCGAGATAGTGGAGGTGGCCCCGCGTGGGGGTGATGGCCGGTCCGGCTGCTCGCACCGTGGGTCCCAGAACCTGTCCCCGGTTCATGGCGTCCCGGATGGCGAGGGTGAGGAAGCCGGGTCCACCCACATCGCGCACTGTGGTCACCCCGGAAGCGAGGTGCGCCTGCGCGTTGCTCACCGCCCGAAGGGTGAGATGCGCCTCCGTCTCCCGCTCAAGCGCGTCGCGAACGGCGGCATGGTCCGGCCCTGCGTTGAAGGTGAGGTGGACGTGCGTATCGATCAGCCCCGGCAGCAGGGTGCCCTCGCCGAAGTCCAGCACGCGGGCATCGCGTCGGTGAGTGCGGGACAGCTCCGACTGCGGACCCACCCACGCAATGCGCTGCCCTTCCACCAGTACGGCTTGCCGTGGGGAGGGGTCCGCTTCCGTGCCGTCGATCAATTGGCCGCAGAGGATGAGTTGGAGCATCAGGTCACGTTGGAGGCCTTGAAGGGAGGTGCTTGCGGAAGGAAGCGGGGATTGGATTACGAGTACGATCAGGAGTAGGAGGCGGTGGCATTCAATGGGAGAGGCGATGGAGCGCGATCGGTTTCATGAATTGACCGCAGCCTACCTTGCCACCCGCTACGAGGTCATAGCACCGGACAGAGAGCGGCTGGTGCTGCGCGTTGGCGAGCTTCATCCGGAGCTAGACCGGCGGCTGGCGGTGCTGGGCGTGGCGCAGTGGGCTTTCCTCACCGCGTTCAACCCGTGGTCGGAGCCGCTCTCGGAAGCCGAGAACGACCTCCGTCAGGAAGCTCTGTTCCGGAAGCTCGATGCCGAGGCTTACGCGCGGTGGCCGGGCGCGGGGATCGGAGCCACGGGCGAATGGCCGCCAGAGCCGAGCGTGCTGGTGCTGGGCCTGGACGAGGACGTCGCCCGACGACTGTCACGAGAGTTTCAGCAGAACGCATGGGTTCAGGGGGCGGTGGGTGGGCCCGCGCGACTGCTCTGGGTGAAACGCGCCTTTTAGGTTCAGGCATTTCCGATAGGGCTAGTAGGTAGGAACTCAGCCTCACCACACGGCGAAACCCGCAGGAAAGAATTTGCCGGGCTGCCTCCCTCCGGCACGGCAAAGGCGGGGAGTTGAACCGCTTTCGCGATCAACCGCATCAACTCCAGCACTGCCTCAAATGCCGATTCGCTGGCGACCTCTCGTGGGTCGATGTCGAATTCCAGGAAGCCGAGGAAGTGGCAGTTTGCGGTGACCGGACCGGCGTTCACGGACAACATGACCAACGCATCGCGCTCAGCGAGCGCCCAAGCCACCGAATCCGGCAACGGAATAGGTTCGCCACCCTGGAATGCACTCAGCGCGAATGGTCCAGCGCGGAGCGCCGACCAGAACGGCACCCAATCGTCCGGCCCCGCCCCCGGGACGAGGAGATCGATCAATCCGCCGTCGAAGGCGAATTCGGCGCGGCAGTTGGTCCATGATGCCGCTTCCACGCCCCTGCCTCCTGTTGCTCAATGGAAACGCATTCTGAGTCCTGACACTTCGGCTTCAAGCGCCTCGACCTGCGACTGAAGCACCGGGTCAACACTCTTGACCTCACTGTGCTCCACGATATCCTGATACGCGCCGCCGCCTCCCGCGCCATCTGAGTACCCACCGTAGACAATGGGATCGGGCGGGACATACTCACTCCCAACCACGACGGATTGAATCTCAAGCTTTGCCGTGCTCTCAAGACGCTCGCGCATTTCGCGCAGAAGCGCTTCCTTTCTTTCGAGTTCCAATCGCACAGAATCCAGGTTGTCGACTCGGGACTCGTTCATGGTGTAACGCCTAGACTTATCAAGCTCATCGTCGGCTTGACCGCCGCCTCAAGGGTGATCCTACCGCTCAGCGCGGCCCGCCGCAGAAGGACACAGCCGTCTTGCAACCGACGCGCATCCTCTGCTTGATCATCGATTTGACAACAGTCTTGTTTAGGGCGCGTAGACGAATTCATTGAGGTTGAGGACGGCCTGACAGAAGTCCGTGAGGGCGTGGGGCCGTGGGCCGACTGGGCCATCCGGGCCATCCGGGCCATTCGGGCCGGTTCGGTGCAGGAATGCGAGGCCAAGCTCCCGCTCCCGGGGCGTGGGTTCCCGGCAGAGGGCCAGCCAGTAGGCGCGGGCGACCTGCCGGGCCGGATCCTCCCCGGCGTCCTTCCGCAGCCGCTCCGCGAAGAGTTTCGCCTGCTTCCGGATGAGGGGATCGTTCAGCAAGAGGAGCGCCTGCAGCGGCGTGGTGGTCACGTTGCGTTGCGCCACGGAAGCGGTGATCTCCGGGCAGTCAAAAACTTCGAGCTGCGGCAGGATCAGGCTGCGCTTCACCTTGACGTAGACGCTTCGCCGCCAGGTCTTGGGGCTGTCCTCGCCCTCCGGCCAGTTGATCCCCTGGAACGTGTCCGCGCGCAGGGAAGGATCGACCGGCGGGTAGACGGAGGGGCCGTACATCTCGCGGTTGAGCGCGCCGGTCACGGCCAGCATGCTGTCCCGGATCGCCTCCGCTTCCAGGCGGCGGACCGGCATCCGCCAGAGGAAGCGGTTCTGCGGGTCCTTCGCCAGCGCGTCCGCACGCGCCGCTGAGCCTTGCTGGTAGGCGGATGAGAGCAGGATCAAGCGGTGGATCGGCTTCAGTTGCCACGGTGCAGGAGTCAGGGAAGCCGTAGCCTGCGCGTGTCCCTGCGCGAAGGTTACCGCGAGCCAGTCCAGCAGCTCCGGGTGCGACGGCTGATCGCCGTTGACGCCGAAGTTGCTGGTCGACGCCACCAATCCGCGCCCGAAGTGCTGCCGCCAGACTCGGTTCATCCAGACCCGGGCGGTGAGCGGGTGACTCGGCTGCGCGATCCACTCCGCCAGCGCCTTGCGCCGTCCCGTGGTGCGGGGCGTGGCCTGCTCTGCGGTGACTTCGCGGGCGCCGTTGGGGAGGCCGGTCACGAAGCCGGGCTGCACGATGGGGCCGGGATGGTTGGCATCGCCGCGCAGGAGGAGGTGGACCGGTTTCCAGGTCCGCTCCAGGTCAGTCACCACGATGGCGCGCTGGAGGCGCTCCTTACGGCCCTCGCCGGCAGCGAGCTTGCCGCGAAGCTCCTGATACTGCTTCTTCTGCGCTTCCGGCACGTGCGCGTTGATCTGGTCATCCGAGGGATTGGGGACGCCCGCCGCCTTCGCGGCTGCCGCAGCGGCGTCGCGGATGGGCTGGAGCTCCTGGCGGACGGGGGCGAGCTCTCGGTCCACGGCGGCGTTCTGCTCCGCCACCCTCCGGCGGTCCTCCGGCGTGCCGATATCCGCTTCCCGGCGATCCGAGGGGGCGAAGAGCGCCTGCAGCCGATAGTAATCGGTCTGCTTGACCGGGTCGTACTTGTGGTCGTGGCAGCGCGCGCAACCGATGGTCAACCCCATGAATACGGAACTAGTGGTGGAAACCAGGTCGTCCAGCTCGTCCGCGCGGGTGGTGGGGAGCTTCGCCATGGCGAAGTCCTCCATGCCGGTGCCGAGGTAATAGGTGGCGACCATACGGTCTGGGCGATCCGGGTCATCCGGGTCATCCGGGTTCAGTTCATCACCGGCGAGCTGCTCCTTGATGAACTGGTCATACCGCTTGTCCTCGTTGAAGCTGCGGATCACGTAGTCCCGGTAGCGATAGGCGAGCGGCCGGTCCTTATCGCCCTCGTAGCCGCAGCTCTCCGCGAAACGGACGAGGTCGAGCCAGTGGCGGCCCCAGCGCTCCCCGTAGTGCGGGCTGGCGAGGAGACGGTCGACCACCTTCTCCCACGCATCGGGCGCACGGTCCTGCTCGAAGGCGCGGACATCCTCCGGGGTGGGCGGGATACCGAGCATGTCGAGGTAAGCGCGGCGAATCAGGACCCGGCGCGCGGTGGGAGGGTTCGGCCTGAGCCCTTCGCGCTGGAGCTTCGCCAGGACGAAGGCGTCGATGGGCGTCTTGACCCAGGCATTCCCGGGGAATGCGGGCACGGCTGGGCGTACCGGCGGAACGAAGCTCCACCAGACCTGCGCCGCCGCCGTCTCGACCTTGCCGCCCGCCCAGGGCGCGCCGCCATCCAGCCACCGCTTGAGGACCGCGATCTCCTTGTTGGGAAGCTTCTCGCTGGGGGGCATGCGGGGCGTGCGCGTGCCCAGCACCATCTGGAAGAGGCTGCTCTTCTCCGCATGCCCCGCCACGAAGCCCGCGCCCCGCGTGCCGCCCTTCAGCGCGCCCTCGCGGCTGCGGAGGTCGAGGCCGCCGAGCAGCGAGCCGACCCCGTGGCAGCCGAGGCACCGCTTCTCCAGGATGGGGCGGACCTGCGAGGTGAAGAACCCCTCATCCACTGCTGGGACCTTGGGGGGCGCGGTGGCAGCGGGTAGCGGCGGGGCGGCCGCCTTCGTGGAAGCCAGGCTCACGGCGAGGGGAGCCAGCAAGCCGGACGTCAGGATTCCAAATGCGGTTACCTTCTGATTCAAGCCCACCTGATTCAAACCCACGTTGAGCCCCCGCGCCGATGCGGCATCCCGACCCGTGCGGCGAGCGTTGCCGCGTGGTTCATGATGCCGAAGCCGGGCCAGGGTTTCAAGCGAGCCGCCGACCGCCTGTGCGCGGGCGAAGAGATGTGCCTAGCTGATCTCCATCCAGTCGGTCAACAGCATCATTGAGGGTCGTCGTCCCCGTCTCGCCCAAAAGTCCAAAGCAACTCCAGCGCGGAAGAGTTCGTGGATCCTAACCGCGTGCCCCGCGCAACTGGCTCTGTTCAGGCTGAACCATCTACGGACTCTCGCCGATTTGGACTTGCTCCGACGGAGCGGAGGTAGCACCCTATCGTCAAGTACCGCCAGCCTGATGGCGCCTACGCAGCCGCTCAACTTGCTCCGGGCTTGGCGGGCGGATGAAGGCTTCGCCGGTAAGGCGAATGAGCTCGCGGGCAATAATCACAGCTTCGTCGTCTGGGAGGCCGGTTGCTCGCGGCAGACCAAGGAGATCGGCATCGTCTGGAGCGTGTGGCTTCGGACGTATATCAAGGGCACTCGGATCACTCCGAAGTCTACGAATCTCGAGAGCAATGAGCTGGAGGACGGGCGGGCGTTGGGTCTGCCAATCGGCGAGGACCCGGCAAGACGCACGGCCAAGTGAAAGATTCCCGGACAGGTCCTTCTCGGCCAGTAGGAAAGTTCGGTAAGAAGGTCGCGGATGCCCACTGTTCGCGTCCCAGTCCAAGTGGCCCTGGTTGACTGCCCGCCAAAGTGCCTCGTCATCTTGGACTGTCTGATCAGACACCTGGCTCATCAACCGCTCTATGCCACTCGAATGCCTTGACCAGGGATACGATACCAGGATTGCTATGGACTATCTGTCTGACAGGCTGCCCCTCGGGGATGGTGACCAGATGGAGCTTGGAAGACCCGTCATCGGCCACGAACAATACCAAATCGCGTCCATCCCGCCTCCATTCGGCCATAAGACCCGATCCAAGGACCGTTATATGAGGAACGGGAACCGAGTCGGCCACACCCCACTGGCTCACGCCGTGAATTAGCGAGAGCAATCCGCTTTGTGCTTCCGCAGTGACACTCACATGATCACCTTCCGCCTCTTCGTCTTCGATAGCCCAGCAAATCCTATGTCTGACGGCTTCGGCTAGAGGGGACTGCGGTTGGGATTCAACCAAATGCCCACAAAGCCAAAGCGTATTGCCAGTCGTCGCAACCGTGCCGACTTGCTTCGTCGCCTTGCGGACGAGATGGCTTACACCGCCTGGATTCGGGGCGGTGGACGACCCTCCACATGTTGCAATCGAAATCGTGGCCGCTAGCGTCCAATCAAGCATTTCGCCTACTCACCCTCGAGCTGGAACACACCGAAATCACGCCTATGCACCTCGGTGTCCCCACTGTAAAGAACGATTGAATACACACCGGGGGCCGGGATTATCAGTGGCTGAAGTTCCGCGATGAAACTGGTTGTGCACTGCTGATATGGACGCAGATTGGGGGTCTTATCGGCAACTCCAGTAGCAAGCTCCTTTTCCCCGACCCCGTCCGGGCCACGCAAAGTCACTCGGAAGGGGTCATTATCACCCTGCATCTCCACCATGACGCAGAATGGCATCTTGACAGCGGGGAAGGGACCTCTGTGCCCCACATTCACAAAGAGGCGTACAAGGGTGTGGCGAGCGCTGTTAGGAGCGGAGTCCGGCGCCATGAAGTCCGAGAGGACGGTTGCGAGATGCTTCAATGCCATTCTTGTTAGTGTTCCGTGACTGTCGGTGTCAAGCCCGTCCGCATCGTATCATAGCCGGAAGTCAGCATCGAATCGCTAGGTTGCCTTCAGGGCCTTCAGGGGGTGGCATCAACCAGCCGTCTCCCCGAGGCTTCCAACGCAGTCGCTCTGCAACCCCTCGCCCATTCCAATCAGCTCCGTCCCGCTAGCGTTCACCCGAAGGCATCCTCTGCAATCTACCCCACTCTACGGCAGCCGTCCACCCTTGCGGGCGGGGCTACGGCAACTTGAGGCTCTGGAGTAAGCGGACCAGCAGGGGCGCGTAGAGGAGTGCAGGGAGCAGGTTGCTGACCCGGATCGGCTTCAGCTCCAGGAGGCGGAGCGCGAGCCCGAGCATCATCACGCCGCCTGTGGCAAAGACTTCCGCGCTGACGGCCGGGTCACGGAGTAGCGGCTCCATCGCCTGGGCGCCGAGGGTGAGGCTGCCCTGCACCACCAGTACCGTCACTGCGGAGAGCAGTACGCCCCATCCAAGGGCGGAAGCGAACGCCACGGCGCTGATCCCATCCAGCAGCGCCTTGGTGGCGAGGAGGCGGTAGTCGCCGCGGAGACCGTCGTTCAGGCAGCCGAGCAGCGTCATCGGGCCGACGCAAAACAAGATACTGGTGGTGACGAAGCCACGGGCGAAATCACCACCGGTAGAGCTGTCAGACGAACCGGGCGCAAGGCGTCGCTCTGCCCATTCGCCCAGGCGCTGGATGCCGGCCTCAATGTGGATCGCCTCGCCGGTGAGCGCTCCGAGCACCAGGCTGCCGAGCAGCACCAGCGGATTCCGGGTCTTCAGCGCCATCTCCATGCCGAGCACCAGCGTCATCAGCGCGACCACGTGCATCACGGTTTCTCGATACCGGTCCGGCAGCCGCGCTCCAATGGCCTTTCCCGCCAGGGCACCGACCACCACGGTGCCCACGTTGATCACCGTCCCGATCATGGCTTCGGATTCCCTTCGGCCTTCACATCACGTGACGCGTCGGGCCGCGCTTCCCGGCGGCTGTAGATGGCGAAGTCCTCGATTTCCGTCTCGCGCTCGTAGTGGGTCGACAGCCAGCTCTGCAGGGTCGGCCACTGGCGCATCTGCGTGGAGGAGTCGGTGGGGGTGCCGGTGGCCCAGGGGATGAAGTCGTTGCGAAGCACCAGGACGAGCCGAGGCGGATGGGCATCCAGATCGTTGAGGAACTCCTGACGCCAGGCGGCGGGCGCGAAGGGTGCGGCGACCGGGACATTGAAGAAGAAGCGCCCGGGTGGGCGACGGTCGGCCAGGAGGTGGACGGCCGGCTCCATGCCCCAGACCATCACGCGGTCGTCCGGGGCCGTTTCCGCGCGAACGTGACGGGCGGCACGGAAGTCCGCCAGGAACGAGTAATCGCCTCCGTTCGGGACGCCGAAGCGCGCCAGCCACTGCCGCTCCGAAATGGTGCCCTGGAGGCGAGCCGCCGCCATCTGGTATTCGGCGGGCCGGGAGAGGTAGCTCCACCCACCCGCCAGTAGCACGCCCGCCACGCCGATCCCCGCGCCACGCGCCCCGGCCGCCCGCATCGCCGCCGCGGTCCCGACCGCCGCTAGCAGGGACAATCCCGGCAGCACCGTCTGCCAGTGGTAGCCGAAGTACTTGTTCTGCACCCAGACCGCGCAGAGGCCGGCCACCGTGGCCGCTCCGACGAGCCACCGACGTCCATCACGCCACTCGCTGCGGAGGAGCCATCCGGCAACCCCCAGCAGCGCCGGCAGCGCGATCGCCAGGAGCCAGCCGCCGGTCCAGCCACCCAGGTTCTCCAGCCGCTTCATGAGGGTGGGCGCGTTCAGGCCCGCGTAGGGCGCTACGAAGCCCCGCTGCACGTCGAGGTAGTCGTCGAGGGCGCCCCCGACCGCCAGCCACACCGCCGCCAGAGCCAGGGGAATCGAACTCCCCGCAAGCAACAGGAACAGCCGGCTCCAGACCGGTCTCCGCTCCTGCCAGACCGCCAGCGCCAGGAACGGCAGCATCGGGGCGAGGGAGGTCGGCTTGAGCAGCGCGGTGCCTCCGGCCAGCAGGCCGATCGTCAGGACGGCCCTGTTCTTCGGTCGCGCATCTTCGTGCACGCGCAAGGAGAGCAGTGCGGCGACGAGCAGTAGCGGATTTGCCCACGCTTCCGCCTGCGCAGCGCTCCAGTAAGTGCCCTGGAGGTAGAGGGCCGCGTACCAAGCCGCCGCAATGGGGGCCGCCCAGCGTTCGCCAGGGAAATGGCCGGAGGCATCCACGGACGTATGGGTGAGGCGAAGGAGCAGCCGGCCCAGCAACCAGCCTGTGACGAGCACGATCGCGAGATCAACCCACCGCAGGGCGACCATCATCGCCTGGCCGGGGGAGTCGGGCGTGAGGAGGGCCACCAGCGCGTAAAGGAGGTAGATGCCGGGCGGCTTGAGGTCCCAGGCGTCCCGGTACGGCATGCCTCCGTCCGCAATGACCCGCCCCATATAGGCGAAGACCGCTTGATCTCGGCCGTAGGGATAGAGGAGGGCGGGGGCGAGGATCAACGCCACCCCCAGCGCGCCCAGAAGGGTGGGCGCGAAGGGACGGAGCCAGGGAGGCGCGGAAGGGTGGGACACGGGAAAGGGAGCGGAGGGCGAGGGAGAGAGGGAGCGAGCGAAGGGATTGAGGGATTGAGGGATTGAGGAACAAGCCACCACCACTCACCCACTCACCACTCACCTACTCACCACTCACGGCTTCGGCGTCTGCCTCGGCTTGTTGAACGGACTGTTCGCCTTCCACTGCGGCATCTCGGGCGTGCTGGCGATCTTGAAGCCGAGGAGGAAGGCTACCTGCGTGTGGCGGCGCATGCCGTCCCAACTCCAGGTAGGATCGAAGTTGTCGGTCACCTTGTGGTAGATGGTGTCCAGCTTCTCCTTGGAGCGTCGCTTCGCCTCTTCCGGCGTCAGGTCCTCGTACTCGGTGCCCCACTTCAGGAAGAGGCAGGGGACCCCCACTTGCGCAAAGCTGAACTGGTCTGAGCGGGTGAAGGTGCGCAACTCCGGCACCGCGTCCGGGCCGACCTTCATCCCCAGATCTCGCGCCACATCCTCCGCCACCGTTTCCAGCGAGCTCTCCTCCACGCCCTGGGCGTTGAAGTTCTTCGGCACCCCGAAGATCTCCGTCATGTCGAGGTTGATGTTCGCGGCCGTCTGCTCAATCGGGAAGCGGGGCTTGCGGGTGTAGTACTGGGAGCCTCGCAGCCCGATTTCCTCGCCGGTAACCCAGAGGAAGAGGACGGAACGCTTGGGACGGTTCTGCAGCCTGCTGAAGGCGCGAGCGGTCTCCAGAACTCCCGCGCTGCCGCTGGCGTTATCCCATGCGCCGTTGCGGATGCGGTCTCCCTCGCCTGGCTCCAGCTTGCCGATGTGATCGTAATGGGCGGAGTAGACCACCACCTGCTTCTTCAGATCAGGGTCGCTGCCCTCGATCAGCCCCAGCACGTTCTTGCCAGGCGCCGGGGTCGACTCCACCCCCACTTCCACTTTCAGGCTGCGGGTGAGCGGGAAGACGGGAAGCGCCCCCACCGGGATCTGCTTCTGCACCTCGTCCCAGTTCTGGGGCGCGCCCTGGAAGAGGGCCGGGACGCCGGTGCCCCGCATGACCACCAGCGGGAAGTCCGCGCTGGTGGACGGAAGGTCAACCCGAGGGCGCCGCAAATTGTTGGCGAGCGGGGTAAAGGGGAACCGATCCGCGCGGAGTCCGGTCAGGAGCACCACGATGCCGGCAGCGCCCTTCTCACGGGCAAGCGCGGCCTTGGCGCGGTAATCCGCGTGGCGCGTGTCCCGGTCGCCTGCGAAAACCTGGGGGTCGTTGGAAAACGGCTCGCCCGCGACCGTAACCACGACCTTGCCCTTCACGTCCAGAGACTTGTAATCGTCATGCTTGAATTCAGGGGCGGCGATGCCGTAGCCCGCGAAGACCAGGGGCGCATCCATGCGCAGGTCGGTGCCGGGGGCGGAGAGCGGCGTGAAGTCGCGGCCGAATTCCAGCGCGACAGCATCCCCGCCGGCGACGGTGGCGGCGAGCTCGGCACGGGTGCGGGCAGAGTCGACGCGAGAGCGTGTGAAGGGAACGGTCTGGAAATAGGAACCGCCCTCTCCGCCGGGGCGGACACCCATCTCCTTGAGCTGGTTGGCGAGGTAGGTGGCGGCGAGCTCGCTGCCGGGGCTGGCGGTATCCCGTCCCTCCAGCGAGTCATCGGCGAGGTAGCGGACGTGCTCCCGGATGGCGTCCGCCCGAACGGCGTCCAGCGTGGCCCGCACGGCGGGGGGAAGCGGCTCAGCCGCCTGCAATGCAGCCTGTGAAGCGGCCTGGGAGCCAGCGAGATAAAGGAATAAACCGGCGACCGGCAAAGCAGGTAACAGATACTTCATCTCATTGCGTCTATTCATCAATCACCCTCCTCGCACTACCATCTGTGACGCGGTTGATACAGAAGAGGGAACCCTAGCACGTAAGATGCGGCTCTCGAGGAGCGCGGGCGTCCCGCCCGCACCCACCTACGGGTACGTGGACTCAGTCCCGCCCTCGCCCAACCCAGGTTCCCCAAATCCGAAGCTCGCAGTCAAGTAACGGGGACCGCGCTAAAGGGCACCCTGCGGACACGGCGACCGTTTGCCGACTTCCTGAACAAAGATCATCCTATCACGAGGCACGAGCCACGTTGTTTCTCCTGTAGTTTTTTCAGAGCAGTCGGTTTTCATCCCGGCGCCCTGCCGCACGCACCTGGTGCTGCGGCCACGCACGTCGAGAACTCCCATGAATGAGATACCGACATCGCCGGGGCAGTCGAAGCCACCGAACCCGCGCAGAGGTGCAGGGCGATCCTTGCCGCAACTGCCGGCATTCGTTTGCGCTGCAGTCATGGGTGCCGGAGTCCTCACCTCAGACTTACTTCCCGCCCGTGCGGCGACGCCTAGGAAGACTCTCGGCCTGGCTCTCCGCGCGCGGATTGAGCTGGCACCGCCCGATGTGATGGCGCAGATCACGGATGAGCTTTCCGCGGCGGGATTGCGCAACGGTCGGATCGCAACCGTGCCGGCGGCCTACCACACTCTTGGCGGCGGTGCCCCGGTATTGCCGATCAACAATCACCCCGCTACGCTCCATGGCGATGTCGACGGCGATGGCAAGGCGGAGTGGGTGGTCGGCTGCTACTACCACCCGGAGCGCGTGATCCCGGACAAGCCAGGAGCGCCGGACCCCGTGGGCGACCGCATGCGCGAAGTGGCGGAGGACGACCGTGCCCGCATCGTGGTCTTCAAGCAGGATGCAGTCGGCAAGTGGAAGCTCTCCTGGAAGAGCCCCGGCCTCGGCTTCCGATTCGGCGCTCCGGAATACAACCTCCGCGAGGTGCAGCAGAACCTAGACCGTATGGAGAGCCTGCTCCCGCCCTTGGCGCTGGTGGACGTGGACCGGGACGGCGTTCAGGAAATCGCCTACACCTGCTGGAGCCGATCGGATGCCGTGGGCGCAATGCCCGGGGTCTATCGGTGGGAGAAAGCCGTTCGCCCGCAACCGACAGAAGCTCTCGGTCGGTGGATGAGCGTGGCGCCCCAGGCGGACCGCTTCAGCCTTCAGGATGTGGACCAGGACCGAGTGCTGGAGGTCGTCGCCGGTTCCCGCTATGTCGGCTACGGCACCGGGGACAACGACGTGCCGCGCGTTTGGAAATGGACGGGCCGGCAGTTCCAGGAAGCCAGTGGCCGCTACCCCCTCTTCTACTCCCAGCTTGCAGACCGTTACCGCGAGCACATGAAGAGCCTCGACGCCAGCGGCGGCGACTGGAAGCGAAACCTCTGGGAGCGCGCCTACCAAAAGGCCCGCAGCCTCGCTGGGTAGCCCCGTTGAGGGGAGCCCTCATCCGTAGGGTGCAGGACGTGTCGTACCAGGCGGCCCGCCTTCAGCCACGCCCGCAGCGGAGAGCCCGTCAGGGGCGCGTGCACCAGCAGCCAGTCGGACTGTGTGACAAGCTTCCGTCTCTACTCACGCTGCAAGCCCAGAGGGCACCCGATCCGAAATCCGCACTTGAGTGACCGGTCAGCGAAGGCGAAGGTCCGCTATCACGGCGCGGTGATCGGATGCGGTGGAACTGCCGACCCAGCATCGGCTCACGCTGAAGCCCCGGCTGACCAGGAGGTGGTCGATGCGGATGTGCGACGCCTTCCAACGGAGTTCATGCCCATAACTGTAGCCGAACCCGGTGCCGCCCTCGCTGAATGTCTCCCGCATCCCGGCATCGAAGAAGGCTGCCATCACGCGTGACGGGTTGGGCGCGTTGAAATCACCTCCCATAATGACCGGGATCGTCTCCTTTCCCACCTCTCGCGCTACCAGTTCCGCCTGTTCCACGCGCTCCCTGAGCAGCTTCTCCGCCGGCGCAATCCCCGCCACCTTCCGCCCAATCAACTCCTCGAAGGCCCAGCGCGGCGTGTCGAGGTGAACCCCGTACACGGCTACGGGCCGCTGGTCGACCCGAGCCTCCGCGCAGACATAAGTTCGACCTCCGCTGTTGGGCAGCTCGCGCTCCTCCACACGCGTCAGGGGATAGCGGGAGAAGATACGCGCTCCCCGGCTCTCCGCCCG
>JANPLG010000508.1:0-27499 GCA_031426395.1 Actinomycetes bacterium
ATGCGGCGGAAGTCGGCGACCAGCTTCGGAGCCGCCCCCTGCGCCTTCTCCACTCCGGCGGCCACGGACGGGAAACTGGAGGGGTCAACATCGCAGAGGTATTTGACCCGCACTCCCGGCAGGCCGGCGAAACCCTCCGCCAGACTCCTGCCGCGTCCGCGGACACCCATCACCCCCAGGGTGACGCGCTGCGGGCTCTGCGCCCCCGCTCCCCGAGGAGGAAGGGTGGACGCCAGTCCCAGTCCCATCAAAAAGTGCCTACGCCTCATCGCAACCAGGCCTCCGTGAAAGCCGGTTCGCGACACGGCAGTGGAGCACCTCTGTCGCTTCATGGGTAGGCAACGACCCAGCGATCACACCAGGCGTAGCGCTCCCATTAGGCGATCGTCTCCAGCCCATTTCTCTGGACGAGGGTCAAGAGCTTGAGCGCCGGGCCGGATGGCGTCTTCTCCCCACGCTCCCACTGACTGATGACACTTACGCTGACGTTGAGGTAGCGTGCCAGCACCGCCTGACTCACCCGGTTGGTGCTCCGGATCTCACGAATCTGATCAGGAGTGAGGTTCTGAACCGGTGTCAGACACATCTCGTCAAAGGAACGCAGCGTCCGTTGATCCAGAAGCCCCGCGTCGTGGAAATCACCGGCCGTCTCATGGATGGCCGCCATCATGTCACTCCGATACGTCTTGCTCATGTCTCACCACCTCAATTAGTGCCCCACTTGCCAGCGCCGTGGCACCGCGTGAACACCTGGCGTATGGGGCGTATGGCCCGAATGCCAGTTCAGCACGCGCGGTTCGGGTTCAAATGGGTTCCCGGACCGCAACACTCGCCCGCACCTCGACAGATATTGCCGGGAATGACGGCGGTGTGGGCGCCGGCACTTGGCGTCCTGGGCGATGTTCCGGGTTTGCGCTCCGCAGTACTGGCCGTCACTCTTGCCAAGGCAATCTCTGCGCGTGAGACACCTGCCCTGCGGCCCTGCGAGGGTCTAGGGAACCAACGCCTTGGTCGTCGCACGGCCCATGCCGCGGCGTGCGGTTTCCTGCACGCCGGATCAGTTGTGCCCAAGCGCGACCCTCATCCCCCGGCTTGCGCTACGAAGGTCCTTGGGGTCCGTGGCAGATAGAAGCCTCATCCTACAAATGTGAGTGAACGTTCTTGAGATACCTTCTGTCTCCCAACTCCGTGTCGTTTGCCGGAAGGGCGGGAGCCATCTGGTGGAGGCCACGAACCTCGTGGCTGAAGACCAACGACCATCGACCCATTCGAAGCAAGAAAAGGTCCGCCACGCACCAGCCTACATCCCCACCCCGAGCAACCGCGATCGGCCCAGATGACACCGTGAATTCCGAGCGAGGTGCTCGAACCACCGAAATCGTGAAGGCGCGATTGCCGAAGCGCACTCCGTTCGGAGAAGCGACTAACCATGCGGCACAAAAGAGAAACACAATTACAATCACCGAAAGAATGATTGCAGTTGGATCTTTCCGATCGGATCGTATGTTCTGCTTGTGAGCCTCCAAGTCCATACTACCCTATAGAACTCACCGCTTGAATCGGAACAGTTGAAGGCTTCCTCGGTAACCGGCGACATAAGCTACTTGGTCTAGCGCCCCCACAGTAGATCCCAGCCAGAGTGCTATGAGTGCTATCAGCAACCACCGTCCACGCAAAGGACTCACGGCTTGTAGCTTCTTCCTAAAGGAAAGCGGAATGAAGCAACCTGCAGCTACTACCAGCGGAAGCGTGCTCAAAATCCCCAAAAGGCATATCTGCAATGTTCCATCTATTGGTACTTACAAGGTATGCCTTACTCTGTCATTCATCTATTGTTACGGTGAGTTTTTGCGAGTACCTTCGTGGGAATCGCGGCTGGCGGCGCCTCTCTCAGACTCACTAAATTCGCCCCGCGATAATAGGTTCGGAGTGCGGTTCCCATGATGCCTCCACCTCGTGATGCCTGATCGATGTGAGAACGACCGTGCTGATTGGGCGGTTAGAGGTGCTAGAACACGACCTGATGGTTGCGATAGTGTAGCATGTTAAGATGAGGCACAAGGCAAAACGGTTATCCTCTGTGGCGGCATAATCGTTGCCTACCTGGGACGGGTCATCTCTTCCGGGCGGACCCACTGATCGAAGTCCTCGCCCTTGAGAAGGTCGAGGGCGACAGCCGCTTCACGCAGCGTGGTGCCTTCCTTGTGCGCCTTCTTCGCCACCTTGGCCGCGTTGTCGTAGCCTATGTGGGGGTTGAGGGCGGTGACCAGCATGAGCGACTCTCGCAGGTGCTTGTCGATGGCGGCCCGGTTCGGCTCGATGCCGATGGCGCAGTGCTCGTTGAAGGAGTGGCAGGCGTCCGCGAGGAGGCGGATGCTGTGCAACACGTTGTGGATGATCACCGGCTTGAAGACGTTCAGCTCGAAGTTGCCGGACATGCCTCCGATGTTTACTGCCACATCGTTCCCCATCACCTGGGCGCAGACCATGGTCATGGCCTCCGACTGCGTGGGGTTGACCTTGCCCGGCATGATGGAGCTGCCCGGCTCGTTCTCCGGGATGGTGATCTCCCCGATGCCACAGCGGGGGCCGGACGCCAGCCAGCGGATGTCGTTAGCGATCTTGTTCAGGGAGGCGGCCAGGGTTTTCAGCACCCCGTGAAGCTCCACCAGCGCATCGTGTGCGGCCAGCGCCTCGAACTTGTTGGGCGCGGAGCGGAACGGCAGGCCGGTGATGCCGGCGATGTGCGCGGCGGCCCTTTCCGCGAACTCCGGATGGGTGTTCAGCCCAGTGCCGACCGCCGTCCCTCCCAGCGCCAGCTCGTAGACGGAGTCGATGGAGCGCTCGATACGTTTCAGGTTGTTGGTGAGCTGTTGGACGTAGCCGGAGAACTCCTGGCCCAGGGTGAGGGGCGTGGCGTCCATCAGATGCGTGCGCCCGATCTTGATGATCTCCTGAAACGCCGCCGACTTCTCCGCCAACGTATCGCGCAACTCCGTCACGGCGGGGATCAGCCGGTGGTGCACCGCTTCCACGGCCGCGATGTGCATGGCGGTGGGGAAGGTATCGTTGGAGGACTGGCCCTTGTTGACGTCGTCGTTCGGGTGGATCGGCTTCTTGCTGCCCATCTCGCCGCCCGCAAGCTCGATGGCGCGGTTGGAAATCACCTCGTTGGCATTCATGTTGCTCTGGGTACCGCTGCCGGTCTGCCACACCTTGAGCGGGAAATGGTCGTCCAGTTGGCCGGCAATCACCTCGTCGGCGGCCCGGTAGATGAGGTCGGCCTTGTCCGCCGGGAGCTTGCCCAACTCCTGGTTGGTGAGGGCGGCGGCCTTCTTGAGGATCCCGAGAGCGCGGACCACTTCCCGCGGCATGAGGTCGCCGCCAATGTTGAAGTGGATGAGGGAGCGGGCGGTCTGCGCCCCGTAGTACCTGTCTGCCGGGACCTCGATCGGTCCCATGCTGTCGGTCTCAATGCGAACGCTCAAGATGGTCTTCCTGGAATGCGGCGCGGGCGCTCGGTACGGCTGCCACACGCGGGAATTCAAAATGCAAAATGCAAGGGACCGCAGTTGGAGCGGATCGAGTCTTAGGGTAGCTCCGCGCGCGTAGCCCTGCTCGGAAGTTTATCCCAGGACGGTGAGGAGCCGTTATGGGAGACAGAGCGATCAGCGAAGGTCAGGCTTGCGAGGCCCCGTCGTAGGCGCCCAGGCGCACTGATGGGTTCTGCTGTCTGAGCCACTGGATGAAGTGCTCCATCTCATCCGGGGGAAGGGCCACTTCGAACTGGCGGCCGTCGCGGAGGTGGAGCACCACGAAGCTGAGGGTCGTGAGGGAGAAGAGCCACGGGTTCTGCAGGGGAATGGTGCTGGCGTGCACCCAGAAGACCGAATGTGGGCCTTCGGCAATACGGCGTGCGGAGTCATCTCGCTCACGCACGTGGAGGTAGCCCAGCCCGAAGAGCAGGCCGACGATGAGGGCGGCCAGCGCCCCGGAGCCACCGGTCGCCAGAGCCGCGCCACCGAGTGCCGCGAACGCGAGGCTCAAGGTTCCGAACACTACCCGGCCACGGCGCGGACGGCGGCTGAGTTGGCGGTAGATGTCCTTCGACTGTATAGGAGTCAATGTCCTGGCCTGACCTCACTCGTGGAGTGCGTCGATTAGCACAGCACCATCTTGCGCAAAGTCCACCTGCTATCGGCATCCTTCGAGGAGAGCCGTCCCCAGCAATGGTCGACCTTCCAGCACAAGGACTGCTACTTCCTTTTCCACGCCGTCCCACACGATAGTCGCAAGGTGAACAGCCGTGCGAATGGTGGTGTTGTCTGCGAGGTTCGCGGTGAGATCAGTCAAGTAGGGCAGTGCCAACCCATCCACAGCACGTTCGGGCAGCGTCAGCGCCCCCTCGAAACCGGTGTCGATTACGCATTCCACACCCAGGTCCAGCCGCCCCCCTGTCTGGAGATACACCGTCACCCGTGCCTGCAACCCGTGAACACTTCCCCGAATCACGAGGGGGTTCGGGTGCTGGTCCCGCTGAGCGCATACACCGCGTCATAACCGACTCGCTCAGTCCAGATCGCGGCACCGGCATGGCGCGCCTGCAGACGACGACTGGTGACGAGCGGATCATCGCCCAGCTCATACTCTCCGGTTTCAATGTCGATGGAGAGAATCCGGCCGAGATTCGCTTCCGTCGCCACTCCGGACTGGATGAGCTGCTGGTACAGTCGTCCACCGCGGCGTGCTATCTCGTCGCTTCCAAATCGTGGATGCGGCATTGCATTCTCCCAGCCTTTCACTTTCAGATTATCCCGGTGGCACCAGAGTATCCCGTGAGCTCTTCCCACGCTGAAAGGCCTCCAGCAGGGCGTTGCCGTCCGACGCCACTAGTGCCGCGCGAAACGCAGTGACGGCGGCTTCCAGATCGATGAGCCCGGTGAGGATTGCCTGTCGGTTGGTGAGGCAGATGTCACGCCAGACGTCCGGAGGGCTGGAGGCTATGCGCGTGGTGCTCTTGAAGCCCCCAGCCACGAGCAGGCCGAGCAACTCCGCCGGGACTTCCCCCTCCCCCGCAGCCTGGGCCAGGGCGGCGGCGAGGATGTGCGGCAGGTGGCTGACGCGGGCGACGGCGTCGTCGTGGAGGTGCGGATCCAGTTCGACCGGCTGCGCGCCGACCGCCCGAACCATGGCGGTCAGCCGCTCCATGTTCTCCGGCAGCGTGTTGGGTCCGCGGGTCAAGACCCAGACGGCACCCTCGAAGAGGCTGCCCAGAGCGGCCTGAACGCCGCCCTTCTCCGACCCCGCCATGGGGTGACCACCAATGAAATCGACACCCGCCGGCAGCCGTTTGGGGATCTCTTCCATCAGCACGGCCTTGGTGCTGCCCGCATCCGTGACCAGCGTGCCGGGGCAGAGGTGCGGGGCGAGGGCCTCGGTGAGGGTCAACATCGTCAGGACGGGAGGCGCCAGGTAGACGAGCTCCGCCTCCGCCACGGCGGCTCGATCCGTGGTGCCCTCATCGATAGCACCGGCCGAGAGGGCTTCAGCGATGGTCTCCTTACGGCGGGTGATCCCGATGACACGCCGAGCCAGGCCGCGCTCCCGCAGGGCGATCCCCAGCGATCCCCCGATCAACCCGACTCCGACAATGGCAACGGTGTTGAAGTGCGGTCCCACGGGCGTTACCTTCGACATTCCGGTCCTGAGGCGTGCGCCGCTCAGCGGTCGGCAAGGACCGCTTCCAGCTCCTGGATGAACCGCCGGTTTTCCTCGGGGCGGCCGATGGTGACCCGCAGGCAGGTGGGCACTCCCAGCTTCTCGCCGGCCCGCACGATGACGCCGCGCCGGAGAAGCGCCTCGTAGATCGGGAATGCGGGGCCGTTCACATCCACCAGTACGAAGTTGGCGTGCGTCTCCACATAGCGCAGTCCCAGGCGGCGGAACTCCCCGTAGAGGTAGTCTCGCCCCTCCGAGTTCATCCGGCGGCTGACTGTGACCTGGTCAGGGTCGTCCAGGCTGGCGAGGGCCGCTGCCTGGGCCAGAGTGTTCACGTTGAACGGCTCCCGGACCTGATGCAGTGCATGGATGATTTCCGGCCGCGCGATGCCATAGCCGACCCTCAGCGCCGCCAGCGCGTAGATCTTGGAAAAGGTGCGGAGAATGACGACATTGCGTCCCTCGCGGATGTATTCCAGGCTTTGGGGGTAGTCCGGCTCATCCACGTATTCGTAGTACGCCTCGTCCATGACCACGATGGTCTCTTCGGGGCAACGGTCGAGGAACCGCTCCACCTCGCGCCGGGTGACCATGGTTCCCGTAGGGTTGTTGGGGTTGGCGATGAAGACGAGCCGGGTGCGTGGCGAAAGCCTTTCGGCCATTGCTTCGAGGTCAAACCGGTAATCGGTGAGAGGCGTGACCACGAACTCCGCCTCGTTCAGCAGCGCCGCCGCCTCGTAGCGGACGAAGCTGGGGTCACCGGTCAGCAGCTCATCTCCCGGCCGCAGGAACGCAAGGCCGAGATAATGGATGATCTCATCCGACCCGTTGCCGACGCAGAGGTGGTCCGGAGTGACGCCCAGCCGTGCCGCCAGCGTGTTCACAAGCTCGTAGCAACCACCGTCGGGGTAGATCGCCAGCGAGTCCATCGCGGCCTGGATCGCTTCACGGACGCGTGGCGAAGGCCCGAGAGGGTTCTCGTTGCTCGCCAGCTTGAGGACGTGCGTCAGGCCATACTCCCGCTGGACTTCTTCAACCGGCTTTCCCGGCACATAGGGCCGAAGTCGCTGGACGTGGGGCGGGACGACGGGCGCTTTCACAGACTCTCTCCTTTGACCTGACGGCACCAAGTGCGGTCGCCGGCGGCCGGATCATGAGGATGCAATGGGGAGACGGGAGGCGAGCAACCGACTTGCCTTCAGCCAGCCCGCATCTCAATCCGCAATCCGCAATCCGAAATCCGCAATGGGACGGCCGGATGAGTTTAGCACAGCGCTTCGCCGTGGCGGCGTGCTGGGGGCGTTGTGAAGCCCATCGACCCAGGGGCTGGGTAGACTGCCCCATAAGTGGGTAGCGTAGCGCAACGGTCTCGCCTCGGAGGGCATCTATGAAGGCTGCGCACGCCATTTTCATCGCCGGCTACTGGGTGATCGTCGCCTTGTTCGTCTGTTGCGCGATGGCGCTCATTGCCCTGGCCGGGATTGAGCTTTGGCACGGCATCGCTCCCCTTGCCTCGTTGCCGATCAACAAGCGGCTGAACGCGATCCTTGAGAGCATCAGTATCCTCACGGTCGCCGTTGCCGCCCTGGAGTTGGGTCAGACCATCCTCGAGGAAGAGGTGCAGCGCTCCTCTCACCTGAGTGCGCCGACCCGCGTCAGGCGGTTCCTCTCGCGGTTCATGATCGTGGTCATCGTGTCGCTCTCAATCGAGTGCCTGGTCACGACCTTTCAGGTGGTCCACGAGGATCCTTCTCGGCTGCCCTACACGGCGGCCATAGGCCTCGCGGCGGCTGGTCTGCTGGCGGCGTGGGGCCTGTTCATCAAGCTCAACACCGCAGCGGAAATGCTGGAACCGACAGCCATGGCGAAGGTCAAAAGCGAGGACGAAGAAGTCGATCGGCAGGCGGAGGCGTGACCGGGAATCGCGAGCCACGCGGGTCTGCGCGGGAGGGTCTCGTTACGCGATTCGCGAGGAAGCGAAGCGGCGGGCCAAGGCAAGCATGTCCTCGACCTCGAACGGCTTAGTGACGTAGCCGTCCGCGCCGCTCTGCGTGGCGAGGGTGATTTGCCCGATGCTGTCCAGCGCGGTGACCATGACCACGGGAATGTCGCGGGTGCGCGGGTTGCCCTTCAGCGCGCGGAGAGTGTCCACCCCGTCTACCCCCGGCATCATCCAGTCGAGAAAGATCAGGTGCGGCCCCTTCTCGCGGGCGAGGTTGATCCCGGTGGGGCCATCTTCCGCTTGCAGAACCTCGTAGCCCTCGTTAGTTAGGACCACCTCGCAGAAGGAACGGACGGAAGCATCGTCATCAATCACCAGGATACGCACGAGGAGGCCTTTCGGATGTGCCCGCATGAAGGCGGGTGGATTTGCAGGGCGCGAAGCAATTCGAAGCGATGCGGAACGGAAGGTCACGCTTCCGTCGCGGTGCGCGCACCGTGGCGGGAGAGTGTATCCTCGATCTTGTGGACGAGGTCGGCCGGCTCGAATGGCTTGGTAAGGTAGCCATCCACCCCAAGAGAGACGGCGCGCTCCACGTCCGCTCGCTGGGCAAGCGCGGTGAGCATCACCACGGGAATGGCGTCCCAGCTGGGGTTATCCCGAATCCGTTCGAAGACCTGCCACCCGTTTAGGCCGGGCATCATCACGTCCAGGAGGATCAGGTCCGGCCGGGCCTGGCTTGCGAGGGCCTCGAAGGCGGCGGGACCGTCCTCGGCCTCAACCACCTCATAGCCCTCGGTTCGGAGCATCAGCCCGATGAAGAGCCGGTTCTCCGGCTCATCTTCCACCACCAGTACCCGGCGATTCATGAAGTGCGTGCCCAGCGCGCAGGCGCCCAAGGAGAGGGACTCACACTTCGGCCGGAACCGGGTCGGTCGCGGGCAGGGTGAAGGAAACCGTGGTCCCCTCGCCCACCTGGCTCTCGATCCAGACCCGACCGCCGTGCGCTTCGACGATGTTCTTCACGATGGCAAGACCGAGGCCGGTGCCGCCCGTCTTCCGGGTGACCACCTTCTCGACCTGGTAGAAGCGATCGAAGACGCGGTCCAATTCATCGGGCGGAATCCCGCACCCGGAGTCTCGGACCCGGCAGACCACTTCCCCGTTCATCCGGGAAAGCAGAACTCGCACGCTCCCTTCCCGCTCGGTGAACTTTAGCGCGTTTCCAACCAGGTTGGTGAGTACTTGAGTGATCCGAGCCTCGTCTCCCAGCGCCACGACCGGTAGCGTGGACGGCTCCGAGCCAGAGATGACTGCTTCCACAAAGATGCACTTCTCGCTCGCTTGGGGCTTCAGGTCCTCGACCACCTTCTCCGCAATCTGCACCACCGGGACCGGACGCCGCGCAATCTCCACCTTGCCGCTCTCAATGCGGGAGATATCGAGGAAGTCCGAAATGATGGCCGAGAGGCGCTTCGCCTGCCGATTGATCGATTCCACAGCCGTGCGATGGGTGTCGCTCACCTGCCCCATCTTCCCGGTCAGCATGTAGGAGGAGAAACCGAGGATCGAGACCAGAGGTGTTCGCAGTTCGTGGGAGACGAGTGAGACGAAGTCGCTTTTCATCTCATCGATGACACGGTCCCGCGTGATGTCGTGGAGGTGGAGAAGGCAGCCGTGCGACTTCCCGCCCGGAGAGCGGAGCTGCACTTCCCGCACCTGGAGGACGCGGCGCTCCGGCTCGGCGTGCTCATACTCCTGGGCGGCGTCCCCGGCCTGGGCGCGCTGCCGAACTTCCTGTAAGCGGACGGCCGCAGCCGGCGGAAGCATCGCGATGTCGAAGGGTGCCGGGGGAAGCAAGTCTGGGAGGTGGAGGAGGCGGATGGCAGTAGGGTTAATGAAACCGACCAAATCTCCTGGCTCGAACATCACGAGACCGTCCGGGCTGGACTCCGCGATGGCCTGAATGCGCAGCTTCTCGGCGGCAAGGACATCGTGGCTCGCTTGAAGCTCCGTCTGGCCGCGCTGAATGGCTCCGGCCATGCCGTTGAACGCCAGGGCGAGGCGTGAGAGCTCATCTTCGCCCTTCACCTCAATACGCTGCTCATACTCACCTGCCGCCAGCGCCTGCGTGCCGACCGCCAACTGGTTGATCGGACGCACCAGGGAACGGGCCGTCTGTACCGCCAAGAAGTAGGCCAGGATGAGGAAGAGCGGGATGAGCCAGGCGCTGTTGAAGATCATCTGACCCGCAGCGCGGTTCGCCACTCGCCCCGCCTGCTGGTCGATTTGCGTAGCGGCGGTGCTCTTCGCTAGGTCCGCCGCATGGCTCACTTTGCGCTGAGCACCCGCCGTGATGAGATCCGATTCACTCTCGATCTTCTTCTTGATCTCGCCCTGCAACTCGCCTATCCCGGCCTTCAACTGGGTGGGAACGGTCTTGACCAGGTTCGCCTCCGTCTTGCCGAGCTCGTCCTCAACCGCTACCAGTCGCTCATCGGCTACCCGCTTCATCTCCGCGCGGGCACTCTCGGTGAGGTCGCGCTGCTTCTTCGTCGCCTCGGCAACCTGCTGATCGATGAACTTGGTTCCACTTCCCTGCACCGCTATGACGGACGAAGTTCCAGCCTTGAACAGCTTCTCCTGGAGCGCGATCGCTTCCGCCCGGATGGTTGTGTCCGGCTGGGTCACCACCAGCCAACACTTGGCAAGCGGCCAGTAGCGTGCGACACCGAGCTGCTTCGCACCCTCCTGGATGTAGTTGAAGTCGGCCTTCTTGGATACGTACTCCGCCGGTGCAATCCCCCCGAGCTTTTCCAGGAGCCGAGGCGAGACAGGCCCTGTATCTTTTGGGTGGCGCGAGATCACGGTGCCGGTTGCGGAGCCGATCACCATCACCGGCGTCTTGCCGGTATCCACCACCGCCCGCTCCACGATGCTGTCCATCAGGACATCCACCACCAGAAAGCGAGGCGAGGACTCGGCGGGGGGCGCCATCTGCGCGGGCGCGGGCACCTTCTGCTCCGCACCTTTCGGGTCTGGAGTGGGCTCCGCTCGCTCCACGCGCATCGGTGACTTGACGGCGATCCGCAGTATCCACTTGCCGGAGAGATCATCGACGCGGGCCGGCTCCACCCGATAGGGAGCATCCGTTGCCAGGAGTTGGGTGCGAGTGGAGTGCCCTTCCCAGTCAGGAGCGGGCCGACCTGCGGGCAAATCCGTCTCTGGGGACCGACAGTATTCCTCGCCGAGTTCACTGACGAGGACTACTCGCTGGATGCTCAGGTCCGTGTAGGACGGGCTGATCAGACGAGTGAGGAGTTGGCGGACCCGGTCTCGATCACGAGCCAGCTTCTCGAGCCCTTCCGGAGTGTCGTCGTACTCGCCGGTATTGAAGCCGTTAACGCCGAAGGTACGGAGGGCATTCTCCATCTGCCGCACCAACTGGTTGACCTGGGTCTCCGTCCAATCCCCCACCGCAACCGCACGCCGCTCCGCAGTGACCTGCCACGATGCCACGAGGCTGTCTTCCAAATCCTGGACCGGCTTGGCATTGACCGTCAAGCTGGCCCGCATCTCCTCAAGAAAGCGGTTGCTCAGGCGGTCCAGCGAGGTTTTGTGCTGGGTGCTAAGGTTCTGGAGCGCCTTGTCGACCGTGCCGCCACTGACCCGGACAAGGTCCTGGTTGGCTTCCTGGATCGCCTTGGCGGCCGCGCCCTTCATCTTGGTGTTGCTATCTTTAAGCGTCGTGGTGCCAATGTCAACAGCGCGTCTAGTGGCGGCGTCCACCTGGCCCTGACCCAGCGCGGAAATCTTGTCGGAAGCCTTTTTCAACTCCTCGTTGGTGACTGCCTTGATGCGGGTGGAGGCACCGTCCAACACCGTCCGGCTCACGTCCTTGACCTCGCTGCCGCTGCGGTGGACGCTCTGCCAGCCGGCAAGACTCAGCACAATGCCGCTGATCACCAGTGGCACTGTCACGAGCAGCCCGAAGAGCAGGCTCATTCGCGCGAAAAGCGACGTGCGGGTAGTGACGCGGACCTTCATAAGTAGAACCTGACGTGGGACATGCCCGTCCCGGAAACGCATCTTCGCTTACACGTTACCAGAACTCCGCAAGTTTGACGGTTTGGCCGAACGGTGCGTTCCCGATGCATTCCCGGTCCGACCTACTGGGCCACGTCCATCTGGTCTTTGCGGACATCTACCTGGTAGGGGCTAACGTACCGAACCGGCCGCCGTTCCCCGTCATCCAACTCCGCGATCAGGTAGTACTTTCCCGCAGGCACTGCGCTGGTATCCCAGTCCAGGCGGTTGTCGCGGCCATCGACCCACCGGCTTTCCCAGCGGTCGACGTACACCTCGGCGATATCGACAGGCCCCCAGAAGGCCATGCTGCCGCCCTTCATCAACTCACGGGTGGCGGGCTTGGAGTTGATGCCGCCGATCTTGGCAATCACGCGGGAATGGCGCTCGTCATAAATCCGCACGCGGATCTCAACCCCTTTGCCGCCCTGGTTGCGGCAGCTCACTTCGTACCAGTACCAGCGGCCCGGGAAGCTCGCATCGCCCAGAGGCCGGGAAGCGATCGATTTGCCTTGCTCCAGCACCTCCACCTCAAGGCCGCGATTGCGCACCTCGTACCCCTCATCCGTGGGCTGCGTGCGGAATCCGATGGCGAACTCGTTTTTGATGCCGGTGGGACGCACGCGGGCGGAGATGACGGTATTGCGGAACTCAAGCGCTTCACGAAAGACAATGGGGCCGGACTGCCGTCCGCCCTTCAGGTAGGAGAGCTTGGTGCGGCCTTCGCCGTCTCGCGCCACGGTCCAGTCAAAGGCGAAGGGACCGGTCGGCTTCCAACGGCGTAGGTAGCCGCGGGAGAAGTCGTCGTGGAAAGAGGTGGCGATCCGCCGACGATCCGTTCCGTCGCGGGATGCGGAATAGAACCACGTGATGCTGGTGGGGCTGACCGCAGGATCGCTCTCCGGATCGTCCGACCAGAGGATCGTGAACCGATCCAGCGCCTCCGTGCTAGGCGGAGGCAAGAACCGGAAGGGCGCACCCTGCGACGAGGCTGGACGAATCTGCACCGCCGCCAGTCCGAGGACCACCAACGCTATCGCCCAGCGCGCCTTCATCGACGTGCCACCTTCACCAGCCTAGGAGAGAAGCTGTCTGCCCCTTGCGTGCATCGTTTCCGAAGAGCGTCCATCAGAGATGCGCCGGCGGGACCTATCTGCCTAACTTGATCATACCGTTGCGTCGGATCGGTTCGCATTGGGGTCGCGCAGGATTCTGATTGCGGAATCTAGCTGACTGTTGCCGCCGCGCGACACCTTGAACATGCCAGGTCCCATAGCGCTGTTCAACGGCCCCATCTCCATTTCCTGGCGGGACGGAGATGGGGCCGGAGCGCGTCCCGTTAGGCGGGCGACATCTTGTAACCGACCCCGTGGACCGTCAGGATGCGGTTCGGATCGTCGGCATCGTCCTCCACCTTGGCGCGGAGGCGGCGGATGTGGGCATCGATGCCACGGAGGTCGATCGCCTCGTTCTCGCCCCAGACCAGGCGCAAGATGTCATCTCGCGTGAGGACCTTGCCGGCCCGCTGGGCGAGGCAGTAGAGCAGGTTGAACTCCAGGCGGGTGAGCTGAATCTGACGGCTACCGAGCCACACCTCGTGGCTGGCCGGCTCCAGGCGAAGATCGCCCACCTGGATTGGCTTGTCCCGCTGAAGGCCGTCTCCCACCATCGTGGAGCGGCGGAGCTGGGCACGTAGGCGGGCCAGCAGTTCTTCCGGCTCAAACGGCTTGGCGAGGTAATCATCTGCGCCTGTGTCCAGGCCAGCCACCCGGTCTTGCGAAGAGGTCTTGGCCGTCAGCATCACGATGGGGACCGTGCTGAACTCACGGGCCCGTCGGCAGACCTCGATCCCTTCCATCCCCGGAAGCATCCAGTCAAGAATCACGAGGTCCGGACCCATCTTGCGGAGCATCTCCAGACCCAGGGGGCCGTTCCCTGCGGAGAGAACGTCGTACCCCTCGGAGCGGAGGATCATCGAGAGCATTTGCTCCGTATCCGGGTCGTCTTCAATCACCAGCACTCGCTGTGCGGACATCGTAAACCCCTTTGTTCCCTTCAGTTGCTTTCCCGTCAGTACTGAGGGCAGACGGTGAGTAGCGCATGGAAGTGCTGCCCTTCCTCACGGCCCATCCGCCCCCAGCCCGTGCCGGGCGAAGGCCTTGATGGCACCGGCCCGTTCACTGGGCGGGCTTCTATCTTCCTTTATCCTTCCACCAGGCGTTCCCTGTCACGCCTCCTCGACAGTCGGCGATTATTGTTCTTACCAGCCGTGCGCCCGTGGGTCGCCCCGTTTCCGTGGGCGGACACTGCGAAGATACGAAAACCCTCGGCATTTGGGTTCTGGCGCGGTCGGTGGCAGAGGTGAACGAGAAAGAGACTTCAAGGCGAGCAATGGGCTGAAGTACTGTCCGGAGCATCGACCCCTCGCTGGCTCTAAATTGGCACAACTCTTGCTCTCACTAGAACCGGCTCACTGACTGTCTTTTAGTCTGGCTCCGGTCCACGAGGATCGGGGCCTTTTTTTGGCCCAACCCCGGTCTCCGAGCAATTGCCAATTGTCAATTTTCAATTGTCGATTCCTAGTGGGCCGGCCAGTAGCTCCTCAGAGCCTCGGTGTTCCATACTGTCCCTGTTGACCCAGGGGAAGGCGAACGAGAGACATGCCTGAGAAGATCTTTGTGACTGGCGCGGCCGGGTTCGTCGGCAGCCGGCTTTGCAGGAAGCTGCTGGACCGCGGCGACACCGTCATCGGCCACGACAACCTGAACGACTACTATGCGCTTGAGCACAAGCAGCGCCATCTCCGTGATCTGACGGAGCACCAGAACTTCACCTTCGTCCAGGGCGACCTCCGCAACCCGGAGGCGCTGCGCCACCTGATGGCCCAGTTCCAGCCGGACGCGGTGGCGCACCTGGCGGCGATGGCAGCGGTCCGATACAGCGTGAAGCACCCGCTGCTCTATGGCGAGGTCAATGTCCAGGGCACGGCCAACGTGCTGGACGCCGCTCGCTCCATCGGCACGCCGCGATGCGTCCTCTCCAGTACCGGCAGCGTCTACGGAAGGGACACGCCCGTGCCTTTCCGCGAGGACGCTCCCGCTGACAGGCCGCTAGCGCCCTACCCGGCCAGCAAGCGGGCGATGGAGCTGTTCGCCCACAGCTTCAATCACCTCTACAAGCTGCCAATCACCGTGGTCCGCTTCTTCAACGTGTACGGTCCCCACGGCCGACCCGACATGATGCCATGGCAGTGGTCGCTCAAGATCCTCCGGGGCGAGACGCTCGACCTCTACGGCGCGGGAAAGATCAAGCGCGACTGGACCTACATCGACGACATCGTGGTTGGCTTCATCCTGGCTCTGGATAAGCCGCTGGGATTCGAGATCCTCAACCTCGGCTGCGGCTGTCCAGTGGAGAACACGGAGTTCGTCGCCACCCTGGAACGGCTGCTGGGGAAGAAGGCGATCATCAACAACACGCCGGTCCCGGATTCGGAGCCGATGATCACCTACGCGGACATCTCCAAGGCCCGTGCGCTACTCGGCTATGAGCCGAAGGTGATGGTCGCGGAAGGACTCTCCCGCTTCATCGACTGGATGCGCGAGGAGAAGCTGCTTCCAGAGGCGTGATGCCGGCCGCCTCTCTTTCTCCATCTGGATCCGACTGGTCATTCGCCCCGAGAACCATAGTCAGCAGCCTTGCGCTGCGTCGGATCACGATGGCAGTTTTGGTAGCCTGGTGCCCCCTCTGGACCTTTGGACAGGTTCGTTCCGACATGCGGCGTCCGCAACCGAAAGCAAACAAAGACGTGGGGGATTGCGGGACGCCAAGCATTCACCGTGAACGAACGCGGCGCGAGGCCGCTGACTATGCTTGGACCGCACCGGCCGGCAGCGCAATTCGCGGCAAGTTCACGCCGCAAGACGCTCCTGGCGGCCGACCAGTGGCTCCGCGCCCAGAGCGTGAAGGAACGGGCGCGGGTCGTAGTAGCTGGCAAACTCGGTTATCCCGCGGCTGCCGTGCTTGAGGAGGGTGACGCCCCGGTAGGCCACCTCCTTGCCGCCCTGAGCCAGTGTGCCTTCCGCGTGCCACTCCAGGGCTGCCTGGCTCTCGGTCTCGATGATCCGTTCAAAGGTCGAATGAATCGTCTGGAACTCGCTTCGGTAGCGTTCCCAGAAGGCGGCGATCTCCTCCCAGCCCTGTTTCGGCTCCACGCGGATGAGGTTCCAGACGCTTCCCTCCGGCGAGAATTGCCGCACCATCCCGGTCGCGTCACCGGTCCCCTCCAGCGCGTGAAGCGCCGCCACGAACTCCCGTACCCACTCCGTGCTGATGCTCGGTTCCATCGCATGACCCTCCGCCGCATGAAGCAACGCGAGCCGATTACCCCGTCGCAGAGGGGCGCAAACATCTGAAAGCGGCGGCTTGGTTTACCAGCACCTTCGTCGTGGCAGCCTAACTGTGCCACCTGTCACGGCCCTCTAAACCCCCGGATAGAATGGCGCGACATCGGGTCCCGGAGCGAAAGCACGCTTCCGCCGAGGTCGCGGCTCCGGCATTTCGGAGCTTCCGAGGGCTGAGGAGGTCACCTTGCGCGCGGTCGTGATTGGAGCGGGACTGGGAGGGCTGGGTACTGGGATTCACCTGACACGGCAGGGCTGGGACGTCACCATCCTGGAGCAGAACGAGGTTGCCGGCGGCCGGATGAACCTCATTGAGCAGGACGGCTTCCGCATCGACACGGGCCCCACGCTG
This sequence comes from Actinomycetes bacterium, assembly GCA_031426395.1. Lineage (GTDB taxonomy): Bacteria > Armatimonadota > SYMT01 > SYMT01 > SYMT01 > JANPLG01. The sequence continues at coordinate 16,502 of JANPLG010000508.1, forward strand.
CTGATGATGCCAGAGGTGCTGGAGGGGATTTTTGCTTCCTGCAATCGCCAGATGAAGGACTACATCCCCGTCCGACGCCTCTCCCCCAGCTACGAGGTCCGCTTCCACGACGGTACTCGGCTCCCCATGAATCGGGCGGCGGAGATGCCGGCGGAGATTGCTCGCTTCAACAAGGAAGACGCCCGCCGCTTCCCGGCGATGATCAAGGACATGGCGGCCAAGTGCCACAACGCTCGCACCAACTTTATCGAGCGGCCGTTCAATAAGCTGGGCGACCTCATCAACCCGACCACCCTCGGCGGCTTCGCCCGCGCCATGCCGATCGAGAGCACCTGGAACTACATCAGCCGCTACATCCAGGACCCGCGTCTCAAGCAGGCGCTTACCTTTCAGACCCTCTACCTCGGCACCAGCCCGTTCGAGTGCCCCTCCATCTACGGCTTCCTTCCGTACGTGGAGATGGAATGGGGCGTCTGGTTCCCCGAGGGCGGAATGCACGCTATTGCCCGCGGTCTCATCCGTCTCTTCGAGGAGTTGGGCGGGACGCTGGAGTGCGGTGCCGGAGTGAAGCAGATTCAGGTCGAAGGGAAGAAGGCGACCGGCGTGTTGCTGAAGGACGGCCGCCGCATCCATGCGGATGTGGTGATCTCCAACGCGGACGTCCAGACCACTTACACGCAGTTGATCGATGCTGCCCACCGGCCGAAAAACACCGACCAGCGAATGTGGCAGAGAGATAGCGGTTGCTCCGGCTACCTCCTCTACCTCGGGGTGAAGCGAGTCCCGGAGAACTGGCAGCACCACACCGTCATCCTCCCGGAAGACTACGAGGGAGTGATGCGGGACATCTTCGACAAGCGGACGCTCCCCCGAGAACCCGCGCTCTACGCCTGCGTCCCCACCCTCTCCGACCCCAGCCTCGCACCGGCCGGGCACCATGTGCTCTACATGCTGGTCCCCTGCCCGCACCTTGACTCGCACGTCGACTGGGAAGCGGCCGCGCCAGAGTTCCGCCGCCGCTGCATCGAGTCGGTGAAGAAGGCGGGCTGGGACGGACTGGAAGACGACATCGTGATGGAGCGGCAGTGGACGCCCCAGGACTTCCTGAAGAGCTACAACCTCTTTCGCGGCTCCGCGTTCGGCCTCTCCTGCACCTTCTTCCAGAGTGCCTACTTCCGCCCACACAATAAGTCGGAGGACATCCGCAACCTCTACCTGGTCGGCGCGAGCACCCATCCCGGGGGCGGCGTGCCTATTGTCCTCACCTCTTCCAAACTGGTTGCCGACGCCGTTCAGCAAGACTGGGTACGTCAGCGCGGCGCAAAACGACCGGCGGTGTCGCCGCTTCAGCGGGAGGTTGTCGGTGCCGAGTGAGAGGTCGTATGACGGCAACCCGGATTGGCGCGGCGCCGGACAGGTAGGGAACGCCCTCGCTGACCTGGGCGAGATGCCTTCCGTCAGCCCGGTCGACGGGCGGGTGATGGGGTGGTATGCCGTCACACGTCCAGAGGACGTACTGAAGGAGCGGGGCCACCTGACCCAGCAGAGTCACGAATGGCGCTCAGTCCCGCTGCGCGAGCGGGTCCAGGCAGTCCACCGCCTTCGCGTCGAGTTGGAGCGCCGGTCGGAGCCCCTCGCCCGAACCCTCTCCCAGGAGACTGGCAAGCCGATTGTGGAGAGCTTCGGCGCGGAGGTGCTGGGTGCGGTGCGTGCGCTGGCGTGGTTGGAGCAGAATGCCGGCCGCGTGCTCAAACCGGTGCGGCTCTCTAGTCGCCGCCGCCAGGAGTGGGAGCCTTATGGGGTCATCGGGCTGTTGACCCCCTGGAACTACCCGCTCTTCCTGAGCCTGCCTAGCATAGCCACGGCGCTGGTGGCTGGGAACACCGTCCTGTGGAAGCCCTCGGAGTTGGGACTTGCCTCGGCACACGCCATCCAGGAGGTGGTCCGCGCCGCTGGGCTGGGAGCACAGGTTCGCATGGTGGCCGGCGACTACCGCGTCGGCGAGGCGACAGTCGACGCCGACTGTGACAAGTACGTCCTGATCGGCGGCGTGAGCACCGGCCGCGCCGTCCTGGAGAAGCTGGGGCGACGCCTCCGGCCAGCGGTGGCGGAACTCTCCGGAGCGGACCCCTTCATCGTCCTCGCGGATGCCGATGTCTGCACCGCCGCCCGCGCTGCTGTTTGGGCACGGACCGTCGGTGCTGGCCAGACCTGCATGGCACCCAAGCGGATCTACGTGGCGAACAGCGTCGTCCGCCCCTTCGTCGAGGAGTGCGAGACGCGCCTGCGCGCCCTGCGGATTGGCGACCCACTCTCACGGGAGACTGAAGTCGGACCGCTTCGTACCGAGGAGCTGCGCCAGACCGCAGATGAGCTGGTCGACGATGCGGTGAGCAAGGACGCGCACCTCGCCTGGGGCGGCCGGCCTGTGCCGTCGCCCGGTTTCTACTGGCAGCCCGCACTCCTCACCGACTGCCACGCGGCCACCCGCGTCATGCAGGAGGACGTCTTCGCGCCCATCCTCGCCATCTGCCCGATTAGCAGCCCTGGGGAAGCGATCGCCCTCGCAAACGAAAGCCCCTTTGGGCTGACTGCAAGCGTCTGGACCACGGACGCCCGCCAAGGGATGGCCATTGCCCGAGAGCTGCGGGGGGGCGTGCGCTGCGTCAACGACGTCCTGCTCCCGGCTGCAGAACCGGACACGCCCTTTGGTGGGAGCGGGCAGAGCGGCTTCGGCCGGGTGCGCGGCGTGGCGGGGCTTATGGAAATGGTGCAGCCGGTGGTGTACGACAGCGGCCCCCGCGCCTGGGAGCCACGGATGAACCTGGAGCCCTACCAGCCCGCGACATTGGACATAGTCCGTGCGGCGATTCAGCTTGCCGGTCAGCGGGGAGCGGGCCGGCTCAAGGGCGCAGCCGCAATGCTAAAGGCGATCAGCCGCTATCGCCGATAGCGACCGCCCTTCCAGGGATAGGCGAACTGTTAGGGTCGAGATCGATTCAAGAGGGGATGCGATGGAGAGTGCTGCGAGAGTAGTAGTGGTGGGCGGCGGGCTTGCGGGGAGCGCGGCGGCGGTGAAGCTCGCCGCAGCGGGTCACCGGGTCACCGTGATCGATCCCAACGAGCACCTCGGCGGGAAGATGAATTGCTGGGAGGCGGGCGGCTACCACTTCGACATGGGCCCCACCATCATCACCATGCCGCAGTCCATCGACCGTCTCTTCGCAAGCGTGGGCCGCAGCAGCCGCGACTACCTCGACATGGTGCGCCTCGATCCAGGCTGGCGCTGCTTCTTCGCCGACGGGTCGGTCATCGACCTGTATGAGAAGGTCGAACGCCTCCAGCAAGAACTGGCTCGCATCGCTCCCCGGGATGCGGAGTCTCTGCCCCGCTTCATGAAATACTCGCGCCAGATGCTCCGAATCTCGGACGAGTACTTCTTCTGGAAACCGTACGGCGCCATCAGCGACCTGTTCAAGGAGTACGGCGTCCTTAACCCCGCCGGTCTGAAACTCGGATCGCAGATCCATCCATTCACCAGCCTGCACCAGGTGGTCGCTCGTCACTTCAAGGACCCGCGCGTGGTCCAGATGTTCGACCACTTCATCCAGTACGTCGGCTCCTCACCTTTCATGTCGCCCGCGATCCTCACGCTCATCGCGGCGGTGCAGCTTGACCTCGGCGTCTGGTACCCCATGGGCGGAACGGGTCAGATCGCCCGCGCCCTGGAGAAGCTGGCCGGTGAGTTCGGGGTGACACGGCGGAACGGCGAGATCGTCTCTGAAATCCTGACCGAGGGCAAGCGCGCCACCGGTGTGCGACTCTTCTCCGGCGATACGATCCCCGCTGACGTGGTGGTCAGCAACTGCGACATCATCCGCACCTACGAAGAGTTGATCCGCGACCGACGCGGGACTGCCCTGCTCCGCAAGGAGCGCCAGCGTTATGAGCCAGCCTGCTCCGGCGTCGTCCTCTACCTCGGCTGCAACCGCACCTGGGACCACCTCGCCCACCACGACTTCATCTTCAGCGAGGACGCTGAGGACGAGTTCCGGGACATCTACGACCGCCACCTCCCCGCGAAGGACATGACCATCTACCTCGCGGCCCCCTCCATCACCGATCCCAGCGTCGCACCGAAGGGTTGCACCGCGCTCTACGCCCTCATCCACACCCCCTACCGCACCGACCGTGTCGATTGGGCCGTCGAGGGTCCCCGTTACCGCGAGGCGGTGCTGGATCGACTGGAGCAGCGCGGACTCACCGGTCTGCGGGAGAGCATCCAGGTGGAGCGGATGCTGACGCCGGTCGACATCGAGCGGCTCTACCGCAGCAAGGGAGGTAGCATCTACGGCATCCTGACTCAGAAGGGGCTCACTGCCGCCTTCAAACCGGGTAACCGCTGTCCCCTCTTCGAGAACCTCTACTTCGCGGGCGGAAGCGCCAATCCCGGTGCGGGGGTTCCGATGGTGATCATGAGCGGGCAGATTACGGCGAATTGTGTGCTGGAGGACTGCGGCGCTCCGGAGGCGGTAGCCGTGTAAGAGCCATTCTTAATCCTAATCCTAGTCCTACTCAAAGACCACTCGTCATCAGCCACTTCCACGCCAAACCGAACCCGAAACGCCGCGTTGACCATCGACATTGAAGTTTATCCTGGATGAATTCTGCCAGCTTCTAACCACGCAAGCGAATCGCAAATGACGGAACCAGGCTGCCATAGATTGAGCCGGAATCCTGGGTAAAGGCATCGAGTAGGATTAGGATTAAGATTAGGATTAGGACTAGGAACGTGATCCACGCCCACAAGAACCCCCACATTACCCGCTGGTTCCAGAGCTACACGCAGTCCTATTTGCGGCGCTCGTTCCATCGGGTGCTGGCTCTCGGCGAAGCGCCGGTGCTTCCAGAAGGGCCGATGCTGGTTTGCATGAACCACAGCAGTTGGTGGGACATGCTGCTCGCCTTTTGGTTGGCGCATGACGTGCTCGGCACGGACGGCTACGGTCCAATGGACGAACGTCAGCTTCAGCGCTACGCCATCCTGAGGCGAATCGGAGTTTTTGGGGTGGACCGGGAGTCACTGCAGGGCGGTCGCGATTTCCTGGAGTACAGTCGCCGCCTGCTGGAGGGCCAGTCGCGCTCCCTTTGGATCACCGCCCAGGGGGCGATGGTCAGCACCCAGGAGCGCCCCATCCGCTTCTATAGCGGCGTCGCTCGGCTGGCGCAGGCCATCGGAGGGTGCCACGTCACCACTGTTGCGCTCGACTACCAGTTCTGGGACGAGAAGCGCCCGGAAGCGTTCGTCTCCTTCGGGCCAGTCCGGTGGGTGGAGACCGGCGCGGGGTTTTCCAAGCGGGAACTCCTGGGCAGCCTGGAAGAGCAAATGACCGGCCAGTTGGACGCGCTTCAAACCGCGATCCGAAGCCGCGATGCCGTGCGGTTCCAGCCGCTACTCTCCGGGAGGGGCGGCGTCAGCCCCGCCTACGACACCATCCGCCGTCTGGGGGGCGGCCTCAAAGGTGAGGCACCGCCCGTGGCGCATGGCGATGTCGCGTCGCCGCCCCGCTGGGGTCCCGCACGCCGAGTCAGATGAGGAGGTGTAGATGCTTCTCTATCAACTCGTTGTGCTGGGCATTCTGCTCCTGATAGCGCGGATGGCGTGGTGCAACCACCGCGATTACCGTCGGCCTGAGGCGGTGGAACTTGTAGACGGAAGTAAATTTCCGTTGGTCAGCATCCTGGTGCCCGCCCGCAACGAAGCGGCTAACATCGAGGAATGTCTCCAGGGCCTGCTGGCCCAGGACTACCCTAACCTGGAAGTCATTGTCCTGGACGACGGCTCCACCGATGGGACCGGCCGCATCGTGGACACACTTGCCGTCGACGCCCCTCGCCTCAGACGCGTCATCGGGAGTGGACTGCCTCCGGGCTGGGGCGGCAAGACCCACGCCTGCTGGCAGGCCGCCGCGCACGCCCGTGGCGACTGGCTCCTCTTCCTGGACGCGGACACTCGCCACCAGCCGCAATTGGTCTCCAGCGCGATGACCGCAGCCCTGGACACTGATGCTGACCTCCTTAGTAGCTTCCCACGGCAGTTGATCGGCACTCTGGGCGAGGCGCTTACAGTCCCAATGATGTACTGGGTGTTCTTCACCCTGCTGCCAATCCACAAGGCCCAATACGGTTCTCGCCCGGAGATGATCGCGGCTTGTGGCCAGTGCTACCTCGTCCGCCGCACGGCCTACTCCGCCTCCGGTGGCCACGAGGCGATTGCGGCGTCGCTCCATGACGGCCTCCACCTCGCCCGGCTCTTCAAGGCACAGGGCTATCGCGTCCGCCTCGCCGACCTCTCCTCACTAGTCTCCTGCCGGATGTACCGCGGCTGGAACGAATGCTGGAACGGCTTCACCCGCAATTCGTTTCAGGGCTTCGGCAGCCTGCCGGTTGCGGTACTGGCGATGACGCTGGAGGCGATGCTGTTCCTAGCGCCCTTCCTCTCTCTAATCCTCGCCATTGCAGCAGCCTGGCCCATCTGGGCGTGGGCCGTGCTGGGGCAGACCGCATTGCTCATCGGCATTCAGGTGAGCCTGCGGGGACGGTTCCGCTATCCGTGGACCACGGTCGTGCTGTTTCCCGCAGCCATCGCCGCGCTGATCGCCATCCAGGTGAGCAGTGCCTACCGGACACTGCTAGGACACTCCGTCCCCTGGAAAGGCCGTGCCACAGGTGGGCCACCCACCGCAGCCAAACAAGCAGAAGCCTGAGCCCCGGCCCAGAGGCCGCAGCCCAAGCAAGAGACTGAACCCTGAACCCTGAACCCTGAACCCTGAACCCTCACGCAACGGGAGCCAGAATGATGAACCGCCGAACGGCAGCCGCCGCCCTGCTGGCTGGAATGATGCTCGCGCCAACCGCCGGTGCGGCCAAGGACGAGGCTGCGGCAAAGTCGCTTCCCAACTTCAAGGGGAAGCTGCTCAGCGGCGGGAGCTTCAACACCGACCGTCTCCGCGGCAAGCCCCACTTGCTGGTCGTAGGATTTGAGCGGGTTCACTCTGCGGACATGCGGGCCTGGGCGCAGGTCTTCAAGGCCAGCTTCCCGGATGAAGCGAAGGCCGACTACTTCCAGATCGCCGCGCTCCCCAGTCAGATCGGCTTGATGCGCGGCTTCATTGACAAGCAGATGGTCAAGAACACCCCGGAGGTAGCCCGGGGCAAGATCATGACCGTCTACGCCGCCGATTCGCTGTGCAAGCAGCTCGCCATCAAGGACCGTAAAGTGGTGTATGTCTTTGTCCTGGATGCTGCTGGAACCATCACCCATCGGGAGCAGGGTCCACAGAGCGCGGAGGCATTCAGCCGCGTTCGGGAGAGGCTGACGGCTGCAGGTGTATTGCAACCTACGCCATCGGTAGGATCTTCGTCGGACAAACAACCGAGCGGTCGTTGACAGCGTGGTACTCCAAACGCAGCATGGGTCTTGCGGCATGGTCTCCGCCTCGGGGACCATAATAAGGAAGGGCCAACTCTTTCGGCGCGCGGCTCATTGCGCGTCACCGCCGTCTTGCCCACCCGGGACCGCTGCACTCGGAGTCGCTTCGTGCGCAACCTGCCAACCGGCACCGTTACCTTCCTTTTCACGGACGTCTCCGGAAGCACGCTCCTCTGGGAGCGGGCACCGGAGGCGATGCGGGCGGCGCTAGCACGGCACGACCAGATCGCGGATGAGATCGTCCAGCGGCACGACGGCGAGGTGGTGCGCGAACGCGGCGAGGGGGACAGCCTCTTCGCCGTCTTCGCCCGGGCCACGGACGGGGTCGCTGCTGCGGTGGAACTCCAGCGCGCCTACCTTCAGGAGCAATGGGCGGGGCAGGTCCCGCTCCGGGTTCGGATGGCGCTCCACACGGGAGAGGCGGAGCTCCGGGCGGGAGATTACTACGGCTCCGCCGTGAATCGCTGCGCCCGAGTGCGCTCCCTGGGCGAGGGCGGCCAGATCCTGCTCTCGCAGACGGTGTATGACATTGTCCGCGACGCCCTGCCGTCCGGCGTCGGCCTCCGCGACCTCGGCGATCATCGGCTCCGTGACCTGCGCCGGCCCGAGCACATCTACCAGGTGGTACATCCGGAGCTGCCAGCGGAATTCCCGCCGCTCCGGTCGCTCAGCCATCTGCCGAACAACCTTCCGCAGCAGCTCACCAGCTTTGTGGGGCGCGAGCGGGAGATCAAGCAGATTCAAGAGCTGCTGACCGGGACGCGCCTGCTGACCATCACCGGCGCGGGCGGAACCGGCAAGACGCGCCTCTCCCTCCAGGTAGCCGCAGACCTGCTGGATGACGACGGTGACGGCGTCTGGCTGATTGAACTGGCCCCGCTGACCGATGCCAACCTCGTGCCGCAGGCGGTGGCCAGCATCCTTGACGTGCGGGAAGAGCCGGGCCGCCCGATGGTGCTGACGCTGGTCGACGCGATCCACTCCAAGCGGCTGCTGCTCCTCTTCGACAATTGCGAGCACGTCTGCGCCGCCTGCGCGGAGCTTGCCAATGTCCTCCTGCAGGGTTGCCCGGATGCCCGCATCCTCGCCACCAGCCGCGAAGCGCTTGGAATTGCCGGCGAAACGGTCTATCGGCTGCCATCGCTTTCCCTCCCGGACCCGGCGCACTTGCCCTCGCTCCCGCGGATGACGCAATTCGAGTCCGTACGGCTCTTCATCGATCGCGCCGTGGCCGCAAGCCCGCAGTTCGCAGTGACCAACACCAATGCCCCGGCGGTCGCCCAGATCTGCCATCGGCTGGACGGGATCCCCCTCGCTCTGGAGCTGGCAGCGGCCCGGATCAAGGCGCTCACGCCTGAGCAGATCCTCCGCCGCCTCGACGACCGTTTCCGGCTGCTCACGGGCGGAAGCCGTACCGCCATGCCGCGCCAGCAGACGCTGCGAGCGCTCATCGACTGGAGCTTCGACCTCCTCTCGCCACAGGAACGGGCGATGCTGCGGCGGCTCTCCGTCTTCTCCGGCGGGTGGAGCATGGAAGCCGCCGAGGTTGTCTGCTCCCTGGCGCACGCCGGTGAGGGGGCTAACGCAGGCACGGTTAAGGTGGAGGAGTGGGAGATTCTCGACCTGCTGACCGGCTTGGTGGACAAGAGCCTGGTGCTGTGCGAGGAATCGGGCAGCACCTCTCGCTATCGTTTGCTCCAGACGGTCCGCGAGTACGCCCGCGAGCGGTTGATGGAAGCGGGTGAGACGGAGGCCGTCCGGCGCTCGCACCTCGAGTACTACCTGAAGCTTGCCGAGCGAGCCGAGCCGGAGCTTCGTGGGCCGAAACCGGAGCCGTGGCTCGATCAACTGGAGCAGGAGCACGACAACCTGCGCATCGCTCTCCTGTGGTGCCGCTCAGTAAGGGGTGAGACTACTGGCACCGAGAACTCGAGCAACGAGGCGGCCGCCGATCCGTGCCTGCGGATTGTGGGCGCGCTCTGGCGCTTCTGGCATATCCGCGGCTATTACCAGGAAGGCCGCGAGCGCCTCTCCGAGATTCTGGCGGAGGCGAGCAAAGCCCCGACGGAGCTGCGCGCTCAGGCGCTTAATGCCGCCGGCCTGCTCACGCTCCAGCAAGGCGACTACGACTCCGCTCGCTCTTTCTTCGAGCAGTGCCTAGCCATCGGGCGGGAGATCGGGAGCCTGCGGTTCACCAGCGCCGCGCTGGGAAACCTGGGGATGGTCGCCCAGGACCAGGGCAACTACGTCGCCGCCCGCGCCCTCTACGATGAGAGCCTGGCCATCGACCGCAAGGTAAACAATCCCCGCGCCATCTCCAACGCGCTGATGATTCTGGGCAACCTGCTGTACGCCGAGAATGACGACGAAGAAGCCCGGCGCTGCTACGAGGAGAGCCTGCAACTCCGCCGCACGCTGGGCGACAAGTGGGGCATCAGCGGATCCCTCAACAACCTGGGTAACGTGGCCTACCGGCAGTCCAACTACGCGGCCGCCCGCGCCTATTACGCGGAAAGCCTGGACCTGTACCGTCAGCTTGGGGACAAGCGCGGCATGTGCATTCCGTTGAGCGGCCTCGGGAAGCTGTCGCTGAGGGAGATGCGCCTGCCGGAAGCCGCCGCGTGCTACACCGAGAGCCTGGGCTATGCTCGGGAACTGGGCCTCAAGCCGACCCTGGTGCTCTGCCTGGACGGGCTGGCCGGAGTTGCTCTGGCCAAGGGGCACCCGGACAGGGCGGCGCGCATCCTCGGTGCCACGGAGGCGCTTCGCACATCCGTGGGTGCCGCGCTGCCGCCGCCGGAACCGGATGACCACGAACTGATCCTTCTCACCCTGCGGGAGAGCCTGGGTGAGCGTGCTCTGAGCGAAGCCCGGAATGAGGGACGCCGCATGGACCTGGAGCACGCGGTGGTCTACGCGCTTATCGGGGCGGAGAACGGATAACCCCGCCGCGGGAAGGGGCCATAAGCCTCATGTAGGGTCGTTCCAACGAACTACTCTCGTTGAGCGACCGCCATCCATGAGTTGGACCCAATTCCCCCTACGGAGTTACGTGCAGACGGGCACAATCCAGGCTTGAGGAGCGCAAGGCGACCCGTCTCTGCTGACGTTGCAAGGCAGTCCGCGCTATCCGTGTCCGCCAGCCCCAACGACCATGCGTATTGAGTCTTTCACCGTCCAGGGGTTCGCCAATCTGGTCCAGGAAGTCACCCTGGAGCCACTTGACGAAGTCACGATTCTCTACGGGCCAAACGGCGCCGGCAAGACGAGTCTCATTCGCGCGTTTGAGCTTTACTTCCGGCTCCTGGGCGCGGGCGAGGCGGTGACACGTTCCCAGGTGCAGCTCCTCGACCGCACGGAGAGCCCGCTAACCACGGCGCTGCAGGAAGGCTTCAATCGCGACGATCCGCAGCCGATTCGCTTCCTGGTCCGCTGGAGCCTTGAGCCGGACGATATCCAGGGCGCCGGAATCCACTCGGACCAGCCCTGTCGCTCCATCACCACGG
>JANPLG010000509.1:0-10458 GCA_031426395.1 Actinomycetes bacterium
GACACGTCACGCAACGGCCACCGCCTATCTCATCGCCACGCTCAAGGGCTGGCCGCGCCCACCCATGAAGCCCACCGAGGCCGATGTCAGCTACGGCCCCCACTCCCGCAACCGGCTCGACTTCTACCAAGCGAAGAGCGACAAGCCGACACCGTTGCTCTTCTTCATCCACGGCGGCGGCTGGCAGAACGGGGACAAGCACAGCATGGCCAGCCCCGCGCCCTACCTGAACGCCGGGATCTCCGTGGTGGCAGTCAACTATCGCTTCACATCCCAGGCCGGTGACGTGACGCCCCCGGTGAAGGCACCCCTCGACGACGCGGCCCGCGCGCTCCAGTTTGTGCGCACCAAAGCGAAGGAGTGGAACATCGACAAGCAGCGCATCGGGGCGAGCGGAGGCTCAGCCGGGGCCTGCTCCTCCCTCTGGCTCGCCTTCCACCCGGAGATGGCCAACCCCAGCAGTGCGGACCCGATTGCGCGGGAGTCGACCCGCCTCTGGTGCGCGGCAGTGTCGGGCGCGCAGACCACTCTCGATCCGCAGCAGATGAAGGAGTGGACGCCCAACAGCCGCTACGGCGGCCACGCCTTTGGCTTCGCGGCGGACCCGGTGAAGAAGACCTCGCAGTTCGACGAGTTCCTGGCGGGTCGGGAGAAGGTCCTCCCGTGGATCGCCAAGTACTCCCCCTACGCCTTGGTGACGGCTGACGACGCTCCCGTCTACCTCTACTACGCCATGCCCCCGGCCCTGGGCCAGAACGAGAAGGACCCGACCCACACCGCCAACTTCGGGCTCAAGCTCCAGGAGCACTGCCGGACGGTCGGCGTCCCGTGCGAGCTGGCTTACCCCGGTTCCACGGCGAAGCACCCCAGCATCGAGCGCTACCTGATCGAGGCGCTCAAGGCTCCCACCGCCGCCGAAGTGACCCCTCGCTAAGTGCGGCCCTCTACCAGCCACATTCGATCGCCTTAGCGCACACCGACCGAGTATGAAGCTCCTAACCCTCATTTACGACAGCAGTATCGAGTCTTCCATGGGGGAACTCCTCGACGCGCTTGACCTTCCCGGCATAACCCGCATCTACGACGTCCTGGGCCGAGGCGGCCGGGGACCCAAGATGAGTAACGCCGTCTTCCCCGGAACCAACAACCTCGCGATGATTGTGCTGTCGCCGGTGGACGCCGCCCGAGTTCACCGAGCGGTGCGGCGGCTGCAGCACAGCTTCCGCCTCAAACCGGGAATCACGCTGCTGCTACAGGACGTGGACGAGCTGCCCTGAAGCCTATGCGCGGCGACTATCACACACACCACCATCGCTGCGGCCATGCTGCCGGCGAGATTGAAGAGTACATCCAGGCAGCGGTGGCCCATGGCTTCGCGCAGGTGGGGATCACCGACCACGCACCCCACTACTGGCTGGAGGGCGATCACCCGCTCCCCTACGCGGCCATGGCGAAGAGCGAACTACCCGCCTATGTGGACGAGGTGCTGGCTCTCAAGAAGCAGTACGCCGGCCGAATCGAGGTGCTGCTGGGGCTGGAGTGCGACTACGCCCCCGGATTTGAGGACGCCTACCGGGCGCTCCGCGCCGAGTATCCGTGGGATTACTGGATCGGCTCCGTCCATCACTGCCAGGGGCTGCACATCTACCACCATGAGCGGTGGGCTTCCATGAGCGCGCAGCACGCGGAGCTGGTCTACGCGGAGTACTTCCAACTGGTGCGGGACTCCACCGGAAGCGGGCTTTTCGATGTGCTGGGGCACATCACCGGCATCTTCGCCACCGGCCCCGCACCCAGCGCCGCGTTCATGCAGCGGGAGTTCGCGCCGACCGCACAAGCGATTGCCGCCAGCGGGGTCGCCATCGAGATCAACTCTTCCGGCATCCGCAAGGGCCAGCCGGGACCCTTCCCTCGTCGTGAGCTGCTGGAACTCTGCGCCAGGGCCGGAGTGCCGCTGTGTTATGGCTCGGACAGCCACCTCCCGGAAGAGTTGGGACATGCCCGCAGCACGGTTCGCGGCATCCTGAAGGAGCTGGCAGCTACAGGGCAAGAGCCGGTAATGTGGCACCCGTAGGAGGCCGGCACGGGAGGTGGTGACCCCCGGATGGGCTGACCGGTCGGGACTCGCAGGTGCCGCGACGAGAAACGCCAAAGCACGTCCGGCACCCCCGAGCCCTGAAGGGGCGCAATATGCTAGCCCAGGGCACCGTCCTGGGACTTGAACGGTACCCGACCGGTCAATTCGCCATAGCCAGCGGCCTTGCGCCGCATTCGATCACGGCGACCGGCGTGTGCGAGGTCCCTGTCTTCCACCCAAGCCCGAACCAACCATCGAGTGATCGGTGCAGAAGCTGGCCAGCCACAGTGATCAAACGCAGCACGAGGCTGCTGGCTATGATTCTAAGGGTCCATCACCGCTTACGCCGCCAGCTTGCGTTCCCAGTCCACGCGGACCAGATGGTTGCCGTTGGGCCACTTGTAGTCCACGTTGCCCTTGTGCGCGCTGTGGACCCGTTTGCCGATACGCTGCGCCAGCGCCTCATTCGTAGTCTCGATGATGAGGTGCTCGTCCTCCTCGCGGATCGACATGATGCGGGCGAGCGGGTTGTCCCCCACGGTGCGCTGCTCTTCGTTGTGGATCAGGTTGAGGATTTCGTCCTTGTGCATGACCCAGTAGTCGCCGCGCAGGGTGACGATGCCGTGCGGGTCATGACTGTTGATCTGCTTGCACGCAGGGCAAACTGTTGTGGCCGGCGATCCAGCCGCGATCAGCGCCGCACCACGCTGTGCGTCCATGAACCAATGGTCCTTCTCGTGGAGAGCGTTGCATTGGCCACAGACATCGCCATCTTTGTATAGGTGATTCTCGCGGGACGGATCGTTCCAGTCCTCAATGTGGTCGCGCGGTAGCGGAATCGGGTTGCCGCGACGCTCCGGCTGACTGGCGGGACTCTGTACGATCGGGTTCTGACTGTAGGACTTTCCCATGGATCCCTCCCTCTCGCACTCAGTGTCCCCTGTGTGCGCTCCGCCGAAACGGCATCGCCTCCCGCCGGCCCCACGATCCAAGTCGCCACGAGCAGATGCGTGAAGGCTAACTCGCCGTCAACCACGAACCAGTGAGGTGGTCGAGCCGGACGGCAGGGCCATCCAATTGGGCGGCTGACCGTTCAGATCGGGATGATGCGATGGAGCGATAGAGCAACGGTCATGCGGCACAACTTCCCGCTTTCAGCCGACCAGTGTCTCAATCCGAAATCCGAAATCCGAAATCCGCAATTGACTGACTGATTTGGAGTGCAAGGCATGCGAATTCGCGTACACAGCTTTCGGTTAGGAAAGCTCGCGGGGCTGGCCGGAGCGGCCGGACTGCTGCTCAGCGGTAGCCCCGCCCGGGCTGATGTGACCCTTCCGTCCATCATTGGCCGGGACATGGTGCTGCAGCGGGGTACAGGCTGCCCGATCTGGGGCTGGGCTGATCCGGGCGAGAAGGTGACGGTCGAGTTCGCGGGGCAGAAGCTGGCCACCGAAGCGGACGGAGACGGCAACTGGTCCGTGAAGCTGAAGTCGATGACGGCGAGCAGCACGCCGCGCACGCTCACCATCCGCGGGCGGAACTCTATCGCCCTCGACGGCGTGGTGGTGGGCGAAGTCTGGCTCTGCTCCGGCCAGTCGAACATGGAGTGGTCTGTGACCGCGTCCGCCAACGCGGGCCAGGAGATCGCCTCGGCGAACTACCCGCGCATCCGGCACATCAAGATCCCGCATCGGCCGTCTGACAAGCCGGAGAAGAACGTCCCCTCTGATGGGTGGAAGTCCGCCAATCCGCAGACGGTGGGCAACTTCACGGCCGTTGGCTACTTCTTCGCGCGCCACCTGGAGAAGGAACTGGACTGCCCCATTGGGCTGATCGGCTCCAACTGGGGCGGCACCCGCATCGAGCCATGGGTACCGCCGACCGGCTTCCAGCAGGTACCCGCGCTCAAGAGCATCGCCAGCGCCCTCGACACCTTTCCGAGCAAGACGCAGCAGAAGGACCCGCAGGACCCCAACAAGACGGTGACGGTCATCAACTTCCAGACGCCGTTGGCGCTCTACAACGGGATGATTCACCCGCTGGTCCCCTTCGCCTTCAAAGGCGCCCTCTGGTACCAGGGCGAATCGAACAATGGCGAAGGGATGCTCTATGCGGAAAAGATGAAGGCGCTGGTCCAGGGGTGGCGCACCGTGTGGAACAACCCTTCCATGCTGTTCTACTTCGTCCAGCTTGCGCCCTACAAGTACGGTGGCGACCCCACCAACCTGGCGGGAATCTGGGAGGCGCAGCGGGCCGCCCTGAACATCCGCAACACGGGAATGGCCGCCACCACAGACATTGGTGATGTCAAGGACATCCACCCGCGCAACAAGCAGGAAGTGGGCCGACGGCTGGCGCTCTGGGCGCTGGCGAAGACCTACAAGAAGCCGGTGGCTCACTACAGCGGCCCGCTCTTCAAGAGCAAGTCGGTGGAAGGCAACAAGATCCGCATCCGGTTCGACCACGCCCAGGGTGGCCTGATCTCCCGCGACGACCAGCCGCTCAAGGCGTTCATGATCGCGGGGGCGGACGGCAACTTCGTGGCGGCGAACGCCGTGATCGAGGGCGAGACCGTGGTTGTGTCCAGCCCCAGCGTGGCGCAGCCGGTGGACGTGCGCTTCGGCTGGCATCAGGAAGCCGAACCGAACCTCGCGAACCTCGGCGCACTTCCTGCGGCACCCTTCCGCACCGGGAAGTAGCCGAGCCTGACTGAATGGAGCGCGAAGGAGCCTCGACACCTGGCTCTTTCGCGCTCTTCCACTTTGACCGACGACGATCGCAACGAATTCCATGAGCACTCCCCGCATCCACAAGCTCCGCGCCACCCTCTCCGAGGCAGGTGTTCCCGCCGCGCTGTTCCAGAACCCAGTCGACGTGGGCTATCTGACGGGGTTCACTGGGAGCACCGCGTCGTTGGTTGTCACCCCGGAGCGTGCGGTCTTCATCACGGATGGTCGCTACCAGGATCAGGCCGTCCGCGAGTGCGCCGCGCTGGAGACCGCGATCACCCGCACCAGCGACGGGTATGGGGGAAAGATCCGGGAAGTGGTCCGGCAGCTTGGCATCTCGGAACTGGGGGTGGAGGGCGACTTCCTGTCGGTCAACGGCTTCGCGGCGCTCCAGAAGACGCTGAGCGAAGAGGGCGAGCCGATCACGCTCAAGCCGCTCCCGAACTTCGCGCTCGGGCTCCGGCGGATCAAGGATGCGGACGAGCTCTCCCGCATCCGCGCCGCGTGCGCCATGGTCGACCGCGCCTTCGACTACTTCCTCACGCTCCTTCAGCCCGGTAAGCCCGAAAGACAAGTGGCGGCGGAGCTGGAGTTCTGGGCGAAGATGCAGGGCGCCGAGAAGGAAGCATTCGACACTATCGTCGCCAGCGGGGTCCGCTCCGCGCTACCCCATGGCCGCGCCTCCGAGAAGCCGCTGGCCACCGGTGAGTTCATCACGCTTGATTTCGGCGTCAAGCTGAACGGCTACAACAGCGACCTCACCCGCACCGTGTTCCTCGGTGAGCCGACGCCGCGTCACCGGGAGGTCTATCAGGCAGTCCTCGATTCCCAGCTTGCCGCAATCGCTGCAATCAAATCCGGCGTAACGGGCAAGTCCGTCGACTCCGCGGCCCGCGACCTTCTGACCGCACGAGGTCTGGGCGATGCCTTCAAGCACGGCCTGGGCCACGGCCTCGGGCTGCTGGTTCACGATCACCCGGCGCTCTCCCCGCGCGAGGAGATCATCCTGCATGCCGGGATGGTGCTGACGGTGGAGCCTGGCGTCTACCTGGAAGGCTGGGGCGGCGTCCGCATTGAAGACGACATCCTGGTGACCGACTCCGGGTGCAAGCTCCTGACCCACGCGCCAAAGCAGTTGATCGCGATTCCTGGCTAGTACAGCAGTCGCACTCTAGTGATTGCAGGTTGGTTGCTTCGCACTGAGCCGTGATTGATGCATCGGAATGACTTGAACCGCAGAGATCACAGAGAACGCAGAGAAGAGTTTGAGGGACGCCAGCGGGTCTCCACAATGACCGCTCGTCCCGGCAACCGCACAGTTCTCCCGTTGCCACCGTGCGAACGCAGGGCCAGCCGACAAGCGGATCTCTCCAACTCTCTCAAACAACTCCGTGCCGTCTCCGTGTCTCCGTGTCTCCGTGGTTGGATGCTTCCGATTGCATTCTCTGCGCTCTCCGCGCCTTTGCGGTGAAAGCGTCGCCGGCGCCCAGAACGGATCAGCCGCCGAATTGCCGATCGCCGGCGTCTCCCAGACCAGGGACGATGTAGCCGATGTCGCTGAGCTGCTCGTCCAGGGCGGCGAGATAGATGGGGACGTCCGGGTGAGCCGCGCGGACCCGCTCCACGCCAGGGCGGCTGCCCAGCACGCAGACCAGCCGCAGCGACCGCACGCCCCAGCTCTTCACCAACTCGAGCGCCGCAATGGAGCTGCCGCCCGTCCCAAGCATCGGGTCAAGGACAAACGCCTCGCGCCCAGCGATGTCTGCTGCGCTGGGCAGGTAGTAGGAGACGGGTTCCAGCGTCGCGTGGTCCCGGAACATCCCCAGGTGACAGACCCGCGCTTCGGGCAGCAACGAGAGGATTGGCTCGACCATCCCCAGTCCGGCGCGGAGGATCGGGATCAGCACCGGCGAGGCCGGTAGCGCCCGACCGACCGTCTCCGCCAGCGGCGTCGTCACGGTCCGTGGGACGGTCGTTAGATCGCGGCTGGCCTCCAGGAAGAGCGCCGTCGAGAGCGATCCGAGGACGCGCCGGAAGTCGGCGGGCTTTGTCTGTGCGTCGCGCAACTCAGCTAGCCAGTGGTTGGCGAGGGGATGGGAGAGAACGTGCAGCATGGGGAGATCCGGAGAGAGCGATGGATGGCATGGCTTTGTTCTCACATCACGGTGCGACTTCCCCTCGTGTAAGAGCCCACATCCGAATAGAAGCTGGGAGACGCCGAAAAAAGGAGGCCTGCCCCACGTGGGACCGGCCGAATGGGGAGCGTCTCTGGGAGCGCTCCTGCGGGGTCGCGGAATACGAGGCCACGCAGGAGGAAGGCGAGGACGAAATGGATCAGTGCTTGGCTATTGATCCGCAACATCCAGCGAGGGCGCTGCTGCACCTAATAGTGGAAGCGGAAGGAAGGAAGAGGAATCGATATGCCTGAGCCGCTCCCTCCTAACCATGATGCTGCAGACGAAGAGGGCCGGGTGCCCTTCGACGTTAACGCGCTGCAGCGTTCTCTGGACAGCTTCAAGGCGCAGCTTTCCGAGTTGGGTATTGACCTAATGAAGTCTGAGCCCGGTCAGGTTGACCCACGCTTCTACGCGATCCGCAATGCCGCGCTTTGGGATGTGGAAGAGGCGGAACGGCTGGTTAGGGAAGACCCGGACATCGTCCCCTGAGCGGGATTTGAACCCGCTAGCGACGTGCGCTGCAGGGCGCACCGAACGCAGCACCGAGGCTGCTGGCTATGTTTGTGGCAGATGACCGATCAGATTGGGATGAAGCGAGGGAGGAGCGGTAGAGCATCCTGCTCCCGGCCACCCTGTGTTCCAATCCGAAATCCGAAATCCGAAATCTGCGGATCAGTCCCACTGGCTGGCGCGCATGAGGTAGCGCAGCTTCTGGATTGCCCGCACCTCAATCTGACGCACTCGCTCCCGCGAGACCTGCATCCGCTGGCTTAGCTCGTCCAGCGTGCATGGTGCGAGGCCATCAAAGCCGTAGCGCTGGCGAACCACCTCCTGTTCGCGAGGGCGGAGCGCTCCAAGTAGGATGCGCAGCTGTTCGCGATGGAGACCTGCCAAGGCCGCGTACTCGGGGTCGATAGCGTCATGGTCTTCCGCCATTTCCAGCAAGGAAGTCTCCTGATCGCCGCCCACCAGAGCGTCCAGGCTCACGGCGTCCTCGGCTGTGCCGAGGAGCTGCGCCACGCGGTGTTCGGAGAGGCCCGTGGCTACGGCCAGGTCCCCCTCGGAGGCTAGTCGACCGTGGTCGCGCAACTGGTCTTCCCGCAGCCGGACCAACCGCCGGATCTCGGAGGTGGCCTGCACCGGGACGTGGATGAGTCGGTCGTTCTGCTCCACGGCCCGCGCGATGGCCTGGCGAATCCAATGGAGCGCGTAAGTACTCAGGCGGTAGCCCCGCGTCTCATCGAAGCGCTTGATCGCGGCCATCAACCCCACGATCCCTTCCTGAACCAGATCATCCAGGGTGTAGCTTCGGCAGCGGTAGCGTCTGGCGACCTTGTAAATGAGCCGGATGTTGGCTCGAATCAGGCGCTCCGTGGCCTCCCGCTCACCGCAGCGGCATCGGACCACCAGCGCGATCTCATCCTCGCGCGCCAGGCCCATCGCCCCGGCTGGAGCGTCGTAAGGGGACGGCGCGGACTTGCTTGCCTTGCCAGGGATAGCGGCCGCTGCTTCGGAGATCGTTGGGCTGGTCTCGGACGCCATGCGGAGTCTCCCAGGGGAGAGTTGAAATGCAGGAGGGGCCGCACTTCTGCGTAACGGCATACTAACGCAAGAGCGCTACCTTGGCTGTGGTTTCATCAACGGCCTCCGAGTGAACTATTCCACAGATAGGGAACTGCACGATCCTAAACTTCGCCGTAGAGGTATGTGGAGGGCCCTTTTCTCCTCTGGCCCTTGCTGAAACCGCCATACCGTCCATGTCTCGCCTGCTTCAGAACAGCCTCCGAACGTGCCTGCTGCTCGCCGGGATTGGGGGTGCTGGAACTCACATCGCCTCCGCGCAGACACCGGTGCCCGTTGCGCCGAACCCGACGCCTGCGGCTGCCGAAGTGCGCGTGGCCCAGCCGAACGCCGCCCGATTCCCCGAGGTGACGCTTTACCTGAACCCGGTGGACGCTCGGCAGCGCTATGTGCCGGGGCTTGAGCGATTGCCTGGTGCCTTCCGCGTGCAGGAAGATGGCAAACCGGCGCAAATCCTCAGTGTCACGTCCAGCGGAAACTACTTGGACGTCTGCCTGACGCTGGACTGCAGCTACAGCATGGTGGCGAACGACAAGCTCCAGTACGGCAAGACCGCCGCCGCCCTCTTCGCCCAGCAGCTTGGTCCCGAGGATCAGGCTGCGCTGGTTTCCTTCTCGTCCGGCAGCACGCTGGAGCGGCCGCTAGGGCGGGACAAGGCGGAGCTCCAGGCCGCCATCCAACGGATGAAGCCCACCGGCACAACCACCACCTTCTATGACGCTCTTTACTGGTCCATCACGCAGGTCGCGCTGCGATCAGGCGGGAGCGTGGTTGCCGCCGGCGGCTCCCGCGCGGAGGCGCGGCGTGTGGTGGTGGCGCTGACCGACGGCCAGGATCTCTCCAGCCGAATCCAGGTGGATGAGCTGGTCACCTATGCGCGCGCCAACGGCGTCGCTCTCTGCGTGGTGGCCCTCGGACCGGACGCTGAGCGCAACCGCCTGCGATGGTTCGCGCAGGAGACGGGGGGCATCTACCTGGATGCACCGACACCCCAGGACCTGGAGCGACTCTACTCCACGCTGGCGCAGGAGCTTCGCCGTGAGTACCGGCTCACCTACCGGACCCCGAAGCCGCAAGCGGATGCCACGCGCCGCGAAGTAACGGTCGAAGTGACCGGCACACCCGCCACCGGCAAGACGTGGTATCAGGCACCCGGCCAGGGAAGCCTTTTGGTCACCGTCCCTTCCGCAGCGACCGCCGGCGGCTCGGTCGGTGCCGCCGGGGCTTCCAACTCACCTGCGATGCCCCTTGGGACCGCCCTGATGATCCTCGCCGGGATTGCCGCCCTCGCCGGGGTGGCGGTCATGGTGGTGCTCAGGCTTCGCGCCGACCCGGTCCGCCTGCCGGTTCATGACACCAACCCCCGGATCGACCTGATGCCGCTCTGGGTGCGTGAAGGCTGCACCCGCGTCGGGCGCGGCGCGGAATGCGAACTGGTGCTCGATAGCAACCAGGTCTCAAGGGAGCACGCACGCATCGAAGCCGCGAGCGGTGCTTTCCGCCTGGTGGACGAGGGCAGCCGGAACGGCACCTACGTCAACGGCCAGCGCGTCAAGGGCGACCGGCTGATCCACCCCGGTGACCGGATTCGGTTCGGCGACCGGGAGTTCTCCTTCGCCGGTGAGCAGAGCGCCTGAGAACGTGTACACGCAGGCCTGAACGTAGCCCGCAGAGCGGGGTTCGCATGAATAGGCATTGGGTTCAGCCGATGCCGGGCACGGCCGTTAGCAACCTTACCGCTCCTCGACTGATACCCTAACCTGGCGGAGCCAGAACCATAAGGGGTTCGGCTGCGCCGAGGAGAAGGTTACCCGCGAGCCTCTCCTCTTGGCTTCGTGGTTGGTGGCCCCGATGCAACTGCTTACCGAACGCTACGCTTCGCAAATCCTCGGCA
>JANPLG010000510.1:0-19897 GCA_031426395.1 Actinomycetes bacterium
GGTGGAGCAGTTCGTCGCGGATCGCAACGCCCTCTATCGACGCTATGACGCGGGCTTCTCTCCGACCCGGCGGGACCGCCTGGAATCGTTCCACGCGGGATGGCGGCAGCGGCTGAAGGAGCTGGAGTTCGACCGCCTCACCCATGAGGGGAAGCTGGACTACCTGCTCCTGGACCGACACCTGGAGTACGCGCAGCACGAGCTGGGCCGGGACCAGGACCTCTTCGCGGAGATGGCCGGGCTTCTTCCCTTCGCAGGGGAGGTCACGGAGCTACAGGACGCACGGCGTCGGCAGGAGCCGCTGGAACCGAAGGCGACCGCCACCCGGCTGACCGCACTGACCGCCGAGATTGAGCGGGCGCGGCAGACGGTGGTCGCGGCGGTGAAGCAGGGCGGGTCGAAGCGGCCGAGCGTCGTGGTGGGGTTCCGTGCCGCCGGCGCGGCCGAGGAGCTGCGTGGGACCTTGGGGCAGTGGTACCGCTTCCACGCCGGCTACGACCCCCTCTTCACCTGGTGGAACGCCGACCCGTTCAAGAAGGCCGACGCGACGCTCTTCGGCTATAGCAAGCTGTTGCGGGAGCAGGTGGCCGGCATCCGGGAGGGTCAGGAGGAGCCGATCATCGGCGATCCCATTGGCGCGGAGGGGCTGAAGGCGGATCTGGCGGTGGAGCGCATCCCCTACACTCCGCGAGAGCTGGTGGCCATCGCGGAGCGGGAGTTCGCCTGGTGCGATGCGGAGCTGCTGAGAGCGGCGCGCGACATGGGGCTTGGCACCGACGTGAAGGCGGCGGTGGAGAAAGTGAAGACGCTCCACGTGGAGCCGGGGAAGCAGCCGGAGGTGATCCGCAAGCTGGCACTGGAGGCCATCGAGTTTGTGGAGCGGCGCGACCTGGTGACCGTGCCCGCCCTGGCGAAGGAGACATGGCGCGTGGAAATGCTCTCGCCGGAGCGCCAGAAGGTCTCGCCCTTCTTCCTGGGCGGAGAAGTGATCCAGGTCGCCTACCCGACGGACGCGATGAGCCACGAGGACAAGCTGATGAGCATGCGGGGGAACAACGTCCACTTCTCCCGCGCCACGGTGCAGCATGAGCTGATCCCCGGCCATCATCTCCAGCAGTTCATGAACGCGCGGTACAACGCCCACCGCCGCCTATTCGCCACACCGTTCTGGACGGAGGGATGGGCGCTCTACTGGGAGATGCAGCTCTGGGACATGGAGTTCCCCCGCTCCCCGGAGGATCGGGTCGGGATGCTCTTCTGGCGGATGCACCGGTGCGCACGCATCCTCTTCTCCCTCAACTTCCATCTGGGGAGGTGGACGCCCAAGCAGTGCATCGACTTCCTGGTCGACCGCGTTGGGCACGAGCGGGCCAATGCGGAGGCGGAGGTGCGGCGCAGCTTCAACGGGAGCTATCCGCCGCTCTACCAGGCCGCCTACATACTCGGCGGGCTGCAGTTCCGGGCGCTGCACCGGGAGCTGGTGGCGTCCGGCAAGATGACCAACCGCCAGTTCCACGACGCCATCCTCCAGGGAGGCATTATGCCGGTGGAGCTGGTCCGCGCGCGGCTGACGCAGGCACCACTGACCCGGGAGCATCCCGTCTCTTGGCGCTTTGCCGGGGACCCGCGCTGAACGGCAACCCTTTGGGATGACGCGGCGTTTCCCATGTCAAACAAACACTCCCTTTCGGGTGGGTTCCTGGATCTGGGCAACCTCAGCAATTCTCACGAACAAGCCGGTAGCCTAGCGCCTAGTGCGCGTGGTTCGCAGGAGACCGCAGGGTCCATCCACCTGGCTGGACGTGGC
Source organism: Actinomycetes bacterium (assembly GCA_031426395.1). Classification (GTDB taxonomy): domain Bacteria; phylum Armatimonadota; class SYMT01; order SYMT01; family SYMT01; genus JANPLG01. Next base: position 1,808 of record JANPLG010000510.1, read on the forward strand.
GCGTCCCCCTTGGGAGCACGGTAGACCCACGGCCACAAGGGCCTAGGCTACCCCAGGTTACATTGTCACGAAAGCCTGCCCAGTAATTGAATCCCACCCCTCCCTTTCTAGGCGAGGCGCGGTGAAGGCGCTCTCGGCCCTGGCGGCGGTTCCGGCCGCTGAACTCATCGCCCCATCTCAGGAACCGGAAAGAAGATCCAGCCTTCGCGAAGGGCGAGTGGGAGCTCTGCTTCCGTGGGGCGGCGGATGGTCCAGCCGGGAAGCCGCCCCGCGTAGCAAAGCGCTACAAGGGCAGCGATGAGCGCGTCCAACGGGTGAGAGACCGCGCCCGTCCCAATCAACTCTTCGCGGTGTTCCGCATTGCAGGCAATGCGGAACTGCTGTCGGAGCGCGTCAACCACTCTAGCCCGCACTTCCGGAAGCTTCCGGTAGCTCTCGATGCTGGTCTCGCCACCCTTCGGCAGGAACTGGGCCAGAGTCGCACCAGGGTAAACCTCGATGACAGCTGGGCCAGTTGGGGGAGTTACACCCTGACCCACGTCGACCTGCGCCCCGAGTTGCCTTTGCGCGACCAGTTCCACCCACGAGCGCGCGGCCATGGCAATGCGATCCGTGGAAACCGAGAGGGGGCACTTCCCCAGTTCCTGGTGGACCACCTGGTCGGTCTGCCGGAGACGGAAGTGCCGACCGTCGGGCGGGGCTGTGGTCCCACCTGGGTGCCAACCGGCCACGAACTCCTGGAAGGCGGCGGGCCAGCCGAAGGGAACGTCCACGGCGACGACTTGCGTCATGGTGTCCCTGCAGTAATCGAGTGCGTACTCGTTCGTAACGGAGCAGGAGACGCTGGCGATGGTAATCGCCCCAGAGGCCTCCGTCAGCGTTACCGAGGCGCGGTCATCCGCCGCGCTGGCCCAGTCGATTCCCGTGACCTGCACCGACATCCTCCTCCACCCCTTACCGCTTTCGAGCGGGGTCACAGGGAATCAGAACCGAGGTCCTCTCTCCGCTCTTTAGGGGTGCGCCGGTCTGAAAAGATTGTCAGGCAAGATCCGCACCTTCAGACTCACCGCCCTGCGCTCCCTCCTCTCGTCCCCAGTACTCGAACTCATCCACGAGGCCATACTTCTCGGCGATCTTGGGATCCGTGGTTACAAGCAGTGCCGTGTCGTCACCAATGCTCCCGTCATCCTCGAGAGATACTCCGTCCTCTCGCATTTGATCCAGCCGATCGGCAGCCGCACGCAGCATGGCGGCCATCTCCTCAATGGACTTCGCTTCCGCAGTGAGCCGCCTGTTTCGCCACGCCGTGACGTAACGCTTCCGGGCATCCTTCCAGAGCTCAAGGTATTTGTCCTGGACGAACGGATCCAACTGGTCGGCGAAGTCCCTTGGAAGGTCGAGAACCTTGACCAACTCCAGCACGTCCGAGAGGTCCTTGAGCCTCCCCAGGTTCGTCATCCCCGAGGCGAGCTTCAGTTCTACCAGCGTGTGCAAATGGACGTAACTGACGCCCTCCGCCTCGAAACTGACGGCTCGTGGGTCCGGAAACGATACCGGTTTTCTCTTGCCGTCACCGGGATAGTCGCCCGTCGTTAGGAACTCGATTCGCACCCCAAGCTCCGTATCCCGGAGGTGCTTGCTGTTAGGAAACGGGGGAAGATAGCCCAGTCCATCCAGCTTCTCGTGAACCCGCAGGAGATCTTCCCTGGTGACGAGGATGTCGACATCCTCCGTGAAGCGGCGCAGGCCATGCCGGAAGAGTGCCATCCCGCCCACCACCGCATAGGGGATGCCCAAAGAGCCCAGGCGGTCCGTGATCTTGTGTAGCGCCTTGTAGACGGCGCTCTCCCCTTCGAAATGGCGACTTCCTTCGCTCAAAGCCCACCTCGGGTCTTGACTGAGTAGCTCCTCGTAAACCGGACCGCTCGCCGGGAGCTGCGGGGCTGCATCGCCGGGCTTTCGACCTGGCCGATCAAGGACCGGGCGTTGGCGGACACGAACGCTCATGATGAACCATCCAATCCCCGTTCACTACGCCGAAGATGCTGGGTGAAGCTGTCTACAGTGCCGGATACGCGCTCGAGAGTCCGCAAGTCGATGGTTCCGCAGGATCGCCGCACCATCCTCTCAACCAAGCCTCCCCGCCTCAGCGCCTACCCCCTGCGCCTTTTCGCGCCGTGACATACCGGCGGCTATAAAAGGCGCATCCGACATTCTCCGGCACCAACTCCTCCTGATGACCGTCCGATTGCACCTCACGCACGCCGCACGGCTCGCCAGGCCGAGTTTGCTGCTCTTGATCCTCCTCACGGGCGGGTGCAGCAACAACCCCTATGAGCCGGGCCTCACGGAGCGGCCGGTCATCTTCCGCGCCCTCACCGCTGAGCCGCGCAGCCTCGACCCCAGCTTCGCCTACACCATCGGCGAGGGACTGGTGATCGATCAGATCTGCCCTTCCTATTACAAGTACCACTACTTGAAGCGGCCCCTGAAGCTGGAGCTGGCACTGGGCGCGAAGGAGGCGGAGCGTCGTCCCTTCACCATCAATCAGGACGGCAAGCTGATCCGGGGCGAGGAGTGGACGTTCACCCTGAAGCGCGGGGTCCACTTTCAGGACGACCCCTGCTTCCCCGGCGGCAAGGGGCGGGAGGTGGTCGCGGCGGACATCGCCTACGCCTTCCAGCGGATGGCCGACCCCAAGGTGAAGTCGCCGATGTACGGCTTCATGGTCGACAAGCTCCTCGGCTTCGCGGCGGCCTCGGACGCGGCACGGAAGAGCGGCACGTTCGACTACTCCCGGCCCATGGAAGGGCTGGTGCTCGACCCCCAGGACCGCCACACCTTCCGGGTCCGGCTCAACCAGCCCTATCCGCAGCTCCGCTACCTGATGGCGCTCCACTTCACCACGGCCATTCCCCGCGAGGCGGTGGCATTCTACGGCGGCGAGTTCAAGCGACATCCGGTCGGCTGCGGGGCGTACCGGCTCAAGGAGCTGACCCGCAAGCAGCGCATCGTGCTGGAGGCGAACCCCAACGGTCTGGTGGAGACTTACCCCAGCGAAGGAGAGCCAGGTGACGCGGAGAAAGGGCTGCTCAAGGACGTCGGCCTACGGCTGCCACGCGCCCAAGAGCTGGTCTTCATCATCCAGAAGGAGACCATCACCGGCTGGAGCCTCTTCCAACAGGGCTACATCGATTCTTGGAACGTCACGCCCGAGAGCTTCCGCCAAGCGGTTAGCCAGACCGGCACCGCCACGGAAGAGATGAAGCGGCGTGGCGTAAAGCTCTCCATCACGCCTGACGCGGGCACCGCCTTCTACAGCTTCAACATGAAGGATCCGGTCGTTGGCGGGTACACGCCCGAGCGGCGGAAGCTGCGGCAAGCCATCTCGCTCGCTTACGACTCCCGCGAGTACATCGACCTCTTCACCCAGGGCCACGGCATCCCGGCGCAGACCTACGTCCCGCCCGGAATCCCCGGCTACGAGGAGAGCTACCGCAACCCCTACCGGCAGTTCGACCCCAAGCTCACCCTGGCGAAGCGGCTCCTGGCGGAGGCGGGCTACCCCGGCGGCATCGACCCAAAGAGCGGCGAGCGGCTCACCCTCTACTACGACAGCAGCGCCTCCGACGCGGGCGACCGGCAGGAGGTCGCGCTGCTGGTGAAGCACCTCCAGCGCCTCGGCGTCCGGGTGGAGACCCGCTTCTGGCGCGACATCGTGCTGCAGGACCGCATCGATACGGGCGGCTTCCAGATGGTGGCAGGGAGCTGGTATGCGGACTACCCGGACCCGGAGAACATGCTCTTCCTGCTCTACGGCCCCAACCGTCGTCCCGGTCCCAACACCTCCGGCTACGACAATCCGGAGTACAACCGGCTCTTCGAGCAGATGCGGGCGATGGAGGACGGGCCGGAACGCATGGCCATCATCCGGCAGATGCGGAAAGTCGCCGAGGAGGACTGCCCCGTCATCCCGCGCCTGCACACCGTCACCCTGATGCTGGCCTACGACTGGCACACCAACGTCAAGCCGCACCCCGTTGCCAACGACTGGCTGAAGTACCGCGGCATCGACGGACCCCGCCGCGCCGCCCGCCAGCGGGAGTGGAACCGGCCGGTCTATTGGCCCCTCACGCTGGCGGCCCTGCTGATGGTGGGAGTTGCCGTCCCCGCCGCCTACGCCGTCCGTCAAAGGCAGCGGCGCAAGCTCCGGTCGGGCAGATCGAGCGAGGCGGCAGCCAGTTCGCATCCAAACCCGCGCAAGTTGAAATCCTGATTCCGTCTCGCCCCTGCAGGTGGGACGTGGTGCAGGGTGACCGAGGCAAAACAAAAGATTTTTTCACCTGCCAACCACCACCTGAAGGAGATACTGGTTCAAGCTTTGAACTGCTGCAAACTGCCAGCAACAATCTCTAGACCACCTCTAGATAACGCGGATGCTGGCGGATACCAGGGCCAATGGTGGCCCACGGAGGTCAAAGACACATGACCCGCATCAAGCGCAGATGGGCTCGAGCCTTTACGCTCATCGAGCTCCTCGTAGTTATCGCCATCATCGCTATCCTTGCAGCTATCCTCTTCCCGGTCTTCGCACAGGCGCGGGCGGCGGCACGCAAGTCCACATGTGTTTCCAACCTGAAGCAGATTACCAATGCCTCAATGATGTACACGCAGGACTACGACGAGGTGCTCACCCACTACATCCAGTTCGATGGCAACTGGGGCAACGATGCACAAGGGCGCAATCCGCACCAGCGGGCGCAGTGGCAGATTCTGCTGCAGCCCTACGCCAAGAACATCGGCATCTTCCGCTGCCCGGACCGGGAGCATCTGAACGATGGCAGCCCGGACGACGTCAAGGCGATCTGGGGCGGGGTTGGTCTTAACCTGGCGGTGGCCAACGTGCCGCTGGCGCAGGTGCAGCGGCCTGCGGACACCATCCAGTTCCAGGACAGCGCCCGGCTGAACGCGGGCGGACCGGCCTACAACCTGTACCTGCAGAACCCGGACAACTACTCGGCCTACCGCGGCCAGTTGCAGGACACCTTCTCTGGCTGGACCCGGCATCCGCTGGATCCAGATGTTGTGCCAGATACGGCGGTGCCAATGGCTCGGCATCAGGGGGGCTGTGTGGTGTCCTATATCGACGGACACGTGAAGTCCATCCAGCTCTCAAGGGTCTGGATTCGGCCGGGCGAGGATCCCAATACCTACTGGAACGGGACCCGCCAGCAGTACAACCCGAACCGGTAGTCGACATACCCCTGCGTGGGTAAGGCGCGGCTTTTGGGTCTGAGGCGGCGGGGATCGGTCTGGCGTGAAACACGCCACCCTTCCCCGCCGCCTTTCCCTATCGCCCGTCTCACCCACGCAGAGTATGTGGCCCCGTCAGCGGATTCCCGGCCATGGCGACGCATGCCATGCGCCAAGTCGCTGGAGTCGGTTAGGATTCACAGACCAGGGTTCCGCGTCCGAAGCCGTTGCACCATGGTAGAGAGCGCCCGCACAAGCAAACTTCCCTCGGCCGTTCAGGGCCTCCGTCCATCTCGCGTGATCCTCGGTCTGTTCCTCGCCGCAGTGGTCGCGGCGGGGATCTCGTGGGGCCTGAGTTCTCTTGCGCCGGTTCAGCCGCCCTCACCACTCTTCGCGAACGCGGCCGTCATTCGGGATCTCCAGCAGTTGGTGCAGGAAGAGCCGCAGGACGCGGCCTGGTGGCTCCGCCTGTCCGAGGGATACCTCGCCGAGCAGCACTGGCTCTCGGCGGTTGACTCCCTCAAGATGGCGCTGGCGAATGGCGCAGAAGAGCTGACCATTCGCCGCAAGCTCTTCCGGTGCTACACAAAGCTTGCCCAGCACCAGCTTGCGTTGGTGGAAGCCCGGCGGATCGTCGTGCTTCGGCCGCACTCCTTGCAGGCCCGCATCTGGGAAGCCGATACGCAGATCGCCCTGGGTGACACGCAGGGGGCGCGCCGTGCCTTGAGGTCTATTCCCACCGACCCGCGCGGCCTGCCGCTGATCGGCGAGCGCCCCCTTGCTGAGCGTCTCGCGCGATTCCAAACTCGGGATGGCCGACTGATTACCGCCGAAGCATCCAGCTTTGAGGAGGTGGAGGACGATCCCACGGCTCAGCGGGAAGCTCTCGCCGCCGCCCTTCTGCGCGCAGAGGACTTCCGCACCAGCCTTGACCTCGCCCTCAAGTCCGTGGACCATAGCCCCAGCCGTTTCGGCCCCTACCTCACCGCCGGGGTGGCGCTCACCTCCCTGGGTCGGAAGCGTGAGGCGGCCCGCTACTTCCGTCCCGCGCGGCTGAGCGGACAGATGCAACTCCTCTCGGCGCAGTGCCTGCTGGCGGCCGGCAACAAGGGGGACCGTCGCGAGGCGGAGAAGCTGCTCACCCAGGCCTTGAAACTGGAGCCGACCCTCGGCCGCGCCTGGTGGGAACTGGCGCTCATCCACGAGGAGCGGAGCCAGTGGCGGGAGGCCGCCGACGCGTATGTGCGTGCCAACCAGTTCGGTACGGAACAGCCTCGGGCCGCGCTCCTGGCTGCCCGCCTGATGCGTCGCCTGGGGGACGCGGATGCGGCCGACCTCCTTTTTGGAACCTACTACCAGCAGGCGGGCGACCCCGCCAAGGCTTTGCGGCACTATCAGCTCCGTCTCCAGCGGCATCCGGAGATGGAAGGGACTCACCGACAGGTGGCGGGCGCGCTCAAGGCGCTTCAGCGGCATCCGGATCGCATCCGGGTCCTGGAGGCTGCCCGGAGTCGGTTTCCCCAATCGGCGGAGATGACCGTCGCCCTCGCCCGCGCCTATGCAGAGGCAAACCTCCAGGAAGACGTCTTCCGCCTCCTGGAGGAAGCCGCCCGGTCAGAATCTCCAAGTCCGCAGGTAGTGGCGACCCTAGCGTCCGCTTACAACAGCGCTGGACGAATGAAGCAGTCCGGTGACACCTACCGGCGCTTGATCCGTCTCTCTCCCGAATACCCTGGCCCTCGCCTCTCGCTCGCGAGACTGCTCATGGCCCAGCAGGATCAGCCGAAGCTGATGAAGGAAGCAGTGAAACTGCTGGAGGAAGCGATCCGACTGGACCGCAGCGACCCGGCAATACTCCAGCAACTCGGCCTCGCCTACGCTGCGATGGGGCGCAAAGAGGATGCGGTTCTCGCCCTTCGCCATGCTGTTGACCTCTCGCCGGGGGACGGCACTCGCTACCAGCCCCTTGGCGATGCCCTCCGAAAGCTGGGAAAAGAAGATGAGGCGAGCTGGATGCTTGGCCTCGCGAAGCGTTACCGGGAGTTCGTGCAGGCGCAGGAGATCCTGACTGCGCGGGTCTCCCGCAGCCCGAAGGACGCGGAGGCGGTTCGGGCTCTGGCCCGCTACTTCACCCGCATGCAGGCGCCGCTGCAGGCAGAGCGGGAGTACCGTCGCCTGCTGACCCTCTCTCCCCGCGATGCGGACGCCCTCCGGAGCCTCGCCGCCATTTACGGACAGATGGGTCGAACCGTCGATCAACAGGAGCTTCTCGCCCGGCTCTCGCGGAGTTCGCCGGCATGAACCGCTGCCTTCTATCTGCGGCGCTCTTCCTGACGGCACTTCTGGCGGTGTCCGCCAGTGTGGCCGGCTGCCGGGACGCCGCCCACCGCCCAGCGGATGAGGCGGAGCCTGAGATGGTGCAGTTTCAGGACATCACGGAGTCGGCCGGCATCCGCTTCGTCCATCACAGCGGAGCGTACGGGGCGAAGTTCATGCCGGAGACGGTCGGTTCCGGCGTCGCCTTCCTGGATTATGACAGCGACGGCTTGCTGGACCTTCTCTACGTGGATAGCTGCCCCTGGCCAAACCGCAGAACCCCGGACAACCGCACCCGGCCCCACCTCTATCGCAACCAGGGCGACGGCTCGTTCGAGGACGTCACGCTTGCGAGCGGGCTGGACTTCAACCAGTACGGAATGGGCGTGGCCGCCAGCGACTACGACAACGATGGCGACACCGACCTTTACTTCACGGCACTTGGATCCAATCGCCTGATGCGGAACGAGGGGAACGGCCGGTTCCGCGACGTCACCCTCTCGGCTGGTGTTGCGGGCGAGTCCTTCGAACCGGGCGGCCTGCCCTGGAAGTGGAGTTCCAGCGCGTCATGGTTGGACTATGATCGCGATGGCCGTCTCGATCTCGTGGTCCTCAACTACGTCCGCTGGACCCCCGAGACGGATGTCTGGTGCGGCTCGCCGCAGGCGAAGTCCTACTGCCCGCCCTCGGTGTTCGAAGGCCTCCCGATGACGCTTTATCGCAACCTGGGAAGTGGGCGGTTTGAGAACGTAAGCGCCCGTGTGGGTCTGACCCGGTCGATTGGAAAGGGCTTCGGGGTAGCTGTTGCGGACTTCAACCAGGACGGCTGGCCCGACATCGCCGTTGCCAATGATACCGAGGCCAACTTCCTCTTCCTGAACCAGGGGGGGAAGCGCTTCGAAGAGCGTGCTTCCGAGAACGGCATCGCTGTGGGTCCGCAAGGCACGGCGCGCGCCGGAATGGGCATCGACACCGCCGATTGGCACAATGATGGCCGCTTCGGACTGCTCATCGGCAACTTCGCCCGCGAAGGATTGGCGCTGTTGCGCAACCGCGGAGATGCGTTCTTTGAAGACGAAGCCATGCCTGCAGGCATGGCGGGACCCAGCCAGCTCTTCCTCACCTTTGGCGCCTTCTTCTTCGACTTCGACAATGACGGCTGGCAGGATGCACTTGCCGCCAACGGCCACATTGACGACTTCGTCAATAGTAAGGACAGCGCCATCACTTATGAGCAGCGGCCGCTGATCTACCGCAACCGGGGCGACGGCTCTTTCCGGGAAGTGGGACAGTCCCTCGGCCCCGCTCCTAACCAGCGGATCGTGGCGCGGGGCGCTGCTTACGGGGACATCGATAACGACGGCGACCTGGACGTGGCGCTGCTCTGGAACAACCGGAAAGGAATTCTCTGGCGGAACGACGGCGGCAACCGGAACCATTGGATCGGCTTCCAACTCCAGGGCACACGCTGCAACCGCGATGCCATCGGTGCCGTTGTGAAGGTCACTGCGGGAGGTGTCACGCGCACCGCCCTCCGCAAGTCTGGTGGCAGCTTCCTCTCGGAGCACCACCCTCGGGTGGTGGTGGGACTGGGCTCCCACGCCACCAGCCAGGTTGAGGTGCTGTGGCCGGACGGAAGCCGGTCGGCATTCCGCGACCTGGCCGCTGATCGCTACTATCGTCTGGTCCAGGACTCTAAAGTCGCGGCGCCGCTCAAGGCGGGCACTGCTGCCTCTGACGGCCCGAATGGACTCACCCACTGAAGGTTGGTCGCAAGTCTTCTTGCGTTTCGAGGAGGATAGAGCATGAGACGTTGGTTCGATGTTGGAGTGGTAAGGGCTTTCTCCGCGCTGGCGATGGCCAGTCTGCTGGCAGGTTGCAGCACGCCTCAAGAGAAGGGCGGCGCACCCACGCAAGTTGACACCCAAAAGATGCAGTCGATGGGAACGCGCATGCCCAAAGATGGTGCCAAGAGGCCCATGAACGCGATGGGCGGAGCGGGTGGCGCTGGTGGTGGCGGCGCGATGATGCCTGGTGCAGGTGGCGGCCCGGGCGGCGGAATGCGAATGCCGACGGCAGGGGCGCCTCAGTAGCCTTTGCCAGGATGGGCCGGAAGGCGGTTGCTGCCTTCCGGCTCGCTCATCTGCGGACCATAGGAGCGGTCGCGGTTTATACAAGCTGAAATCAGTCACAGGGACCAATGATCAACCCGGTTGATCCAGAGCATTCACCTATGGCGGTGCGAGTCTTCTGGCAGTAAAAAATGCATCACCTGAACAAGAGAACGCATCGCAAGCCAACGTGCCTCGCCCTCCATCAGCGCTGACGGCCAGAGAGTTGTCTTTGCCACTGATGCTATCGGGTTGGCACCCAACGAACCGGGCATCGCTCCCCACGCTTACACGCGAGACTGCGCTGCGGGCCTGAACTGAGAGTGATCGCAGGCGACGCTGGCGACCGAGCGGCGCATTGTCGCTTGCGGCCGCTTCGCGCTACAGGTACTACTGTATCCACCGTACGGATGGGCCTCCGACGCAAGACTTGAATCGCGAAATCGAACGGTGCGGTCAGGCCGATCCCCTTGCCTTGGCTCGTACCACAAACGTGCCTTCAGCCATTCCCGTGCGGACGCCACGGCATGCGACTATTCCCCTCATCAACTGGCCGACCAGCGTCTCCAAGACCCCTCTGCGACAGCAAGCGAGCCACCGGTTCTGGGGGCAAGCGCATTTGGGCACTTCCAGGCACGGCTTCACGTATTCGCTACGTTCAGAGACTCTTTAGGCAGCCTTTAGGCAGCTTTCAGGAAAGCTGATGTCCCTCAACTTGCCCTTCCGTCGCTATGGACTTCTTCCGGGCGCGCTCGCGCTGGTGGCAGGTGCGTCGGCGCTTTCCGGATGCAGCAACAACCCCTATCCGCCTGGGACGTCGGAGGGGACGACCATGCTGCGCAACATGCCGGTGGAGCCGCGCAGCTACGATCCCAGTTTCTCCTACACCACCACGGAAGCGCTGGTCCTCGACAACATCTGTCCGGGCTTCTACCAGTACCACTACCTGAAGCGACCCTTCGTGCTGGAGCTCTATCTGGGAGCGAAGGAACCGGAGCGGAAGCCGGCCACCTTTCAATGGGCGGGCAAGACCGTTCAGGGCGAGGAATGGACCTTCACTCTGAAAAAGGGGATTCGCTTCCAGGATTCCCCGTGCTTCCGCGGCGGGAAGGGGCGGGAAGTGGTCGCCGCCGATATCGCCTACGCCTTCCAGCGCATGGCCGACCCGAAGATCAAGTGCCCCATCGCCTCCTTCCTCTCCGACAAGCTGATCGGCTTCGCGGAGGCCGCTGAGGCGGCGAAGAACGGCGGCTTCGACTACAGCAAGTACCTGGAAGGGGCGAAGCCGGACCCGAACGATCCGTACACCCTTCGCATCCGCCTGAACCAGGCCTACCCACAGCTCCGTTACCTGATGGCGATGCACTTCACCACGCCCATCGCGCGGGAGGCGGTGGAGCACTTCGGCAGCGAGTTCAAGTGGAACCCGGTCGGCTGCGGCCCCTACATGATGACCGAGCTAAATCGCAAGCAGCGCATCGTCCTCACGGCCAACCCCAACCGCCTTCCCGAAACCTACCCTTCCGAGGGCGAGAAGGGCGATGCAGAGCGGGGGCTACTGAAGGACGCCGGCAAGCGCCTGCCGCTGGCGGAGAAGATTGTCTTCAACATCAACAAGGAGACGATCACCGGCTGGAATTTCTTCCTTCAGGGATACCTGGACACCTGGAACCTGACGGCGGAGAACTTCGCGCAGGCGGTCAGCACCCAGGGAGCCGTGACGCCGGAGATGGCCGAGAAGGGCATCAGCCCCACGGACGTGCCCGGCGCGGATATCCGCTACCACATCTTCAACATGAAAGATCCCGTGGTGGGCGGCTACACTCCGCAGAAGCGGAAGCTGCGTCAGGCCCTCGCGCTGGCGGCGGACGCCACCGAATACATCGACGTCTTCTCAATGGGGAAGGGCATCCCGGCGCAGTCCCTCATTCCCCCCGGCATCTTTGGCTACGATCCGAGTTACCGGAACCCCTACCGGGTGCCGGATAGCCTGGCCAAGGCGAAGCAACTGCTGGCGGAGGCGGGCTATCCCGAGGGCCAAGACGCAGCAAGCGGTGAGCGGTTGACCATCTACTACGATTCCCCGGCGGACGACGCAGGCGAACGCCAGATTGTACTGCAACTGGTCAAGCAGCTGGAGCGGCTGGGGGTCAAGGTCCAGACCCGCTTCTGGCGGCAGATCGTCTGGCAGGACAAGGTGGACAAGGGGCAGTTCCAGCTTGTCACCTATGGGTGGAGCGCTGATTACCCGGACGCCGAGAACTTCACCTTCCTGCTGTACGGCCCCAATCGTCGTCCCGGCCCTAACGCTTCCAACTACGACAATCCGGAGTACAACCGGCTCTTTGAGCAGATGCGCGCTATGGACGACAGCCCGGAACGCCTGAAGCTGATCCACCGCCTGCGGGACATCGCCGCCGAGGACTGCCCGCTCATCCTCCGGGAGCATACGGTGGTCACCAGCCTCTCCTACGCCTGGCACACCAACGTGAAACCGCACGCCGTGGCCAACGACTTCCTCAAGTACCGCGGCACGAACGCCGCAATGCGGGTCCAGATGCAGCGAAAGTGGAATGACCCCGTTTACTGGCCGTCTTTCCTGGGTCTCGCCGCCATCGGGCTCATCGCCTTCCCGGCGGCGCAGGCGGTCAAACAGCGGCAGCGGCGCAAGCTAAGGAAGGGTGATGCAGCCGGCACGGGCACGGTCTCGGGCAGGGGAGGAATGGCTTAATGTTCGCCTATATCCTCCGCCGCCTTCTCTATGCCGTGCCTATCCTGCTCGGGGTTTCCCTGGCAACTTTTGCGCTCTTCTACCTAGTCGCCACTCCAGAGCAGATGGCGCGCCAGAACCTTTCGGCGCGCAACCCGAGCAAGGAGCAGATCCAAGAGTGGGTCAAGGACCACGGATATGACAAGCCACGGAGCGAGCAGGCCAAGAAGCACATCCTTGAACTCTTCACTTTCAACTTCGGGAAGAGCGACTCCACCGATGAGCAGATCATCGACAAGATCAAGGCGGGGATTGGTCCTTCGGCGGCCGTGGCTACCGTGGCGTTCGCGGTTTCGGTGGTCACCGCGCTGCTCATGGCGCTCTTCTTCGCCTACTTCCGTGGAACCTACGTGGACACCGGCGGCACGCTGATCTGCGTGCTGATGATGAGCATTGTCTACATGGTCTACATCATCGCGGGGCAGTTCCTAATGGGGAAGATGTGGAAGCTCTTCCCGCTGGGCGGTTTCCGCGTGGGTGAGGATGCCTGGAAGTTTGTGATGCTCCCGGGCCTGGTGGGCGCGGTCTCCGGCCTTGGGGCCAGCATCCGGCTCTATCGGACCTTCTTCCTGGAAGAGGTGAACCAGGATTACGTCCGCACCGCCCGCGCAAAAGGCGTGAAGGAGCAGGTCATCCTGATGCGCCACGTCTTCAAGAACGCGGCCATCCCAATCCTCACCACCGTGGTGCTGGCCATCCCGTTCCTGCTGACCGGCAGTCTGCTGCTGGAGTCGTTCTTCGGCATTCCGGGGATCGGCAGCATGACGGTGGACGCCATCAACAGCCAGGACTTCGCCACCGTCCGGGCGACCGTCTTCCTCGGCACCATTCTCTACATCATCGGGTCTATTCTTACCGACATCAGCTACGCCGCCGTGGATCCTCGCGTCCGCCTCGAGTAGTCGCCGTCTGGTAGCCGTTACCTGCCCCCCATTCCCTCCCCTTTCTCGTCCCCTACGACTCTCTTCATGCAAGACCCGCTCAATCTCATCCCGATCGTGATGCTATTCGGCATCCTGGTCGCCGCCTTCCGTGCCCGGAAGCAGCCGCTCTGGCGCGAGGCGTACCGCCGCATGGGCCGCAATCCCTGGGCGCGGGTGGCGTTGGTGATCCTGACGGTTTACGGCGGCATCGCCGTGCTGGACAGCATTGCGTGGGCGGACAAGAAGGGCGCGGACCAACTCAGCGTGATCGATCGGGTCTTCGCACGCGAGGATGAGAAGACCTACTCCGCCCCGTTCGCCCAGGAGACCACGGGTGAGCCGGTCCCGCAGAAGCTGAAGGGGTTCCACCTCCTCGGCACCGATGCGGTGGGCAAGGACGTCCTCCACCAGACCCTGAAGGGTGCCCGCACGGCCATCATCATCGGGGGCCTCACCTCGTTCATCGCCACGCCGCTTGCGCTGGTCTTCGGGATGTGCGCGGGCTACTTCGGGAAGCGGGTGGATGACGGGGTGCAGTACGTCTACACCGTCCTCGACTCCATCCCCAGCATCCTCCTGCTGGTCTCGCTGCTGATGGTGCTGGGCAAGGGGGTGCCGCAAATCTGCATCGCCCTGGGGGTCACGTCGTGGGTCGGCCTCTGCCGCCTCTCCCGCGGCGAGACGCTGAAGCACCGGGACCGGGAGTATGTCCGGGCGGCGCGAGCGCTCGGACTCAGCCACTCCGCCATCCTGCGGAAGCACATTCTGCCCAACCTGCTGCCGCTGGTGATCATCAACGTCACCCTCGGCTTCAGCGGCGTGGTTCTTTATGAGGCGATCCTGACCTACCTCGGCATCGGGGTGCCGCCCGGCACCGGAAGCTGGGGGAACATGATCGACGGTGCCCGCCTGGAACTGGCGCGGGAGCCGCTGATTTGGTGGAACCTGGTGGCTGCCTCCAGCGCCCTCTTCATCCTGGTGCTGGCCTTCAACATTCTTGGGGACGCCCTGCGGGACGCGGTCGACCCCCGACTGCGGAGCTCGTAACTTGGCCTCCTCTGAGCTTTCCTTCGCACCTCCCCTGCTGCAGGTGGAAGACCTGCGGACCTATTTCAAGACGCACCGGGGCCTTGTGAAGGCCGTGGATGGCGTCAGCTTCACCATCCGGGAGGGCGAGACGCTGGCGGTGGTCGGCGAGTCGGGCTGCGGCAAGTCGATGACCGCGCTCTCCCTGATGCAACTGGTGCCGGAGCCGGCGGGCTACATCGAGAGTGGCCGCATCCTCTTCGAGGGGAAGGACCTGCTGGACATGACATGGGACGCGATGCGCGAGGTTCGCGGCAAGGAGATCGGGATGATCTTCCAGGAGCCGATGACCAGCCTCAACCCGGTCCTCACCATCGGTCAGCAACTCATCGAAGCGGGAACCGTCCACGGTCAGACACCGGAAAAGGCCCGGGCGCAGGCGCTGGCGCTGCTGGAGCGGGTGCGTATGGACGATCCCTCGCTCACCATGCGCCGCTACCCCCATGAGCTATCGGGAGGGATGCGGCAGCGCGTAATGATCGCGATGGCGCTGATGAACCGCCCCAAGCTGCTCATCGCTGACGAGCCGACGACCGCCCTGGACGTGACGGTGCAGGCGCAGATCCTGGCCCTGCTGGCCGAACTCCAGCGGGAGTTGCGGATGGCGATGCTCCTCATCACCCACGATCTGGGCCTGGTGGCGGAGATGGCCGACGACGTGGTGGTGATGTACGCCGGGGAAGTGGTGGAGTGCGCCCCCACCGAGATCCTCTTCGACAAGCCGGAGCATCCCTACACGCGCGGCCTCTTCGCCAGCCTTCCCACGCGCGGCCAACGGGGTCGCGACCTGGCGGTGCTGGAGGGGGCCGTCCCCGATCCGCTCAATTGGCCCGTCGGCTGCCGCTTCGAAGCCCGGTGTCCCGAGCGCTTCGGCGACTGCCACCCGGTCCATCCGGATCTGGCGCAGGTTGCGGTGGATCAACGCGCCCGCTGCCTGCTTCACCCGCAGGCCTACCCTTCGGGGACGCAACCTGGCACTGGCACCGGGATAGGTCGTGAGAAGGCGGGGGTGGCCTGATGAGCACGCCGCTTCTCTCCGTGCGCGACTTGAAGAAGTACTTCCCCTATCGCAAGGGCCTCTTTGGCCGGGAGTACAAGAAGGCGGTCGACGGCGTCAGCTTTGACCTGGAGGAGGGCAAGACTCTGGCGCTGGTGGGGGAGTCCGGCAGCGGCAAGAGCACCATCGGCCTGATGATCCTCGACCTGCTCGCGCCCACCAGCGGTGACGTGCTGTTCCGAGGCAAGAGCACCATCGGGCGGAAGGGAGCCGAGTGGCTCTCCCTGCGCCGGGAGATGCAGGTCATCTTCCAGGACCCCTACTCCTCGCTCAACGCCCGCATGAACATCGGCGAAACCCTCACCGAAGGGATGGCGGTCCACCGGCTGGGCGGCACCGCAGCGCAGCGACTGAAGACCGCATCGGAACTGCTGGAGCGGGTGGGGCTTCCTGGCAACGCCGTGGACCGGTACCCCCACGAGTTCAGCGGGGGACAGCGGCAGCGGGTCGCAATTGCACGGGCGCTGAGCGTCCAGCCTAAATTCATCGTCTGTGACGAGCCGACCAGCGCCCTGGACGTCTCGGTCCAGAGCCAGATCCTGAACCTGCTACGGAAACTCCAGCGCGAGGAAGGCCTCACCTACCTCTTCATCACCCACAACCTCGGCGTGGTGGAGTACCTAGCAGACGAGGTTTGCGTCTTGCAGTGGGGCCGGGTGGTTGAGCGCGGCACCGTCGACCGTGTCTTCGATCAGCCGGAGCAGGAGTACACGCGGAAGCTCCTGAGCGCGATCCCGACCCTTGACCCGGACAAGCGCAAGATCCGCCAGGTCACGGCGTAAGCGGGATTCAGGATGCGCCGAGCTTGAGATGGGTGACCTGGATCGGCAGCCGGTCTGCCAGGGCATCGATGACCATGCTCCGGTGACAGTGCTCCGGATTGGCTTCGAGGCAAAGGAGGCAGATGCGTCGCCCTGACCTCACCAACTCTTCCAGTGCCGCCAGGTCGTCCTGAGCCACAGCGCTCTGCATGTGCGCCAGGTAGATGGTGCGCATTTCATCGTGCCGTCCGGCCCTTGCGGCTGCGCGCCCATCCGCCGGCGTGCCGAGATCGCGAAGGTGGATGTAGTCGATCCCGACCTCGGCGAGATTCGCAGTGAGGCGGGACTTCGCGAAGCCGGGCCGGCGCGAGCTTGCGATGGCGCGGACATCCACCAGGATTTCGACGCCGTCGCCCGTCAACTCCGCCAGAAAGCTCGCCACGTTCGCGTGCTCGTAGCCGATGGTAGCAAGACCCAGCGACCCGTGATTGGTTGTGCCCGCCGATCCTCGGTCATCCATTCGAGTCTCCCATTCAAGAGGGCAGCTTCCGATACCCTGGCACCGGCGGCAGGAAAACCCTGATGCCGACGTTCAATACAACTCGGCATCAGCGACATACACTGGTGCTCCCCTTCTAACTGGAACCATCCAAGATCGAGATCATGTCCAACTCCACAACTGGAAAGCCCCGCATCGGCTTCATCGGCCTCGGCATCATGGGGAAGCCCATGTGCGCCAACCTCATCAAGGCGGGCTACGAACTCACCGTCTGGAACCGCAGCAAGCCGAGCATTGACGCCGTAGTGGAGTACGGCGCTCGGGCCGGCGCATCGCCTGCGGATGTCGCCACGATCAGCGATATCATCATCACCATCGTAACTGACAGCCCAGATGTGGAGCGAGTGGTGCTGGGCGATGATGGCGTCATTCACGGCGCAAACACCGGTTCCGTGGTGATTGACATGACCACCATGTCGCCCAAGGTCACGCGTGCCATTGCCGCCGAGCTGGCCGCGAAGGGGGTCGACATGCTCGATGCCCCGGTGAGCGGCGGCGACATCGGGGCGAAGAACGGCACGCTCTCGATCATGGTCGGCGGCAAGGAAGAGGTCTTCGCCCGCTGCCTCCCAGTCTTCGAGGCGATGGGCAAGAACATCCTGCATCTGGGCGATCACGGTGCCGGCCAGGTTTGCAAGCTCTCGAATCAGATCGCGGTAGCAGTCAACATGCTGGCCGGCTGCGAAGCGATCCTTTTCGCGACCAAGAACGGCATCGACCCCGGCAAGATGCTTCAGGCGATCTCCGCCGGTGCCGCCGGTTCGTGGATGATCTCGAACCTAGGGCCGCGCATCGTGAAGCGCGATTTCGATCCCGGTTTCATGGTCCGTCTGGCCCAGAAGGACCTCCGCCTGGTTCTGGAGGCCGCCGCCGAGGCTGACCTGCCGCTGCCGGGAACGTCGCTGATGAACCAGATCTGGCGCGCAGTCCAGGCTGACGACGGTGGAGCGCTGGGCACACAGGCGGCCATCCTGCCGCTGGAGAAGTGGGCGAACTGCAAAGTGGGCGAGTAGCGTCGATTACTGGTGACGGGCACGATTCACCACGTGCCCGTCATCACTCCGCGCCGTGATGGCTTAGGCGTTCAGGACGCCCGAACCGGACCTGAAACGAGAAAAGGCCCCCTGCCGGAGCGTGGTGCTCGACGGCGGGGGGCCTCTCCACAGGTATTCTGGCGGCGACCTACCCTCCCACTCCTGAGAAGGAGCAGTACTCTCGGCGCAGCGGGGCTTAACTGCCGTGTTCGGGATGGGA
>JANPLG010000511.1:0-8116 GCA_031426395.1 Actinomycetes bacterium
AACGGCGGCCAACGAGACTACGGTGCCCCACGCGCTCAGGGGTCGGTTCACATCAAATGAGGCCATGACCCAGGCGTTGGCGGCATAGCTGCTGGAGAAGCGATTGGACGTAGTCCCGTCTCCGGTCTGAGCGGCCCAGCCAGCGCTCCTGCGCGCTGGCAGCGCCTCGTTTGCCGAGGCTTTAGTCAGCAAGTCGCGTGGAGAGGAGCCGATCGTGCCGATTTGCCTTATACGGATGCGACTGTGTGAAAGCTACTGAAGCTTCACCAGCCAAGTTCTTGTCCGAAGAAACTGCCATCGGCACTGGGTAGCTCGTGATCAGCGCAAAGCCTTGCTGCCGGGCAAACTTCCAGCAGGAGAGGGTACCCGCGCCGCGGGTTCCGGTTACCAGGACATGACCTACGCCCACGCCCTTTAACCCGGCTCCAGAAGCGTCCGCAGCCTGTGGATGTGTGATTCTTGAAGGATGCAGGCAGAAGGAGGCGGGTTGATCTTGACGAATGACGACGCCCAAGCATCAGGCATCCAGCGTCATGGTAGGAGCCATCATCAACTGAACCCTGCCCCTGATCCCTAACAGCCTCCATTGCCACATTGACTTCCCTGAACCCTACTTCAGGATCCCCTTCCCCACTTCTCCGGCCACGTCCGTCAGGCGGAAGTCTCGACCCGCGTACTTGTAGGTGAGCTTGGTGTGCTCCATGCCCATGAGGTGGAGGATGGTGGCGTGCAGGTCATGGATGTGGACCTTGTTCTCCTGGGCGTAGTAGCCGTACTCATCCGTGGAGCCGTAGGCGATTCCGGGCTTCACGCCGCCGCCCGCCATCCACATGGTGAAGCCATGCGGGTTGTGGTCGCGACCGTCCTTGCCTTCCGCCGTGGGCGTGCGCCCGAATTCGCCGCCCCAGAGCACCAGCGTGTCTTCCAGTAGTCCGCGCGACTTGAGGTCGCGGATGAGGGCCGCGACCGGTTGATCCGTCTCCTTCGCGTTCTGCTGATGGCCACCCTTGAGGTTGCTGTGCTGATCCCATTTGGTGTGGTTGATCTGCACAAACCGCACCCCCTGCTCCACGCACCGGCGGGCCATCAGGCACTGGCGGGCAAAGTCGTCCGTGGGGGCCTTGCCGACGCCGTAGAGGTCCAGCGTGGCCTTCGACTCCTGGGTGAGATCGAGGAGGCGAGGCGCGTGGGCCTGCATCCGGAAGGCCAGCTCGTACGACTCGATGACCCCTTCGAGTTGGCTGTCGAGCTCCGCCTGCCGCAGGTGGTCGCGGTTCATCTCCTGGAGCAGGTCGATCTGCCGCCGTTGGAGTTCCGGGCTCGCCATCGCGTTCTTCAGGTAGGGGAATTCCGCCTTGTTTGACGGGCTACCCTGCTGCCCAACCGCCGTACCCTGGTAGACCGCGGGGAGGAAGGCGCTTCCGTAGAGTTGCGCCCCACCCGTATCGAGCGGCGGGCTGAAGGTGATGAAGCCAGGGAGGTTCTGGTTCTCCGTGCCCAGGCCGTAGCAGACCCACGAGCCGATGCTTGGGCGGACGAAGGCGGCGTCCCCGGTGTGGAGCTTGAGGACCGCCTGCCCGTGCGCCTGACCCTCCGTGTGCATGCTCCGGACGATGCAGAGGTCGTCTACGACCTTCGCGATCTCAGGGAAGAGGCTGGAGACCGGTAGGCCGGACTGTCCGTGCTGCTTGAACTCCCACGGGCTTTTCAGAAGCTTCCCATTCGGATCGATGATGCCGACAGGGTGCTGTCCCGGATAGGCGTTGCCGCTCTCGCGGTCGAGGCGCGGCTTCGGGTCGAAGCTATCGACTGCGGACGGCCCACCCCCAATGAAGATGAAGATGACTCTCTTTGCCCGCGCCGGAATATGCGTCTGTTTGGGCGAGAAGGGGCTGGTGCCTCGCACGGAGGTCGGCGTGCTGGCGGCACGCGCCTCCGCCTGGAGCGAGGAGAGTCCTGCCAGCGCCAGCATGCCAAACCCGCCGGAGCAGAGTTCCAGGGCATCGCGGCGCGTGTAGGCGCGGACGACGTGGGGGCGCCGTTTCTGGTTTCTGGTTTCTAGTTTCTGGTTGTCCGCTGGCCGACAGTCACACCGTCGCTCGCCAGCTTCAAGCAGTCCCGTAGGGTTCATCTCGTTTGGTAGGCCAGTCATAAGTGCTTCGGTCCCCGTATGTCTGTCCCGCCAAGGTAGCGGATCAGGCCAGCCAACTTCTTACTAATCTCTCTTGCATCTCCTGAGAGCGCGTCGAACTGCTCAGGAGATACGTATCCCGCGTCTCGTGCTACGTAGAAAAGGGATCTCAATTCGCCAGCGGAGCCGCGTGCGATGCAAAGGAACTGTCGGAACTCGGTGTTGCTGCCCCTCTCGAACCCTTCCGCGATGTTGCTCATCACGGACACGGACGCTCTCCGCATTTGATCCTTCAGTCCCCAATCCCGAGAGATTTCTCCAATTTGAGTAAGTCGATAGACCTCTGTGCAGAGAAGCCGAGCCGATTGCCACGCCTCAATGTCTTCGAAGCGCTTGAACGTCGACATCCGGTCCGTCCCCCGTGCCTAGCAACCAGAAACTAGAAACCAGAAACCAGAAACAGACTTCAGTCTACGTAGCGGAATTCGGATGAGGCGAAGAGGGTTTGCGAGAAGGCGCGCCATGCTTCCTGGCGGCGTTTCTCGGGGTCCGGTTCTTTCGTGGTCAGTTCGCCTGCGTAACCGTCCAGGAACTTCTCGACGCGCGCCACCTCGCCGCTGCTGGGAACGCGGCCCAGGGCGCGGCGGTAGGCGGCTTCGATGCGGCCACGGTCGGTATCGGCCAACTGTCCAAGAGAATCCGCGAACTTGCGGGACTGCTCCAGGACGAAGGGGCTGTTCATCATCAGCAGGGCCTGCGTAGAGACGGTGGTCCGGTCCCGTTTGCCCACCACGATGCTGGGGTCCGCGAAGTCGAAGCCGCGCAGGACGGGGTAGACGCCGCCGCGCACCACGGGAAGGTAAACGCTGCGGCGGGGCACCTCGAAGTTGATCGGGAACTCCTTGACCGGGAAGCCGAGGGTCTTGGTGATGAGGGTCCCACCGGCAGTGGGATCAAGCTGGCCGCTGGCGTGCAGCACGGCGTCGCGGATCGCTTCCGCTTCCAGGCGGCGGCGGTTCATCCGCCAGAGCAGCCGGTTCTCCGGGTCACGCGCGTAAGCATCGGCGCGGTGGGCGCTGCTCTGCTGGTAGGCTGCGGAGAGCATGATGTGGCGGTGCAGCTTCTTGAGGCTCCACCCGTCACCCACGAACCGCAGCGCCAGGTAGTCAAGCAGTTCCGGGTGGCTCGGCTTCTCTCCCAGCTTGCCCCAGTTGTCCGGCGTGCGCACCAGCCCTTCGCCGAAGTGGCCCTGCCAGACACGGTTGACCATCACCCGCGCCGTCAGCGGGTTGCGCGGGCTGGCGATCCATTCCGCCAGTTCCAGCCGCCCACTGCGATCCGCAGGCACCTCCGGCAGCATGTCGCCGCCCAGCACGGTCAGGAAGCGGCGCGGTGCCTCATCTCCCAGGTTGCGGTAGTTGCCGCGAAGGTGGACCCGCATGGTGGTCGGCTTCGCTTCGGTGACGGCCATCGCCAGGGCGGGCGCGGGGGGTGCCTTGGCCTCGAGATCCTTGAGTTCGGCGGTGAGGCGCTCCTTCTCGGTGGCCTCCTTCGCCTTCTTCATGGCGTCCTGCATCTTGCGGAGCGCCTGCTGATGCGTCTCCCAGTTCTTGACCACGGTCTCAGGGACCAGCGGCCGCTCATGCCAGTACATCACCCGGCTGTTCCGCGGGAGTGTGCTGCCCAGGGTCTGGGTGCTCTTGAAGATCCCGGCCAGCGCGTAGTAATCCTTGGTGCTGATCGGATCGAACTTGTGGTCGTGGCAGCGGGCGCAGGAGACGGTGATCCCCATGAACGCCTTAGTGGTGAGGTCGATTTGCTCATCGATCACGTCCAAGCCGAGCTGGACGCGGTCCTGCTGGGCCAGCAGCTTCGGCCCCATCACCAGCACTCCGGTCGCGACCATCCGCTCGAGGCGCTGCTCCTCATTCGCGGATGGCAGCAGGTCCCCGGCGATCTGCTCGCGGATGAACTGGTCGTACGGCTTGTCCGCGTTGAGGGAACGGATCACCCAGTCACGGTAGCGCCAGGCGTTAGGGAAGACCTCGTTCCAGTCCGCGCCGTTGGAATCGGCGTAGCGGGCTATGTCCAGCCAGTGTCGGCCCCAGCGTTCTCCGTACGAGGGGGAGGCGAGGAGGCGGTCGATGACCCGCTCGTAGGCGTCGGGGCGGCGATCACCCTGGAACGCCTCGGTCTCTTCCGGGGTGGGCGGCAAACCGGTGAGGTCGAAGGTGGCGCGGCGCAGGAGGGTGCGACGGTCGGCCCAGGGGTTTGGCTTGAGTCCGGCCTTTTCCAGGCGTGCCAGGACGAAGCGGTCGACCCCATTCCGGCCCCACTTCGCGTTCTTGACGGCGGGTAGCTTCGGCTCCCGGACCGGCGCAAAGGCCCAGGTGCGGCGGTCGGCATCGGTGATGCGGAACTGGCCGCGGCGGACGGTCGCCGCGCCGCCGGCCGGGGCCGTTGCTCCCCAAGGCGCACCCTGACGCACCCACTCTTCCAGGAGCGCAATCTGCTCAGTGGGCAGCTTCCCCTTGGGAGGCATCTTGAGGTGGCCGCCATAGCGCACCACTTGCACCAGCAGCGACTTGTCCGGATCACCCGGAACGACAGCGGGACCGAGAACGCCGCCCGTCATCAGCGCCTCGCGGCTCTTCAGATCGAGTCCGCCCTGCGCCTTGGCACCCTGGTGGCAGGCGACGCACTGCTCCACCAGCAGCGGGCGAATCTTCGCCTCGAAGAAATCCGCGCCAGCCAAGTTCGCACCGGCAGCCGTGGTCGGCGGTGTTGCAACGGCGGCTGCACCGGTCGCTGGCCGCGATGAACCCAAGGCCAGACCGATGGTTCCGGCGGTGGCTACGGTGCTAAGGATGAGGGCGCTAACTCGCATGCAACTCTAGTTTCCTTTCGCGGCACGCCCCATCCGCCGGGCCGCTCCTAACCTGGATTGTGACACCGGCAGTGGCCGGTAGTTGTCTCGTTCTACTTGGAATCAACCGGACGAAGAGCTAGAACGCGGGCGTCCAGACCCGGTTCCACTGCGCCGGAACGATTCCCTGGCTTGGCAACAATCCGAACATTGAGCTGTGCATCCGGGTCGCCTTCATGTGTTTGGAATGGCCGTCCATGAAGAGTACGTTTCCACCGTCCCGGTGAAGGAAGGTGTAGTTCCAAACCGATTGCACGTTGGCCGGATCACGAGGGTAGTACCACCAGCGATAGGTCGTACCGCCGTCGGTCGTCACCGGTCTCAGGAACGACATCCCGCGGGCATTGAACAACTCCTGCAAGTAGACCGTGTCCGCCGGGGCCGGCACCGAGGCGATGCTTCGTTGCATCACCACGGCGTTCCCCAGGTAGCTGCTTCGGCTCTCCGTCGTTACGCCTTGCGTTCCCCCAATGATGTTCGGGGCGGAAGGGCAGGCGTAGATGCCGTTGTTCTTGGTGTAAGGGGAGAGGCTGCCCAGGAAGTTGGGTCGGTAGTACGTTGTGCTGAGGTTGTTGAAGTCCTGGATGCCGTCGTTGCGGGGTGGCGTGGTTTCGTCATAATCCTGCACGTACATCATCAGGCCGGTGCCCGTCTGTCGCATGTTGGAGAGGCACTGGGTAGCCCGGGCGCTTTCCCTCGCTTGTGCGAACACGGGGAAGAGGATTGCAGCCAAAATGGCGATGATGGCAATCACCACCAGCAACTCGATCAAGGTGAATCCGACTCTCTTACGCATCTTTGCGTCTCCTGGCGAGATCAACCCCGCCTCGTTAATCTGCCGTCCGGCACTGGACGGCCCCTGCAGCCCTACGCTCGGTAGGGTTCCAGGCGTAACCGAACTGGTCCGGAGGGCGGCTCCCCGCCCAACTGCCGCACAATCTCCTGGCCGGCGATCCGCCCGATCTCCTCGTGGCGGGCGGCGGCGCACCAGGTTCCTGGCTCTAGCAGCCAGGAGCGGGACTGCGCTCCGAGGAGTCCCAGACCGATCTCTCTGCCGGGAGTTCTCCCGCGTCGCTGGGTGGCGGAGACGGCTCCAACGTAGAGCACCTCACTTCGGCACACCACGGCAGTGGGTGCGTCCGGCATCTCGAGCCAGCGGTCCACCTGCGCGCTGGCCGCCGTGCGGTCGGCGACGATCTCTGCCCGGCCCTCGAAAAGGCCCTGGGCCAGAGTGCTGGACCAAGCTTCGCGGATGAGGCGGTCGTAGTCGGAGGAGCCGGGCTGGTCGAGAAGCGCGATCCGACGGTGGCCTTCGCGCACCAATCGCTCCACCAGCCCCCGGACCATCGCGTCCACGTCATGCGCCACGCTGGCGACACGCGAATTGGCGCACTGGCCAATCACCACGAAGGGCTGCTCCAGCCGCCGCAACTCCTCAAGGAGGGTGGAGGAGAGGTCGACGCCGCGGAAGATGAAGGCGTCCCCCTGACCTGCGGCCAGCAGGCCCTTGAGGTCCGAAACGACGTCGGCGGCGCGCCGGGTGACGTGGAGCAGGACGCGGTGATCCTCTTCCGCCAGCGCCTCCACCAGGCCAGGAAGGATCTCTTCGCCGAGGAGGCTGCGGGAACGGCCTTCTGGCTGCAGCGCCAGATAGATCACCTGCCGCGAGTGGCGCGAGCGGAGCGCCCGTGCGGAGGCGTTGGGCCGGTAGGCGAGGCGCTGCGCGGCTTCGAGGATGCGCTCCCGCACCTCCGGTCGAACGCGCCCGCGCGGCCGCCCCTGCAGCACGTCCGAAACGACCGTCTGCGAGACGCCGACCTCTCTGGCGATGTCCTTTTGAGTAACTGTCACCTGACCGCGCCTTTACGTATTGCCAATACGTAAAGGCATTATGGTGCAAGGGAGGTGAAGCGTCAACGGGAGTGGGGGCAAAGTGTTCAGGGTCAGTTCCCGCCTCCAACCATAGCCAGCGGCCTCGCGCCGCGTTCGATCACGGTGGAGGCTTGGCGATCCGCAAACCCCTACGGATACGGTGACTTTCAGCGGCAGACGCCGCCTGGCGGAACGAACCTGTCCAAAGGCCCAGAGGGTACACGGGTCTACCATAGGCGCTACCGTGATCGAACGCAGCGCGAGGCTGCTGGCTATGGCCCTGTGGGCGAATGACCGGTTCAACTCCGGGATGGTTGGCAGTTCCGAGTCATTGCGCGGAGGAGTTGACGGTTTCCGCAGCGAAGCGCGCAGGGAGTTTCTCCCGGAGTGCTATGCGACTGCTGATTACCGGTTCTGAATCCCCCTTGGGCCGCCTTGCGGCGGACGCCCTGCGCGTTCGTCACGAGGTGGTTCTGACGGACGCCTCGCCCACGAGTGAGGCTGTCCATCAAGTCGACCTCCGCGATCCCGACCGCGTTGCCGAACTGCTCGCGGGCGTGGACGCCATCCTTCACCTCGCGCCGTTTGAGCGCGCGACTCCCTCATGCCCGGCCGATGAGGCGCAGGTGCTGGACCATGCCGCCACCGGGACCTTCGTGCTGCTCCAGGCCGCGAAGGCCGCCGGAGTGCGCCGCCTGGTGCTGGCTTCCCGACTGGAGCTGTTCGACGCCCATCCGGCAAACTACCGCGTCGATGAGACATGGGAGCCACGTCCGGCTGCAGATGCGGCCTCGCTGGCACCCTGGCTGGCGGAGTTGACGGTGCGTGAGTTTGTGCGGGCTGAGGAGCTTCTCGCCGTCTGCTTGCGCTTCGGCGTGTTGGGCGACGGACCGCTGGGAGACGGAATTGCGGGCACCACGCCTGAGGATGCGATTTCCGCGCTGGAGCGCACCCTCGCCTTCGATCCCGCTCCGTCTCTGCACCGCTGGTGGCTCTACCACGTCTGCTCCAACCACCGCTACGTCAGCGAAGCCCTCACCCAGCATCCCTAACCTGGCGGAGCCAGAACCATAAGGGGTTCGGCTGCGCCGAGGAGAAGGTTACCCGCGAGCCTCTCCTCTTGGCTTCGTGGTTGGTGGCCCCGATGCAACTGCTTACCGAACGCTACGCTTCGCAAATCCTCGGCA
>JANPLG010000512.1:0-7424 GCA_031426395.1 Actinomycetes bacterium
GCGGGACGCCCGCGCTCCCGAGATCCGCCAGCCTGTGGTGACCCACCATATCGCGGTAGAGAAGGGGGCCTCGGCAGTTCGCGCAACAGCGTAGGAGCG
This sequence comes from Actinomycetes bacterium, assembly GCA_031426395.1. Classification (GTDB taxonomy): domain Bacteria; phylum Armatimonadota; class SYMT01; order SYMT01; family SYMT01; genus JANPLG01. The sequence goes on from JANPLG010000512.1 coordinate 100, forward strand.
GTAAACCAACTCCCGCAGGTCCTCACGTCCGAACTCGGGGACCAAATGCTTCGATGTCTTCGAAGTCCTGAGTGGCGCTCAGCGTCCAGCGGATTGACGCCATCGGTTCACTCGCTCCTTGAGTTCCTCGTGGCTGAGGAGGCGGTCTTCTTCAACGTCCAGAAGGCCCTTATCGACTTGCTCTTTGAAGTATAGTTCCTGGCGGATACCGGCAATGGACGCAGAGTCGGGCAATGGACGCAGAGTCGGGTAATCTACGAATGAGGCTGATTGCTTCTTCCTTGGTTTGAGGCATCTCATTCTCCAAAAGGCTCGTAGCGCTCTGATGACATCATGAGCGCCTCGGTTGCGTAACGTCACCCACGCTGTTACCCCGGCACGTTCCGGCGCAGTTCTTCCAGCCAGACCGTTGCTTCGCTGTCGCTGGGGGCGCGCCAGTCACCGCGAGGGGAGAGGGAGCCGCCGCTGCCCACCTTTGGGCCGTTGGGGACGGCGCTGCGCTTGAATTGGCTGATCTGGAAGAAGCGGTAGAGGAAGACCTCCAGCCACTTCTTAATCGTTGCCAGATCGTACTCGTGGCGGCCCTCCGCGGGGACGAGGTCGCTCCAGATGCCGCGCTCGGTCTCGCCCCAGGCGTGGTGGGAGAGGTAGGCCACCTTGCTGGGCCGGTAGCCGAACCGCGTCAGGTAGTAGAGGTGGAAATCCTGAAGCTCGTACGGGCCGATGATCGACTGCGTGCTCTGCGCCGGTCTGTCATCGGAATCACCGGGGACCAGCTCGGGTGAGATCTCCGTGTCGACAATCGACTGCAGCACCGCGCCCGTTTCTTCGTCGAACTGCCGCGTGTTGATCACCCAGCGGATCAGGTACTGGATGAGTGTCTTCGGCACCGAAGTGTTGACGTTGTAGTGCGACATGTGGTCGCCGACGCCGTAGGTGGCCCACCCGAGGGCCTGCTCGCTGAGGTCGCCGGTTCCCAGCACCATCCCGTGGTTGTGGTTGGCGAGGCGGAAGAGGTGGCTGGTGCGCTCGCCCGCCTGCACGTTCTCAAAGGTGATGTCGTAGACCGGTTTCCCCTCCGCGAAGGGGTGGCGCAGGTCCTTCAGCATCTGCATGCAGGAAGGGCGGATGTCGATCTCCTCCGCCGTGATCCCCAGCGCTTTCATCAGGGCGTGCGCGTTCCTGAGCGTGTGATCGCTGGTAGCGAACGCCGGCATCGTGTAGCCGAGGATGTCCGTGCGGGGTCGCCCCAGGCGGTCCATCGTCTTAGCGGCGACGATGAGGGCGTGCGTGGAGTCGAGGCCGCCGGAGACACCGATGATGATCTTCTTGCTGCCAGTGAAGTTGAGCCGCTTCATCAGCCCGTGAAGCTGGATGTTGTACGCCTCGTAGCAGCGGTGGTCGCGCTCGCGGGGGTCGGCCGGCACGTAGGGGAATCGCTCCACCACCCGCTGGAGCGGGAAGTCGCCGGCGGGGACCTGGAAGTGGAACGGGACGGTGCGGATCTCCCGGACGCGCTCCAGGTGATCGCGGACGGAGTCCTGGAAGCTGGTCAGCCGCATCCGCTCCTGGGCGATCTTCTCCAGGTCAACGTCCGCCGTAATGAGCTGCTCCTCGGAGGGGAACCGCTCCGATTCCGCCAGTAGCTCGCTGGTATCGTAGATCAGCGCGTGCCCGTCCCAGGCGAGGTCGGTGGTCGACTCCCCCGGCCCGGCGGCGCTGTAGAGGTAGGCGGCAACGCACTTGCCCGACTGCCCCGCGCACAGCTTGTGGCGGTAGTCCGCCTTGCCGATGGTGATGTTGCTGGCGGAGAGGTTGGCGAGGACCGTGGCACCGGCCAGGGCCGCGTAGGAGCTGGGCGGGATGGGGGTCCAGACATCCTCGCAGATCTCCACGTGCAGCGCGAAGCCCTCCACGTTCTCGGCGGTGAAGATGAGGTCGTTGCCGAACGGGACCCGCTGGTCCAGCAGTGTGACCTCCCGTGAGACGGCGCAGCCGGCCGGCGTGAACTGGCGGCGCTCATAGAACTCGCGGTAGTTCGGGAGGTAGGTCTTGGGGACCACTCCCAGGATGCGCCCCCGGTAGATGGCGACCGCGCAGTTGAACAACTTCGCCTCGAACCGCAGCGGCGCGCCCACCAGCAGCACCGGGCTCAGCTCCCGGCTCGCCTCCACCACCTCCGCCAGGGACGCCTCTACCGCATCGAGGAGCGCGTCCTGCTGGAAGAGGTCGTCATTGGTGTAGGCGCTCAGGCCTAACTCCGGAAAAAGCGCCACCGCAGCGGAGAGTTCACTGGCGCGGTGGGCGAGGGCGAGGGTCCGCTCCGTGTTGTAAGTGGGGTCCGCCACCCGCACGAACGGGATACAGACGGAGGCGCGGATGAAGCCGTGGGAGTAGGGAGTGTTGAAGGGACGCTGCATCGCTGGCTGGCTTCTCCGGGACCGCGGCGAGGAGGGTCCCGGTCAGTTACACCAGTTATAGGCGATCCAGCCCGATGCCGAACCCCCTGGGGCCCGCGTATCCTCCGGCCGAGCCGCGCGTTATCGAACCGAGGGTTCCGTCAGGAACGGCATGGCCGCTTGCTGTCTTTCCGAGAGCGAGCGGCAAGGGGGACGCATTTGAGCATACTTCAGCGGGCGGCGTTGGCATCAATTGTCATTGGTGCCCTTGGCCTGGCAACCCTTACTACTCTTCCACGCTTCACGGCGGGCTGGACGCTCTGTTTCATCGGGGCGCTTGCAATTCAGGTCTTCGGCGTCCTGTGGACCTTCATCATCTGCTTCAGCCCTCGGATGGCCGAAGCGTGGGATGCAGGCAGCAAGGAGAGGATGGACGAGGTCCTGGGCAACGAGGAGTTCTTGGAGGAAGCCCGAGCCTTCGTGGTACCCGGCTGCTCCTTCCAGTGCATTGTCGTGGGGCTCTGGGTCGGCTTGACGGCACCGAACTGGCTGCTAGGTCTCGCTCCTGTGCTCGGACTCCGCTACCTGATTCTGCGGTCGTCAGGGCAGTTGCACGCACTCCCCCTAACGCTTGCCCTTTGCGGAATTCCCGCCGCCCTCGCTGCCGCATATCGTATCTTCGCCTGACGAGTAGCGGGCCATGTCCCGAACCTTGGGCGGCGCGTAGGGCCACCGGGGAAGCGGTCCCTCATGGTCGGGATCTCACGGTCCGGCCGATCGATCTTTTCCCACCGCAGGTCCCGGCATCGGATCACCACCGCGCGGCCCGGATGGAAGAGCAACCGGTGCTCGATCCATCCGTGCTCCGAACGGTCGATTTCGTGGTAAGCGATGTCGGACTCGTGCCGCCAGGCCGACTTCGTGCTCCGGGCGATCTTTGCCAGCATCCACTCGTCACGCGCCGCGAGAGAGGCACCTTCATAGGTGAGGGCAAGGTCGTAGTAGCCGACCTGCAGATCGCCGCAGCGCAGGACCAGAAGAAGCTGCTGCAGGCACCGGAGATGGTGGACTTCGACGACCACTCCATCGTCGACCCCACGCAGCCGGGCGAGGTCCAGCACCGTCGGCGGCAGCTTGCCTTCCATCTCCTTGAGGTGCTGGCGGTAAGTGGCGGCGGCTTCATCCAGCGGACTGGACTCCTCGAACGGTTGAGCGGAGTCGTACCAGGAGCGGTAGGCGTCAAGCGTGAAGAATTTCATCAGCGTCCTCGGTTCATAACCGATCTCGGCATCGCAAACTGGATCGGATGAAGCCTACTCGACCCATTGAGGTACCAAAAACACGCAAAGCTGGTTTACCTCACGAACTCATGTGCCGTGAACTGGTGTGAATGACATCCGCCAGCCGCCAGAATTGCATGCCGAGGCGGTGAGGTTTGCTTCAAGCTCCGTCGGTGACCTCATCCACTGTCACGAGACCGTCTTCTACGAATTGTGCAGAGAGCATGCTGCCAGCAAGAAGCGCAGTCCCAAGAAGCGGGCGTCGCCCCGTGGCCAGGAGGCGCTCATGCAAGAGCTCTCCGTGCCAACGAACCGTCACTTCGTGCACGGCGAGTTCCACTGTGGCTCCGTTGGCGAGATCGGCTTCAAGATCGCCGAGGTAGGGAAGTCGGATCGCCTCAACTGCGGACACCGGTAGCGCCAGAGCTCCCGTGAATCCGGTGTCCACAACGAATTCGATGGTCAGTTCCCGTCCATCCGGTAGGCAGAGAGTTACCGGCAACAGAACGTGTAGGTCCGAGACATGACCGCGCGTCACTGTTGGGTCCGTTCACGCATCCCGGCGAACGACTCTGCGGTGCGGTAGCCAATCCTGAGAAGGAATGGCCTTACCCCGGGGTGGCGGCGCTGCAGCCGGTGGGACCCCTCGATTCCGGTTTCATCCACTTCGTAGTCACCCGTTTCAGGGTCGACTACGAAAAACTTGCCGATACGATCCGGAGTTTCCAGTTCCCCTTTTAGTCGCTCATAGGCTTGCCAGGCCCTTGATCCACGCTCCGCGTGACGTTCTTCCAAAGTTTCCATAGTGTACCCCGCCAAGATTTTGTCCAGATTCTATCGGGAAAGCTTCCGTCGGTAGTAGTTCACGCCTGTTCGGCGGCAAGCAGGAGAGCGCTCTGCATCCAGATCAACGCAAGGGACAGTCCCGCCTTCCGAAAGGGAAGAGGGGACAACTATGGCTAACCCGCTCAACAGCCGCGACCGGCGTGTCGCACAGAGCCGTTCCGCTAGCGTAGCTCAATCCCGGCGGCGACGAGGGCTTCTCCAGCTTGCCGACGTAGGGCGAGCTCCGCTTCCGGCCCCATGCCGGGCGTGGCGGGAGCGGCGAGGCGGACGACGCGCTTGCCGGCTTCCAGGGCGGTGACGCCATCGAGGCGGGCGGGGCCGGAGAAGAGCTCTGCGGGCAGCTCCAGGGCGGCGAGCACCTCGCTGACGCGGCTTAGTTCAGCTTCTGGGGCGAGGGCGACGTCCACCGTGGCGGTGACCGGGCCGCGGTGGTGGTTGATCACGGCGGTGATATCGCCGTTGCCGAGGGTGACGAGCTTGCCGGAGAGATCCTTCATCCGCGTGACGCGCAGCCCCATCTCCTGGATGGTGCCGGTCATCTGCGGCAGGCCGGGCGCCAGGACGAGGGTGACCATCTCGTCGACCCGGAACTGGTCCTCTAGTAGCAGGAAGAAGCCGGTGAGGACGTCTCGCACCAGCCGCTGCGCCCCGAAGGAGAGCGCCAGCCCCGCCACCCCCGCGCCGGCAACCAGCGTGGCGACGTTGATCCCCACTTGGTCCAGGATGGAGATGGCGGCGATGAAGAGCAGCAGGTAGCTGATGACGCTGCGCGCCAGCCCCTCCAGCGTCCGGAAGCGGGAGAGATTCCCTCCGTCCCGCTCCGCCCGCGCCATGAACGGTCGGAGGACGAGGCGCAGGCTGCGGAGCAGAATCCACCGCACCACCGCGAAGACGAGGAGAATCAGGACACAGTGAAAGGCCGTGTCCGTGAGATCGACCAGCGGATCATGCCAGCGGCCGGCGGGGAGGAGGCGGGAGAGCCAGTCTCGCATGGTGGTGCCCGTTCAATTTGCAATTTGCAGTTTGCACTTTTCAATTTGCAATCCGGTTGGATCAATCCAGCTCGAAGACAACCCCAACTGAATTGAAAAATGCAAATTGAAAAATGCAAACTGCAAATTGATCAGCGGTAGAGAGGACCATAACTCGCACACGCACGATAGTCCGCTCCCTGCGGATCGAGGGCGCCGAAGCGGGACCAGCTGCTGGGGCGGAAGATCCGCTCATTCGCGACGTTGTGCATGTCCACGGGGATACGGAGCATGCTGGCGAGGGTGATGAGGTCCGCGCCGATGTGGCCGTGGGAAATCGCGCCGTGGTTGGCGCCCCAGGCGTTCATGACGCTGTAGACGTCCGTGAACGGTCCCGCGCCGGTCAACTGCGGCACGAACCAGGTGGTCGGCCAGGTGGGGTTGGTCCGCTCGTCCAGGGTGCGGTGGACGTCCTGGGGGAGGTCGACCGTCCAGCCTTCGGCGATCTGCAGGACGGGGCCGAGGCCGCCGACTAGGTTGAGGCGGAACATGGTGCAGGGCATCCCTCCTCGGGTGAGGAAGTCGGTGGACCAGCCGCCGCCCCGGAAGTAACCGACATCGCCGGGACCCCACTGGGTCGCCTTGAGGCAGCGTGCGGCGTCGTCCGGGGTGATCTCCCACCACGGTTTGAGGGCCGGCTTGCCGTTCACCGTCTGCTCGCCGGTCCAATCGAGGGCGGCGGGGCCGCTGTTGATCAGGTGGAGGAAGCCGGCCTCCCCCATTGATGCTCCGGGACCCTGCAGCGTCTTGCCGGTGACGCGCTTGATCGCCTCCGGGCTCCAGTAGGTGCGCACGTCGGCGAAGAGCTGCGCCTGGCCGGTGAGCAGGTGCCCGAAGAGCATGGAAGCGCCGTTCAGCGCATCGTTCTCTGTGGCGACCATATAGGGCTGGCGGATGCCATTCCAGTCGAAGGAGGTGTTGAGGATCGCCTCCATGAAGTCGCCGTTGGGGAAGTGGTCCGTCCACTGGCGCTGGCCCTGGAAGCCGCCGGCGAGGGCGTTGTGCCCCTCGGCCTCCTCCGGGAATCCGAGCTCGGCCAGCCGGGGATTGCCGATCATCAGGTCGCGGGCGATGAGCGCCATCTTGACGGAAGTTTCCCAGTCCTGATCCTTCTGCTCTCGGGTGCGCTGCTTCTCCGGCGCGTTCCAGTCCTTGCCCTCGGGGCAGTTGGCTCGCACCCAGGCGAGGGCGCGGGTGTACTCCTCACGGTCGTACAGCTTCAGGTCCATGCGGCGGACGAACTCCGTCATGTCGATCGTCTCGGTGCGCATCCCGAGGTAGTCCTGGAAGAAGGGCTGGTCCACAATCGACCCCGCGATGCCCATTGACACGCCGCCCATGCCGAGGTAGGAGGTGCCCTTCATGGTGGCGACGGCCAGTCCGGATCGGACGAACTGCAGGATCTTCTCCCGTACATCGGCTGGGATGCTGGCATCGCCGGTGTCCTGGACGTCCCGCCCGTAGATGCCGAAGGCGGGAAGCCCCTTCTGCGTGTGCCCCGCCAGCACGGCGGCGAGGTAGACGGCGCCGGGCCGCTCCGTGCCGTTGAAGCCCCAGACCGCCTTGGGGATGCCGGGCTCCATGTCCATGGTCTCGGTGCCGTAGCACCAGCAGGGGGTGACGGTGAGCGAGACGCCGACGCCCTCGCGCTTGAACTTCTCCGCGCACCGGGACGCCTCCGAGACGCCGCCGATGCAGGTGTCCGCGATGACCACCTCCACCGCGTGGCCGGAGGCGTGCCGCAACTCCGCCTGGATCAGCTCCGCCAC
>JANPLG010000513.1:0-7735 GCA_031426395.1 Actinomycetes bacterium
TGCCGAGGATTTGCGAAGCGTAGCGTTCGGTAAGCAGTTGCATCGGGGCCACCAACCACGAAGCCAAGAGGAGAGGCTCGCGGGTAACCTTCTCCTCGGCGCAGCCGAACCCCTTATGGTTCTGGCTCCGCCAGGTTAGGAGTAGGAGTAGGAGCAGGAGCTGGCGCTCATACATGCGGGAAGTGCGGGTTCCAGGCGACCTCCCAGAGAAACCCATCCGGGTCCGCGAAGTAGCCGGTGTAGCCGCCCCAATCCGCCGTCGTGCCGTGCTTGACGATTCGCCCTCCGGCCGCCTCGATGTCCGCGAGGAGAGCGTCCACTTGTGCTGCGGACCTCACGTTGTGGGCGAGCGCAAACCCCGGGAAGCCACCGCCCTCCGCCGGAACTCCGGCATCTGCGGCCAGCTCCTCGCGTGACCAGAGGGCGAGCCAGGTGCGGCCCATCTCCAGAAACGTCACCCCAGGCGGTGTTTCAATGCGCGGAAGCTTCAGCACTTCCACGTAGAAACGGGTCGCCCGCTCCAGGTCGCTTACGCCCAGGGTGATGAGACTGATGCGCGGCTCCATGGTCCAAAGTCTTTCGATTGTGCGGCGGGATGGAGCGCGATGGAGCGAGGGAGCGACGCAAGGCCGGCTTCTCCGGCACGAAAACCGGCAAATCACTGACCGGCCGGCTCCATCCAACCCCCAACCCCTAACTCCCAACCCCTGTCCTACTTGCTGAGGTCCGGGTTGATTCGCAGCCCGTTGGGCGTTAGGTCGGCGCGATCCAGGAATTCGGCGCGGAATGTCCACGGGTCGGCGCTGCGGCGAAGCTTGAGTACCACGGTGTTCCATCCCTGCCGGAGCTTCACCGGGACCTGCTCTATTGATGCGGCCGGGTCGTTCCGCTGGGCCAGCTTCTCGCCGTTCACGCGGACTGCGAACCCGCCATCGCTGGTGACCGCGAGGACGGCTTCCTGTTCCGTGGGAGAGAAGACCTGGGTGATTGCGTAGGCAGTGGTCCCGGTCTTCCCATAGACGGTGCCGAGGTCAATCCGGCTCTCCGGTGCAGTGTGAACGGTCCACTTGCGTCCCTCATAAGTCTTGCCGGGATCGAGTTCGGTATCGGGTGGGAGGGGCGCATCGAGGCTGGCGGTCGGCCAGGCACCGAGGAGCGACCACTCCCGCACATAGCTGTGTCCCAATGCCACGCCGACCGGCACGGTCCAGGTGATCCCGCCAGTGGTGGATAGGGTGGCCCGACCGGAAAGGCGGACGCGCCTCGCCTCAGCGTCCTTGGAAGGGGTAACGCCAGCCAGGATGGCACCCTCCTCGCCCTCGGCAACACGGATGCTGAGTGGAGCAGTCGGACCGGTCCAGCCGGCGGGCAAGCCGAGGTCGAGGTTCACGCGCACCGGGTAGCGGCTCGCGTTCTCAATGGCGGCGCGCAACTGCATCGGGCGACCCGGCTGAAGCTCGGAGGAGGCAGTCAGGGCGATCCGCGTAGGGATCAGCGCGCCCATGGCGAGGGAGCGGAGTTCCGGGTCGGTGAGCGCGGCGGCCACCTGCTTAGGAGCGGCGGCCAGCGCGGCCTCGGCGGCGACCACCAACGGCTCTGGGTCCGGCGCGGTGACGACCGGAAGCGGCTCCTTGAGCTTGTTCTTGAGCAACCCAAGCCGTCGGAACGGGTGCATGACAATTTGTGAAGATCGGGCAGCTTCGTCCGCGGCTACGGCGGCATCCAGCCGGGATGGGAGGTCACCGAACGCAGTATCAATCGGGCCGCCGCGACCCGCAGCCAGGGAGCGCGCGATGCGGATGCGGCCCGCAGTGCTTCGCAGTACTTCGACGCGGTCAAAGCCGATGGGGCTGGTGGGGACCGTGATGCTCAGGCGCTCCTCATCCGTGTCCGGGGTGAAGCGGGGGATGGAGAGGCCATTCTGGTAGACCTCGAACTGGCGGTCCTGGACTCCCCGGAAGCGGACGTTGACCACCTGGCGCTCACGGGTCGGGTTGACCAGCGTGAAGCGGATCTGCTCTGTCCGCGCCAGGTCCTTGGCGGTGACAACGGAGCCATAGGTGAGCACCTTGGACGGACCGAAGGAGAGGACTAGGTTGTTCGCTTCCGCCGGAACAAGGGTCATCTCCAGCGTCTCGCCCTGCCTCCATTCCAGAGGCTGCTTGAAGACGTATTCGAGGCGACCGTCCTGAAGGCTCGGCTTGCCCAATAGGGTCCCGTCCGCGTTGCTCACCAGCAGGGTCATTCGGTCGAGTCGGGTGCCGGGTGCCACCGAGGTGGTGAGTGAGGTGAGGGTCACCGGCCGGTCGTCCAGCTTCTTGACCAGCTTCAGCCGGAGGTTCGTCGCGGCGTTGTTCGGGTTGCGGCTGTAATCCAGCCAGGCCCAGTAGCGCGGCCCATAGAGCGGTGCGTGCAGGCCGTTCCAGGAAGCCGGGACGCTTGGCGCGGCCACGAGGCGACCGCCTGGCTCATCCAGGACGAAGCCGGTGAGGGCCTGGTAGACGTTCCAGGTGGCGAGGGATGTAGCGCTTCCCCGTCCCTCGGCTTCCCGCCCGTTCGAGGCTCCGTATGCCGAAGCGGCGGACCAGGGCGAATTGCCAGCGGCGTACCGCACCGCAGCCACGCGCCGTGCCAGGGCGATGCCGGCATCCGCGTGTCCACGGGCCACGGCGAGAGCGGCGACGTATGTCTGAAGAGCAGCCGCGTGGGTCAGATCGCTGTCCGGCAGGGGTGATCCATCCGCTCGGACCTCAGAAGGCGGCAAAGATCCGCTGGAGGGTTGAAGCTCCAGCAAGGTGCGGATGCTGGAGTCGGTCATCTCTGGGTCGAGGGTATCGCCCAGCCCGAGGGAGGTGGCAGCCCATTCGCCCGCCAGCATCCCAGTGAAGAGGTTGCTGGAGCGGTCGCCGCTGGTGGGGTTGAGGCTGCGGTTGAGATAGCGGCCATTCCAGAGCTGGGCCACAAGGGTGGCGCGGACCCGGCGGGCCTCGTCCCGGTACTCGTCCTCACTCTTGCGGTCCTGGCTCGCGCGGGCCATCGCTTCGCCGGCACGCAGCGCGGTGAGGTAGAGGCCGCCCGTGTAGCCGAAGGTGCCGGTCTTGGGTCCGGTGGTGAATGCAGTCGCGCCTTCCGGCAGCCCATCCTGATCCTGGTCCTGGTTCTTCAGCCACGCGAGCGCACGCTGCACGCCCGGATAGGCTTCGGAGAGGAAAGCGGGATCACCCGTGGTGCGATGGACGCGATAGGTCGAGAGTACGTAGTTGGCCGCGGCGTCCGGCGTTGCCTCACCGGCAGCCGTGAAGGCTTGAGAAGCGCTCCCGAAATGGCGAGGCGCGCTGCCGTTGGCACCCTGGACTGCGCGGAGGCTCTTCAATTCATCCCGGTCGAGCGCGGGGAAGAGCGCCTGGAGCGCAGGACGGGTGAAAAGCCACTGGTCGACTCCCCCGAGTCCTCCAGAGGCCGTCTCGGCCAGCGAGAAGCGGCCCTCCCGTGTCAGCACGGAGTTGCTCACCAGGGGATGGAGGTCGTTGAGGAGTTGATGCCGCAGCCAGGAGGGCAGGCTGCTCTTTGTCAGCAGCTCCTTCCAACTGGCGGTGCCGGAGGCCAGGGTCTCCCTGTATTCCGAAGCGTAAGTGGCGACGGACCACGCATCCTTGAAATGGTTTGCGTAGTAGCGGCCCAGGTCCTTATCGCCGACCGTGTGCTGCGGCGTGTACCACGCCAGGACGAAGTGGATCTCGCGGGCACCTTCGGCGGGAACAGTGACGGATGCGGCAACGGCTCCGGCCGGATGCACGGTGCCTTCCTGGCCCGCCCGAGCCGGGGGCTTCTCACCGAAGAGCGTGGGTCCGGTGAAAGAGTTCCAGAAATCAGTCCCGTCACCGGCGGCGTTCCAGGAGGAGAGCGTCTGGACCTTGACTCCCTCGCCTTCCGCCAGGAGCGCGTACTGGCCGGAGGCATCGGCCGCAGGACCCTGCGGGGATTGGCCGGCATTGAAGAGGAGCCCGACCCTGCCATCGGCCAGTTGGATGGCCTGCGTGTTGCCGGTGCGGTTCTTGAACGCTTCCCGTGCGGTCCCGCCGACCCCCAGGAGATTCTCCCAGGAGAAGGCGACGGCGCTCTCGATCGGTTTGCTGCTGGGGTTGGAGAGGGTGACGGTGAAGTGGGCGGCAGGAAGGCTGCTGTCCTTCAGGTTGCCGGCTACCAGCGGAGACCAGGCCCGAAGCGAGACGCCGACGGGGAGGTCGGCGTCTGAGAAGTGAAGCGCGGCATCCGGGAACACACCCTGGTAGCGCACTCCGCCGATCAATGGAACGTCGTACGTAGATCGCGAGGCGAGGAGGCGGGAGACGGCCTGGGTGCCTGAACCCGCGCGCACTGCGAAGAAGCTGCCGGGTGCGTCCGCGATGGGTCGCTCCATGTTCCCGTTCAACGTCAGGTTGGCGAAGGAACCGTCGGAAAGTAGCTCCACCTTACCGGTGCCGATCCCGCCGAGGGGGATTCCGGCGGAGAGCCGCTCATCGGTGATGGTGGCGGTCTCGACGCTGCGCTCCGCGCTGGCCGGTAGTCCGGCCAGGAGCGCCCCGGCGCACGTGAGCAGCGCGAGGGCAACGCCCGCGTTCCATCGCGTGATGACCCGATGGTTAGTGGCGGTGTTCCGCGCCGTCATGAGCAGTTCTCCATCAATTGGAAAGGGGGCAAGGGAGAGGCGGTTGGAGTCGATTGAGCCGGAGTGGCCGTCGACGCCAATCATCGGGATTATCGGCGGGACGGGGAGGCGTTGCCAACGCAACCGCGTGTCTGCTTGGGTCCTGTGCGCGACAATCTTCGCTAGCAACCGCCCGCATCACCTTCAGATTGACGCCGGGCGCTTTGCCCAACCGCAATTGTTATCGACACTCCCTCCAGTGTACCCATCATCAACGTCCCGGGTAACTGAATGGGGGGAGGTGCGCAAGCCTGCTTATAGCCCCCCTATAAGATTTGATGCATGAGGGTATACTAGTTGGTCTGCAGGGGGGCCTCTAACGCTCCAGCCACAACAAACAGATACAGGTTGAGTACAGACACAGGGCGTAACGGAAAACCAACCATGGCGATAGGCACGCGCCTGCGCGAAGCAGATGCTCTAGGATCGCTCCACACCAAACGCCTCAAGGGAGCCAACTACAATGGATGATTCAACTGAGCGACTTGAACCCGAGCCTCCAAGCAGCAAACGAAACGTTGCGAAGGTTTGGACGCGTGACCTGACTGCCGGTGGATGGACGGCAGTGTCAAACTTCTTCCTGGAAAACTACAGTTCGCTCAAACCGCCCTTGACCACCCCGGAAGCGATGCTCGTGATTCACCTGCTTCGCCACAAATGGAGCGAGCAGCCTCCATTCCCACGCTTCAAGACGCTGGGTGCCCGGATGGGGATGACTCCGACCGCCGTCCGAAACCATGCTCGCAAGCTGGAGTCGAAGGGCTACCTTCACCGCGAAGTGCGGGTAGCCAAGCCAAACCTCTTCTACTTGGATGGGCTATTCGCGGCGCTTGAGAAGCTCAGAGCGGAACATCTGGAAGAAGCGGCCTTGCTCAACGACAAGCGCAAGTCGAGGCGGAGCCGTGGCTGAGCGACAACCGGATCAAACAGTGCGCCCGTTCGAGTCTTCGACAGCTACCAAGGACCCCGGAAGTGATTCGCGTCCCAATTCAGAGCACGCAGATGATCTTCGGCGGCGTAGTCGTGAGATCGCGGATGCCACACGAATGGCCGTTGAGAGTTGCATTATCCCACCGATGTGGGACCTCGGAGGAGAAGCTTCCTTTGAAGCCTACGCAATGGCCTACCAGTCACTCGTGGCCGGTGGATCTCTCGTCGATTGCCTCGGCAGGCGGGTTCTGGCGGACCGGTCGCTTTGCCACCATCTTTGCTTCAAGGCGAGTCCTGACCAAGAAGACCTGTACGGTCGCGGGTTACGTGATGGATGGCGCGATGAACGGGCGGCCAGGATCGGACGTTTCTTCTACACGATCGAGCATCCGCACGAGATTCGGCCAAGTCTCTCGGTGAAGGCAGGGAGACCTACACCCTGATCGTCGATGCGGATCCGGCAGCGGGTCGCAACGCCGAGTTCTACAGTGTTCATGTCGCCACGGAAGGCAGAGATGCAGTTCGCGTCTGTAGCGCGTATCCGATCTCAGTGGAGACGTGGCGAAGGTTCAGGCGAGCTGGTCGTGCGATTTACCCAAAGGGGAGCGGTAGCAAGGCTGGGAAGCAATAAAGGGGTGAGTGCTTTAGCACCCACCCCTTTGGTTGTTCCGCAGCAACGCGTCCGGCGGTTATGAGTTTTTCGGCTGACCGTGTACCTGCAAGCAGGCCACCTGACAACCGCTACCGGCTCTGGGCCACCCCCAATGGAGTCCCGGACTGCCCGAATGCACGCGGCTCGCACCGCGCGTCTCTGCGCTTGGGCTGGCCTATGTTAGCAGGCTCTTGGTATGATCCTACCACGGTGCCAGAACCTTGCAACCATCACGACATTAGCTCCACTTGTGATGAGCGGGGATGGCACGTCCATTGAGGCTGAATCGTTGGTTAACCCCTACAAGAAAACTTGCACCCGGGTCCCCCGGGAACGAAGCAGTCCCGAAGATAGATGCTCGGAAACACGCCGTGCCTGAAATCGAAGCGCGCCTCATTCAATGTGCGAACGAATGGGAGCAGGCCCTGGAGATTCGGCGGGCCGTCTTCGTGACGGAGCAGCAGGGTCCTGCGGATGAAGAGCCGGACGAGTGGGACGCGTCCGCGCTTCAATTAGTAGTGCTCTACCGAGGGAAGGTGGTGGGAACGGCCCGCCTTTATCAGCCGGTCCCCGGCACCGGGAAGGCGGGGCGCTTCGCCTTACTTGCAGAGTATCGCGGGCGCGGTTGGGGGACACTCCTGCTGAGGGCAGTGGTAGAGAACGCGCGGGCGATGGGTCTCACGCATTTGGAACTGCATGCGCAGTCGTCCGCGCGGCAATTCTACGCACGGCATGGCTTCACCACCGTTGGCGATGAGTTCCCTGAAGCTGGGATTCCTCACATCAAGATGATCCTTGTGCTGGCACCGGAGAATGCAGGAGGGACGCCTCTTGACGCACACAAGTGACGTCGCGCGGTCGTTGAAGGTGGCCGTCATCGGGGCGAGGGGGATCGGCCGACATCAAGCCCGGTGGTTCCACGAGGCGGGCTGCGCGGTGACCGCCCTCTACGGGACCACCCCCGCGTCCGCCGCAGCTGCCGGGGAGGCGGTCCGTTCCCTGATCCCGTTTGAAGGGCAGGTGTTTCACGAGTGGGATCGCTTTATCGCTGAAGCCGACTTCGACCTCTGCACCGTCTGCTCACCCGCGGAGCGGCATGTGGAGAATGTGGTCGCCCTGGCGCGGGCCGGAAAGCACATCCTCTGCGAGAAACCGCTGACGTGGAACTGGACCCAGTCTGCGTCCTCAATGCTGGCCGGTGGCCGGGAGATCGTCGCCGTCTACCGTGAAGCGGGCGTGATTGCGGCGATGAACGCACAGTACCCGGCGGCGCTAACCGGATTCGTCGAACTGCACCGCCGGGCGTGCGGCGGGTCCCCAAGCTTTGATGACCTCCACTTTGAGATGCGGACCAGGGGCAAGCCGCGGAGTCCGCACGGGGCGGCGGAGGTGTGGGTCGACCTCGGACCCCATCCGCTCGCCTTCCTTGATGCGGTGGCACCAGG
>JANPLG010000514.1:0-41272 GCA_031426395.1 Actinomycetes bacterium
CCGCGTCGCGCCTGGAGGATGCCGCCCGCCTCCTCACCCAGGCGCAGCGGGCAATGGTCACCCCCGGCGACACTGCGGAAGCCCGTGGACTCCTCGGCAAGGATTATAAACTCAACCATGCGGCCCTCAAGCCCGCGCTGAGCACCGCGTCCGTGCGGCGAGCGCAGTACTACGCGGAAACGCTCTGGTGGCGTGCCTTCGCGGAGAATCCCGGGACGCCGGACCGCCAGCCCGCCATCCGGGCCCTCACTGACGCGCAGAACGCCAGGGTGGTCTCACCGGCCATGAGCGCGCAGCTCACCCGCTACCTGGAGCTCGCCGCCCGCGAGGAATCGATCTCCACGCGCAAGGCTGCGGGCGAGTTCGATCCCAAGCCGACCCCTCGCTTCAAGGTGATCCACACGCTGGCCCGCACCGTGAACGTGCGCCGCACCGTGGTCGACCTCCGCATCGCGGGCGGCGATCTCCGTACCGGCGACGCAGTCACCCTCACCGGTGCCGGAACGCCGGTCCCGTTCCGCCAGGAGGGTGGCGCGTGGCTGGCCCGCCTGCCACGGACGGCGATCAAGAAGGGCGACCGCCTCCGCGTCTACCGCCGCACGCCGGAGTCGGAGTTGGACGGCGAGGCGCTGGTGGATCTGGTGGATGCCTATAACATGAACGGCAACCCGGTCACCCGCGGACCGATGCGGCTGCTCAGCCTCCGCTCCTTCAGCGTGATCGCACCGCCGCTTCAGAACGTCGCCGTACTTGAAGAGCTTGATCCCTGCGATTGGGAGACCGCCAAGCTACGCGAAGTCCGCAAGCGCCTCGCACGGGACGCCCGCCCGACTGCCGATGGCGCGTGGTGGATCAGCACGGATGAGTCCGGCGTGC
This sequence comes from Actinomycetes bacterium, assembly GCA_031426395.1. Lineage (GTDB taxonomy): Bacteria > Armatimonadota > SYMT01 > SYMT01 > SYMT01 > JANPLG01. The sequence goes on from JANPLG010000514.1 coordinate 877, forward strand.
TGGTGCTGCTCCGACCTTCCCCGTACCCGGAAGGTGCCGAGGGGCGACGGGACGGCAAGAACTTTGTCACCAACGCTTTCAAGAAGATCACCGGCCGCTCTGAGAAGACGCGTTCGCTGGCGGGACGGGTGATCGTGGACACGGTTCGATTGGAGAGCGATGTGGCCGGACAGGTGGGTGGCGTCCGGGTCGGCTCTACGGACCGACAGGTCGAGGAGACGCTGGGTGGACGGGTGCCGGCCACCGGCGTGGTGCAGTTGATCGGCGGCGCGGTCGAGATTGCGCTCAGCAACGGCCGCGTCCAGCGGATCGACATGCGCCGGAATCTCACGGAGTTTCTCGACCGCCAGACCTTCGCCGAGACGCCTGGTACGGTCGCGCAGATCGACTACGATAGCAACCGCCTTCGCATCCCACTGCGGCCCGGGTTCCAGCCGCAGCCAGGGATGGAGTTGGAGGTCGCCGTTGCTGGACGCCCGCTCGCGCCCCGCGGCACCGATGTCTACCGGGCCTTGGTGATGGACCGCACCGCCACCGAGGTGACCGTGAAGCTGGTCCGCAAGAACCGTAGCGGCAAGACGGTGGAAGACGCAGACTGGGAAGTACTGCGCTCCCTGCCCTCCGCGGAGAGCGGGGCCGTGGTCTTGCGCACCCCGGTGGTGACCGCGTCCCGTTAGCGCCGTCTAACATCCAGGATACGCCTGGAAACCATAGAAAGCACGTGCTCCGGGGCCGTCCCTGGAGCACGTGGCGTTTCACCGTACCGCTTTCCCGTAATACTTCCCTTCATGTTTGGGCAGGCCTACTGCGGAGGCGCATCCTCTGAGCGCGGGCACTGCCGAGGACCCTGATGATGCATCGACGCATGCTGTTGACCGGCGCTGCCCTATTGCTCGCGTGCGGACTCCCGGCCGCCGCCCAGGAAGCCCCCGCCGTTCCGACCGGTTTCATCGACAAGACCCTCACCATTGAGGGCAAGTCGTATCCCTATGTGGTCTACGTCCCGCGTAGCTATACTGCGGCCCGCAAGTGGCCGGTTGTTGTCTTTCTCCACGGCTCTGGTGAGCGCGGCGAGGATGGCCTGAAGCAGAGCCAGGTCGGCCTTGGCGGAGCGGTGCGTCTCTTTCCAGAGCGCTATCCCGCCGTGATCGTGATGCCGCAGTGTCCCAGCGGCCAGCGCTTCGCCGGGGCCGTGGCCAATGCCGTCATCGCCCAGCTTGACCGCACGATGCAGGAATACAGCATCGACGCGGACCGCCAGTACCTCACGGGGCTCTCCATGGGCGGTTACGGCACCTGGGCGATTGCCAGCCAGTTCCCCGAGCGCTTCGCAGCCCTGGCACCCGTCTGCGGAGGCGGCGAGCCGGCTGCGATGGCACCGAAGCTGAAGAATGTCCCGATCTGGGTCTTCCACGGTGACCAGGATCAGGCAGTCCCGGTGCAGCGCAGCCGCGAAATGGTCGAAGCGCTCAAGGCCGCCGGCAGCGACAAGGTAAAGTACACCGAGTACCCAGGCGTGGGACACAACAGCTGGGACAACGCCTATGCGGAGAAGGGCCTTGCAGAGTGGCTCTTCGCGCAGAAGCGAACCGCGCTTTAACGGCCCGACCGTCTACCTTCTAGCGGTGACGAATGGGAGAGAGGGGGAGTGGGGGAATGGGAGACGGCGCGGCGGTTGCCCCATTCCCCAGCTCGCGTTGCCGCAGGGCTCACGGCTTGCGGACGACTTTCCACTTCACCGGCAGCTTGCTTCGCTTCACGGCGACCACGTGGTACGGCGAGGTGAGCACCTGGATCGACATCGCATCGGGCGGTGGGGACTGCTCGCGCACCGTGACCAGGAGCGCGCCCTTCTCTTCCTTGGCGGAGAGAATGGTGACCGCGTAGCCACCGGAGCTCTTCTGCCCCTGGAAGACCGCCAGCACCATTTCGCGGCTGAAGTCGACCGCCGGCGGCGTTTCCGCTTCACTGCCTTCGGGACGTAGTTGCGTCGTCCAGAGCCGCGACCAGGCTGCCTTGTCCCGGATCACCTGGCGGCTGGAAGCGGCGGCGGGACTCTGGGTGCCACGGGCCACCGTACGCAGCGAGGTGGTCGCGGGCGGGGCGGCGCTCACGGCGCTGGAGCAGGGCGCGGCCAGCGAACCGGCAAGGAAGAGCAGGGTGAGGCGAGAGTGCATGGTAGGGGTCCGTGAGAGATTCAGTCTCGATACGGATTCTCCCGCCTCGGCGGTTCGCGAAACCCCAAGACCCTTCTACTCCGGCCAGCGACTGCCGCCAGCCGGAGCAGGGTAATGGATTAGCGGCTGCGCACCGGCCGGAAGGACGGCGGTGCCGACGTTTCCCGCTCGCTCACTGCGGAGCGCCCGCGGTTATCGCTGGCATGCGCCGGGCTGGCGTTGTCGTTGTAGCGACCGTCACCGGAGCGGGTGCTCCTGGTGTCGGACCGGCCATCACGTGATCGGCCGTCGAAGGATCGACCGTCGCCCGAACGACCCTCGGCAGAGCGCCCGTCGTTCGAGCGGCCATCATTGGACCGACCTCCGGAAAAGCCGCCCGCACGCGGGTTGCTACGGCCCGGACCTTGGGAGGGTCCAGCCGGTCGCCCCGAGCGAGGGTCGGCGGGTCGGTTCGCCTTGGCGGCGGCGCGGGCGCGGTCCTCGGACTTGCGCTGCCGGATGGCCGCGATGCGCTCCGCAATCGGAGTTTCCGGCTGTTCGGCAGCCACTGCGGTGGGATCGAACCCGACCGGCGTCACCCGAGGAATGCGGTTCCCGATCGCTCGTTCGATGGCGCGCACGTCATTCTCCTCTTCCCCAGAGATGAACGTGAACGCATCGCCGGTTGCTTCGGCGCGCGCGGTTCGTCCTACGCGGTGGATGTAATCCTCCGGCAGGTGCGGCACGTCGAAGTTGACCACATGGCTCAGCGCCTCCACGTCGATGCCGCGCGCCGCGATGTCCGTGGCCACCAGGACCCGGAACTCACCGGCCTTGAACCCGGCCAGGGCCTGCGTGCGCTGCGCCTGGCTCCGGTTTCCGTGGATGCGTGCGGTGGAGACGCCGTGCTTCTCCAGGTACTCCGCCAGCCGGTTGGCGCGGTGCTTGGTCCGCGTGAAGGCGACCACGCTCTGCATCTCGCCCGTGCGGAGCAGGTGGAGGAGCAGCGGTGACTTGTGCGTCTGCGGCACGGTGTAGGCCGCGTGCGTGATGCCGACGGCCGGCGCGGACTGCCGCTCGATGTTGAGCGTGGCCGGCTGGTGAAGCATCTCCCGGGAGAGGGCGACAATCGGCTGCGGCAGCGTGGCGGAGAAGAAGAGTGTCTGCCGGCGGGTCGGGACGTAGGAAAGCACCCGCTTGATCGCCGGAAGGAAGCCCATGTCGAGCATGCGGTCGGCTTCGTCAAGGATCAGAATTTCCACTCCGTCCAGCCGCGCGTAGGGCCGGGAGAGGTGATCGAGGAGGCGGCCGGGTGTGGCCACCAGGACGTCCACGCCGTTGCGGAAGGCGCGCTCCTGGGGTCCCATTCCCACGCCGCCAAAGATGGCCGCGCCGGTCAGGCTGGAATGACGCCCAAGCGCCGCCCGGTGCTCATCAATCTGCGCCGCCAGCTCGCGGGTCGGGGTGAGGATCAGCGCGCGGATCACGCCGCGCTTCGGCTTCTCCAGGCGATGAAGCACTGGAAGCAGGAACGCGGCGGACTTCCCGCTGCCGGTCTGCGCGCAGGCCAGCACGTCTCGGCCCTCCATCGCGGGAGGGATGGCGTCGGACTGAATGGGGGTCGGCTCGTCAAAGCCGAGTTCCACAATGCCGCGCATGAGGTCCTCGTTGAGGCCCAGGTCGGAAAACTTACTCATTGGATGGTTCGCTCTCGCGGCACCCGTCGCCCGTGGAAGCAGCCGAGTCCCAGGAACTCGGCGCGGATTCGCAGGCGTGGGGCGTCGCTGGCGCCGTGTTGACGCCGTAGTACGGGAGAGACGGAAGGAGGTGCGCCGTAGTGAACCGCCCTGACGCGCCATCATCGGCGCGATAACCCTCCGGGCGGGGCGCAAACCTCTCACTTGGTCTCAAGGCACGCCTCATTCCCATCCGGGCGAGGCGCAAAGGGGTCCAGCGAGGGTGGACAGTGGACCTGGTCAACCTGACCAGCGTCACATTCTAGCACGCCTTCGGGGTGGTTAACAACGGACCGACGAAATCGGGGTGCGATGTACGATCTGGGCAATGTCGTGGGTTCAGGTCAGTCTGGGGCGGGAGGCTGCGACCAGCGGCCCTCATGGGCGTAGTGGTAGGTCAATCCAGGTGTGTTGCGTAGCAGCCCATCACGATCTTTCGGTTGCTGTTGAAGGTCCATCAGATCGACTGTCACTCCGTTTAGCGCGGACGATCTCCGTCAGCGTTCAATCACCGTGACACCTGCAAAGCGCAGGGCACGCCTGCCGAGCGCGACGTTCGAACTGCCGTCTCGGATACCGGATGCCTGCACGTTTGTTCGCTTCGCCTTCCACCTCGCCCCTGAAGGTGTCGTGACGGGCGCGTTTTCGAATATGACGGGCGCTGTCGCTCGGGCCGGCACCACGATCCAGCCCGGAAGATAGATGATCGGACCAAAGGCAAGGACCAGGCAACAAGCGCCGGCGAGGAGCACGACAAGGGGCAGGACCGCAACCCATCCAACTCGCTTCCCATCACGCGTCTGGCTCATCGGTTCACCTCCGACGCTGTGAATGCGCCGTAGCCGCTCAGCGTTGGTGATCATCTGGTGCGTGAGGTAGGTGGCGGAAACGCCAGTGCGGGCGAAGTGTCATGAATTCGGTATACCAGAAGAGACACGTGGCTCGGCGGTTGCCGCGCCTCGAAGAGCAGCGTCGATCACCCTCGAACATGGGCGTCAGGAGAGCGAGATGGAGCACTCGAGCCGCAGGCAGTTCCTCATCGGAGCCGGAGCACTTTCCGGCGCGCTCGCGTTGGGCGAGGGAGCCAACCTACCCGCCCGTGCCGCGAAGAAGCCGCCCACCTCGCCGGTGAGCCTTGCCCGCTCCACGGACTACGACCTCGCCACCCTGACCGCCCGCATGGAGCGGATGTTCGACCAGTTGGGCGGCATCCGCAAGCAGGTGTCCGGCAAGACCGTGGCGGTGAAGGTCAACCTCACGGGGGACATCGGCGCGAAGTTCGACGGGAAGTCGGCGGGCCAGACCTACCAGACGCATCCGGCCACTGCGCTGGCGCTCGCCACGCTCCTCGACCGCGCTGGCGCGAAGCGGATCCGGTTCGTCGATTGCACCTATCGCCTGGGTGAGATCGAGGAACTGCTGGCGAAGGGCGGCTGGGAGATGGACCGCTTCCGCGCGCTGAAAGCGTCCGTGGAGTGGGAGAACACCCGCAACCTGGGCAAGGGCAAGCAGTACGCCACCGTCAAAGTGCCGTGGGGCGGCAGCCTCTTTCCCGCCTACCTGGTCAACCACTCCTACGTGGAGTGCGACTACTACATCTCGCTGGCGAAGATGAAGAACCACTTCTGCGCCGGCGTCACCCTTTCCATCAAGAACAACTTCGGGGTGACCCCCAACGCGCTTTACGGCCAGGCGGAGCACGACGAGAAGAGCACCAACGCCCGTGTGGCGATGTTCCACGAGGGAAAGATTGCACCCAGCGCCGGGGTTCCGAAGGAGCTGGACCCGCGGTCGTCCCGGGCCACGACCTACCGAGTCCCACGGCATACGGTCGACTCCCTCGGCATCCGCCCCATCGACCTCGCGATCATCGACGGCATCGAGACGACCTCCGGCGGCGAGGGTCCCTGGATCAAGACGCTCAAGTACCTCAAGCCGGATGTCCTCGTGGCTGGGAAGAACGCCGTCTGCACGGATGCCGTGGCCACCGCAGTAATGGGCTACAATCCGCTCGCACCCGCGAAGACGGAGTGCTTCCCAGGCGACAACCACCTCACCATGGCGATGGAGCTGGGCCTCGGCACGGCGGACCCGAGGCAGATTGACATCCGCGGCCTCCCCCTCGCCGAAGCCCGCTTCCCCTTCCGCTGGGAGCCGGATGCGCGGGGATACTAGGGGTCGGAAGGTATTCTCAGGGATGATGGTTGGGATTGTCGACGCGCAGGCCTTCGATCTGCGCCACAGTATTCAACTCACCATCAGCGCAGATGAACATCAACGGCGGTAGCCCACTGGCTGCGGCGAGAGCGTTGGTTTCCAGTGCGGCCGCCAACTGCACTGCGTCATACCCTCGAAGGCCGTGGGTCTCCGCCAAGTCCATGGCACGGTTCAGAACTCCTTTCGTGAGTTCCACGACCTGGTAGTCCGTCAATAGTTCCGCGCGAAAGAGGCTGCGTGCTGCGGTGGCGTCGGCCGGAATCATCGTGCTACCCCGCGCTCTCCGGGAAATCGCGGCGAGTATCTCCACCGGGGTGACTGCGGCGATGAACACTTCATTGCCCAGAGCGGCATCGAACAGGCCGGTCAGCCAGGATGACCCGATCTCCTGCACGTAACGCTTTACGAGGGCGCTGCTATCGAGGTAGTACGTCGCCAATCAGCGCCTGTCCTCGATCACCGTCTCGGAGACCGGACTCCCCTGAACCTCCGCCAGGCACCGAGAGGCGTGCGGACCCGGACGGGGCGATCGGATTTGCCGGACCAAGCCCGCGGCTAACAGGGCCTCGTGGAAGGCCATTTGTCGTTGTGCCGCCTCATCGGGATTGAGTCTGGTCCGAATTACCTGACCCAGCTGCTCCAACTCCTTGGGTTCCAGTGACTCCAGGTCTTGAAGGACTCGCTCGAGAACTGCTTGTGCCATAGCCTAATTATTGCTGACTAGGTCCTTGGACGCCATACACCGCTGCGATGGCCCGCAATTCGCATCTGGAGGCGAGGACTGGGTTCGTGTGGCTGGCTTCACTGCCCGGCCCCTTGCACGGCGTCCAGGAATCAGCCTTCCACCGTATCCACGGGCTCTGCATGCTTGCTGCCAACCCGCGCTGAGACGCGGGGCCGTGACAGCTTAAAGCCCCGGGCCGCAACCTCCAAAGTGCCGCCGAAGAGATTCACGCGGAAAAGGACGAGGGACGGGACATCCTTCATCCGCTGCAACGCCGGGTCCCTGCTCGGCGTCACGTAAACCAGATATCGGCAAGACTTCTGACTCTCGATGAAAGCACGAGTTCTCTCCTCGTCGCCTTCCGCCTGGACACTGTTCACGTTGGCAAAAGCGTTGTCCGCCAGTTCGACGAAGTCGGCAGTTAAGGCCATCACCACACAGCCGGTCAGAGCGAGTTGCCTCGGCTTGCCCGACGCGTAGTCCGTCAGGTCGATCTCGATGCGGCTCTCCTGCCGTGGAGAGGTCGCAGGAATGATCCGGATGGCGTGCACCGTGTCGTCGTGAAGGCTGTGCCGGTGGAACGCATCTACCACCTCTTGCCCGGTCTTCATGACGGCACCACAGCGCCTAGCGCAGCCTGGTACTGCGACCGGTCGAACGTGAAGGGTCCCAGTCCCGCATAGGACCACTCGGGTCGATGTGTTTGACGGAACCGCATCCGGTACGCCGCAGGCTGCCCCACCCGGCCAAGCCACACCTCGGCTGCCGACCGGCGGGTCCTCAGTCTCGTCACGGCAGCGTAATCGTCCACGTCCAGTTCGTAATCGCCAGAATGGAGATCAATGGCGACGAACTTTCCGTCATCCTCCGACTGAAGCACGGGCCGCACGTGTTGGTCGAAGGCCGCCGCTCCGAGATGAGCGACTTCCTCTGGACTAAGGCATGGTTCAACGGCAGGCATGGGATGCATCCAATCGGCTTCACTTCCGACTCACTTTACCGGCTGACACCAGGGTCTGCCGGTTTGAAGCGGTTCGCCGCAGGAGATGGCGTTGCCTGAAGACGGGGTAGGGCGAGTCAACTCGCACCCTACCCCGCACTGTGCCACTCTGGACCATTTTGAGATCAGACCAGGTCGAAGCGGTCCAGGTTCATCACCTTGGTCCACGCGGCCACGAAGTCCTTGACGAACTTCTCCCGCGACCCCTGGACGCCATACACCTCGGCGATGGCACGCAGCTCGGCGTTGGAGCCGAAGACCAGGTCCGTGCGGGTGGCCGTCCACTTCACCTGTCCGGTCGTCCGGTCCCGCCCTTCGAAGACCTCCTTGGAGCCGCCGACGCCCTTCCAAGCCGTGCCCAGGTCGAGCAGATTGACGAAGAAGTCGTTGGTCAGCGCCTCGGGTCGCTTGGTGAGGGCACCATGCTCGGTTTTGCCGGCCTTCAGCACGCGCAGGCCGCCGACCAGCACGGTCATCTCCGGCGCGGTCAGCGTCAGGAGTTGCGCCCGGTCGACCAGCAGGTGTTCGGCCACGGCGGCGTACTCGCTCTTGGCGTAGTTGCGGAAGCCATCCGCCCCCGGCTCCAGCACCGCGAAGGAGGCGACGTCTGTCTGCTCCTGCGTGGCATCCGCTCGCCCCGGGGTGAACGGAACGTCGACGTCATGCCCGGCAGCCTTCGCCGCCTTTTCGACCGCAGCGCAACCACCCAGGACGATCAGGTCAGCCAGGGAGACCGCCTTGCCGGACTGCGACCGGTTGAACGACTGCTGAATCCCTTCCAGCGTGGAGAGCACCTTCGCAAGCTGCTCCGGCTGGTTGACTTCCCAGTTCCTTTGCGGTGCTAGGCGGATGCGGGCGCCATTCGCGCCACCGCGCTTGTCGGAGCCGCGGAAGGTGGCCGTCGAGGCCCAGGCGGTAGAGACGAGTTGGGACACGGTGAGGCCGGACCCCAGGATCTTCCCCTTCAGCGAGGCGATGTCCCGCTTGTCGATCAGCTTGTGCTTGACCTCCGGAGTCGGGTCCTGCCAGATCAGCTCTTCCTTCGGCACTTCGGGACCCAGGTAGCGGGCGCGGGGACCCATGTCCCGGTGCGTCAGCTTGAACCAGGCGCGGGCGAAAGCCTCGTTGAACGCCCTCGGGTCGTTGAGGAAGCGCCGGGAGATCTTCTCATAGGCCGGGTCGACCCGCAGCGCGAGGTCGGTGGTGAACATCATCGGCGCATGGCTCTTGGAGGGGACGTGGGCATCCGGCACCAATCCCGCGCCTGCGTTCCCCTTCGGCTTCCACTGCTGCGCCCCCGCCGGACTCTTGGTCAACTCCCACTCGAAGCCGAACAGGTTCTCGAAGTAGTTGTTGCTCCACTTCGAGGGCGTCGCGGTCCAGGCACCTTCCAGCCCACTGGTGATGGTGTCGGCGCCGTGACCCTTGCCGTAGGAATTCTTCCAGCCCATTCCCAGCTCTTCGAGGTCCGCCCCCGTCGGCTCCTTGCCGACATGCTTGCTCGGGTCGGCCGCGCCGTGCGCTTTGCCCAGCGTGTGCCCGCCCGCGATCAGGGCGACCGTCTCCTCGTCGTTCATCGCCATTCGGGCGAAGGTCTCGCGAATGTCCCGCGCCGCCGCCAGCGGGTCCGGCTTGCCGTTAGGACCTTCCGGGTTGACGTAGATGAGGCCCATCTGGACGGCGGCCAGCGGATTGGCGAGTTCGCGGTCGCCGCTGTAGCGCTTGTCGGCCAGCCACTCCGTCTCGGACCCCCAGTAGATCTCCTCCGGCGCTTCCCAGACATCGGCGCGACCACCCGCGAAGCCGAAGGTCTTGAGGCCAGCAGACTCGAGGGCGCAGTTGCCGGCCAGGATCATCAGGTCCGCCCAGGAGATCTTGGCCCCGTACTTTTGCTTGATCGGCCAGAGCAGCAGGCGCGCCTTGTCCAGGTTCGCGTTGTCCGGCCAGCTATTGAGCGGCTCGAAGCGCTGCGCCCCCATCCCGGCCCCGCCGCGACCGTCGGAGATCCGGTAGGTGCCCGCGCTGTGCCACGCCATGCGGATGAAGAACGGCCCATAGGTGCCGAAATCCGCTGGCCACCAGCCCTGCGACCGGGTCATCAGCTCGAACAGGTCCTTCTTGACCGCCTTAAGGTCGAGCGACTTGAACGCCTTCGCGTACTCGAACTCGGCATCCATGGGGTTGGAGAGCGAGGAGTGCTGACGCAGCACGTTCAGCCGCAACTGATTGGGCCACCAGTCGGTGTTCCGGGTCCCGCGATGCGCGGGGAACACGCCACCGCCACCGCTGAAGGGGCACTTGGGCGCCTCAGCGGTGACCTCTAAAGCAGCGTTGTCCGCCATCGCGCTTTGCGGAATCCCTGCGGCCATGGCGGCACCCGTGCCCAGCGTCGCGCCCAGCCCCCGCAGCAGTGAGCGCCGGCTAAGGCTCACCAGGCACTCCTGCTCGGCCGTCCGGGCGACAATGCCTTGACCAACCTCGAGTTGAGCTTCGTTGTTCGGTTCACTCATTGGGATTCGTTCCTTCGGCGTCGCGTAGCAAGGCTGCACGCGGGAAACTGGAGGCACCGTCGGCGGTGGCTTCATGCACGGGGGCGGGGGATGAGCAGGTGACTGGTTCGGCGAGCTTGGCCCGAGTGGTGCGGCCTTACTGATCAGTTACCATACACTCGGTACTCTATCCAGCGCCGAGAGTGCGAACAACGTGTGTGTTCCGATATCAGCCATCAGCTTCACCGATAGATTCAGCCGGGTGTTAGAGGCTCTCCACCAACGTCATTCGAGGCGAAGGATTGTTGAAACAATGACTACTCGTGGTTGTCTCCACGCAAGTGAGATGCGAGAGCGGACATCTCGCGCGGGTCGCTGTCAGTCGCCCAAGGGAGAGCGTCATGCCACGGTTTGATCAGCCAGAGTTCAGTCGCCGTACGTTCCTCTCGGAAGTGGGCAAGGGGATGCTGGTGGCGACGGCCGGTTCCGTCGCGCCCGCCGCCCTTGGCCTGTCGCCCGCCGCCGCAGCAGCACCGGAGACGCTGGGCTTCGGGGCGCTGGAGCCGCTGGTCTGCCTGATGCAGGAGACCCCCGCCGAGCGACTGCTGCCCGCGCTGGTGCAGAGGCTGAAGAGCGGCACCTCGCTCAAGCAGTTGACGGCAGCGGCGGCACTTGCCAACGCCCGAACCTTCGGCGGAGAGGACTACATCGGCTTCCACACGATGATGGCGCTGGCCCCCGCCTACCACATGGCCAAGGAGCTGCCGACGGATCGGCAGGCGCTGCCGCTGCTCAAGGTGCTCTACCGGAACTCCTCACGCATTCAGGCGTTGGGCGGCCGCAAGAACGAAGTGCTTCGACCTGTCGCCCCGAACTCAACGGTTGGCGCGGCGACCGATGAGTTCGCGCTCCGGGAGGCGATCCGCCGCCGCGACACCGCCGCCGCCGAAGCGATCTTCGCCCGCTCCGCGCGCAACTCACCGCGCGATGCCTTCAACGAACTGCTGCCGGCGGTGCGAGACCAGCTCGACGTCCACCGCGTGGTGCTGCCATACCGCGCATGGGATCTGCTGGACATCGTTGGGACGGAGCACGCGCACACGATGCTGCGACAGTCGGTGCGATTCTGCCTCAAGGCCGAGCCAATCCGCCGGCCCGAGTGGAAGGAGCCGGAAGTGGTCCTCTCCCGCGTCATGGAGCAGCATCGCCTGATGGACCGAGCTGCCGGAGCGCGGGCCGGCGATGATGCCTGGGTGCTGCGTCTGAGTGAGACGATCTTCAAGTCGACCCCGGCCGACTCCGCCGCAGCCGTTGCGGAAGCTCTGGGAGAGGGTTTCGCGCCGGACGTGGTGGGCGAGGCGCTCTCCCTGGCCGCCAACCAGTTGGTGCTGCGAGACCCGGGCCGGCGCCCCCAACACGAAGACGTGGGCAAGCCGGCAGGGAGTGTTCACGGGGATTCGGTCGGCGTCCACGCGTGCGACACCGCCAATGCCTGGCGCAACATGGCCCGCGTGGCGAACGCCCGGAACACCTTCGCCTGCCTGATCATGGGCGCGTACCAGGTGGCTCGCGATCGGACAATCATGGGCGTCGACCTTGCCACGCTGGAGCCGCTGCCCTCCACCTACCACTTGGCCCGCGTCACCGCCACCGATCCGAAGGCGCTGCTGGCCGAGGCAGAGGAAGCGATCCGTGGAAATCTCCAGGGCCGTGCCACTGCGGTGGCGCATCGCTACGGCCTGCTGGGCCTCCCCCCGCGCCCGATGTTCGACCTGCTCCTCCGGTATGCCATCAGTGAGGACGGCAACCTCCACGCCGAGAAGTACTACCGCACGGTCAGCGAGGAGTACGCCTCCACCCGTCCCGCCTACCGATGGCGGCAGGTGGTCGCCCTGGCCCGCGTGACGGCCAGCGAGTTCGGCCGCCCCGCACCCGGCTACGACGAAGCGAAGCGGCTGCTCGGCGTGTGAGGATTGCCGTATGAGAGGTTCATCGCTCTGGGAGTTCAATCTGCCCGGAGCGGTGAACTGACGACGGCCCGCGCCGAGTCGGAATCGAGACTGTGAGGAAGCGTGCCTCAACAGCGTGCCAGTGAGCGTGCCACGGTCAGTGCGGCTCCGGCAGGATGCGCAGCCTCGGCCACGGGTTAGCCGACCTGCCTTCGGCCCGCAGAGCGGGGTTCTTATTGAGTAGGCGTCGGGTTCAGCCGATGCCGGGCATGACCGCTCGCAACCCATCTGCTACCGGAACCCGCGATGCCACACCGTGAACGCACATCCAACTCGACCGGTCGCTTGAGGGCGGATTGCGGGCGTGGGTGCGGTTGGGCCACACGCCGGCTACCATAATCGAACGCAGCGCTGAGGCTGCTGGCTATGGCTAAGGGGGCGAACGACTTCCCGTCTTTGCGCCCAGCCTACAACTTGATCGCGTGGCGGCGGATGGCGGCTTCGTCCACGCGGATCCCCAGTCCGGGTCCGTCCGGGACGGTGACCGTTGCCCCGTCGATCTCGAGACCCTCGACCCACATCGACTCAAGGAACTGGACGCCGTTCAACTCCGGGGGGAGAAGCGTGTCGGTCGCCGCGAAGAAGTGGATGCTGGCCGTGAAGCCGATGCCGCTTTCGGTGAGGCCGCTCCCCAGCAAGCCGATGCCGTGCGCGTCGGCGACGGCGGCGCTGCGGGCGCACTCGCGGAGGCCGCCGCTCTTGCAGACCTTCAGCACCAGAAGCTCCGCCGCTCGAAGCTCCGCCACCCGCGCTACGTCAAAGCTGCTGAAGCACCCTTCGTCGATGGCGATGGGGAGGTGGGAGCGCTCCCGGGCGGAACGGAGGCCCAGCCAGTCGATGCTGCGCACGGGCTGCTCCAGGCAGAAGATGCGCGGCAGGCTGCGGATGGCGTCCAGGAACGGCACCAGACGGGCGGGCGAGTAAGCCTGGTTCGCATCGAGCCAGAGCGTGGCGTCCGGCCGCGCTTCCGAGATCGCCCGGACCCGCGCGGCGTCCAGCTCTGGGTCGCCGGCAACCTTGATCTTGAAGCAGCCGCACTCCTCATAGCCGCTCGCCTGGGCCGCCATCTCTTCGGCGGACGCGATGGAGAGGGCGTAGGTCAGCGGCACGAGCGACCGGACCTTACCTCCGAGAAGGGCATGGATCGGCTGACCCGTGATCTGGCCCTGGAGGTCGTGGAGCGCCACGTCGATCGCGGCCTTGGCGAACGGCTGTCCGTTGCTGACGGCGGGCGTCAGCGTGTCATACATCGCCCGGTGAATCGCATTCAGCTCGAATGGTGAGCGGCCCAGGAGCAGCGGACCAAGGTAGTTGCGCACCGCAAAGGTGATCGACTCGAAGGTCTCGTAGCTCCAGGAGGGCAGCGCTCGGGCCTCACCCCAGCCCACGTGGCCGCTCTCCGTCTCGATCCGGACGAAGACGTGCCGGCCTTCGGAACCCGCCGCCGCTCCCACGGCACCCCGCCCAATGACGAACGCCTGTCGGAAAGGAACGCGGCAAGGGATCGCTTCCACGCTGCGGATAATCAAGGTCTGGCCTCCAGAAGCGCGACTGTGAGCTCGCCGGCGTCAGTGACTCACCAGGCGATGGCGGTTGCGGCGAAGACCGGCCCGTCCGTGCAGACCCTGGCGTAGCCGCCCTCACGCCGGGGGACCGTGCAGCCCAGACAGGCGCCGACCCCGCACGCCATCGGGGCTTCGAGCGCCAGCTCTGCCGGGACCCCGCGCGCCTCCACAATCCGGGCTACGGAGCGGAGCATTGGCATTGGGCCGCAGGCGTACACCGTGGCGGGACCGGCGTCCAGCCATCTGTCCAGGAGGTCGGTCACGTAACCCTTGTGGCCCGCGCTGCCATCGTCGGTGGCGGTTTCCAGCCTGCTGCCGCTCTCACGAAAGCGGTCCAACCCCACCAGGAACCGCTCCGTAGCTGCGCCGATCAGCGTCACCACCTCCGCATCGCTGCCCGCAAGATGCTGTGCCCAGAAGGAGAGCGGCGGAATGCCGACCCCTCCGCCAACCAGGATGGCTCGCCCCTGCGGTGCCTGGAACGCGTTGCCGAGAGGCCCCCAGACATGCACCTTTTGGCTGGCTTCGTACAGCTCTAGGCGGCGGGTGCCGTTTCCGACGACCCGATAGAGCACCTCGATCCAACCGGCGGTGGGGTCGGCGGCGTAGACGCTATAGGCGCGGGGAAGGAGCGGGTCCGCCGTTCCCAGCGCGCGCACCATGACGAACTGACCGGGCAATGCCCGCGCCGCGATCTCTGGAGCGCTCATCCGCATGACCCGATGCTCAGGTGCGATCTCGGCGTTGGAGAGAACGGTCGCGTGGTAGATGGCCAGATCGTCACTCATGTGATTGCGTCAGGTGGAGGAGAAGGGCGTGGGGCGAGGTGGCAAAGCTTCGAATCAGGGCAGCTTCCTGAAGTGTATCAGTCGCTGCGGATGATCGGTGCGGATGCTGGCGGGTGTAGCAGCCCAAACTAGTGCTTGGTCAAGTTAGCAATGTTTCGTGGGAGTGCGGGCAAGACTGATGTCTCGCGGGTTCATCGGCCTTGACTGGCCACCCACAGCCCTGGAAGGGCGAAAGCATGTAGCCAGGCGGCGCGAGCCCCTGGTGTCCATTGCGGGAATCTCCAAAGCCCTGGAGGGCGAAAGTACTCCCGAACCGAGGCCATGCCGGAAAACACAAACCTAACTTGACCGACCACTAGGTGGTGGGTTCGAGCGGTTGGGTAGGGACTGGACGCCGTTCCGGTCCGTCGGCAACGGAGGTGGCGTCGGCTTTGCGGGGACGGCATCGCGTGGCGGGTGCGGCGGCACGCTGCGGCGAGCTTGCCCTACAGTAGTGCCGTGGTGCACGCGGCTGGGTAGGGCCGGACGCCGTTCCGGCCCGTCGGCAACGGAGGTGGCGTCGGCTTGGCGGAGGCGGTGTCGGCAACGGAGCGGCGTCGGCTTGGCGGAGGGCGGCAGCGGACGGTACCCCTATAGGGCACGCTACGGCAAGTGTGCCCTATAGGGGTGCCGTGGTACGCGCTCGGGCCTTCAAGCCGCACTTCACAAGGGCATCAAGGACCAGGGCGGTCGATTCGTCACTGCGACGGGTGTCTTTGGTGAGGATCGCCGTCGCGTGCCTGTTCAATCTCTCTCGCTCCTCATCACTCAGGATTGATGAGGACGAAATCACCACCGGAATGTCCTCGGTGACGTAGTCGCTGCGCAGGGCTTCCAGGACCTCGAAGCCGGTCATCTCCGGCATCACCAAGTCAAGAAAGATGGCGTCCGGGACCGTTTCCCGCGCGAGCCGCAGCCCATCTCTCCCGTTGTCTGCCTCGATCAGGATGCACTGCGTCTCCGCGAGAATCCCCTTGAGGAGGTAGCGTGAGACTTCATCGTCATCGATGATCAGGATGGTCTGGGGAGTTGACGGGCGATCATCCATGCCGTACGTCTTCGCAGGCGGCTGTGGTGAGCCCTCAGTAGTGTCTGCTGCGCTTGGGTGCACGGCCGGGATCACTAGGGCAAAGGTTGAGCCGACACCCGGCGTGCTTGTTACCGAGACGGTGCCTCCCAGCAGTTCTGCGAGTTTGCGGGACAGGGGTAGCCCCAGGCCCGTGCCCTTGACGTGCTTCTGGATCGGACCGTCGACCTGCGAGAACTCCTCGAAGATGCGCTCCTGATCCGCGGGAGCGATGCCGATCCCCGTGTCCTGCACCGAGAAGCAGACGGTGCCGTCCGCTAGTGTGCTCGCCGCGACGCGCACTTCCCCCTGTGGGGTGAACTTCAGCGCGTTGGAGATGAAGTTCCGGAGGATCTGCGCGACCTTCCCCTCATCGGTGTGCATCGCGGGGATGCCGGCAGGCGGCTCGATGACGAGGGCGACGGCATCTGAGCTGACCAGGGGACGGAAGACGCCGCGCAGCGTTGACAGGACCTCGGCAACCTCCCAGCGGGTGGAGTGAATGTCCACCTTGCCGGCCTCAATCTTCGCCAGGTCCAGCAGATCGTTGACCAACGAGGTGAGCGTGTCGGACGACTTGCGGATGTAGTAGACCTGCTTCTCCTGCTCCGGCTCCAGTTCGCCGTCGGCCCGCTCCAGGAGCAGCCGGGATAAGCTGTTGATCGAATTGAGCGGCGTGCGGAACTCGTGGCTCATGTAGGAGAGGAAGCGCGACTTCAACTCGGACGCACGCTGGAGCTCACTCGCTTTCTCGTCCAATTCCGCGTAGAGCGCCACCACTCCACGATTGGTTTCCTCCAGCTCACGGTTGAGGCGCTCCACTTCGGACTGCCGCTCCCGCAGTTCGTTCAGAGTGCGGAGTAGCTCCTGGTTCTGCTGCTGGACCTCCTCGAAAGGGTTCCTTGCGCCTCCTGCGGCCAGCTCCGCAGCTATCTTCGCGACGGCTGCTTGCGTGATCATCGGCGCGCGGCGCGGAAGGTTTTGCCCCATCACCACGCGCGTCCCGTTGCCGGGAGTCGAGTCGATTTCGAAGCGATCCATGAGGCGGCGCGCGCCGATGATCCCCAGCCCCAGACCCGTGGGCGAGCGGTAATGGCCGTCCAGCACCGCGTTCAGATCGGCGACACCACGTCCTCGGTCGGTAACGCGGATCTCGAGTGCCTGCGGCGCACCTTCCACCAGCAGGAACTCGACCCGACCGCCGCCGGCGTACTCGTACGCATTGCGTGCGATCTCCGAGGTAGCGGTGGCGATGCGCACCTGCTCATGCGGCTCAAAGCCGAGGAGCGCCGCGACCTGACGCGCGCGCTGCCGCGCCAGGACGACATCGCGCTCAAACCGAAGCTCGGCGGTAAGGAGGGCGGTACTCATTCGCCTAGCGTAGTCCAAACGTGGCAGCGGGTTGCCCCTCACGCAACGCCAGCACCGTGATATCGTCCCGTACCCGTGCGAAGTCGCGGTACAGCACTCCAGCCACTAGGGCTGTGTCTCGGAACGCCAGCCCCGGATAGCGGTCCAACCGCCATTGGGTGGCCAGGCCGTCCGAGTGCAGGATCACGAGCGCTCCCTTGGGCCACGGGTAGGTGAACTCCTGGACCTTCCGGAGCTGATGGCCTACGGTACCGTTGTGGGAGACCATGCTCTGGGACCGGCCGTCGGTGAAGATGCTCCCGGAGATGTTGCCCACCCCGGCGAAACGAACCTCACGTGCCTCGAGGTCCAATTCCACCACGGCCGCAGCAGCTCCACGGGTGGAACGCATTCCGGCGTGCGCAGCTTCCAGGATCTCGGTCGGCCGCCGCTCGTGGTGCTTCTCGAAGAGGCGGAGCGCTTCCCAGGTTGCTTCCGCAGCCGTCAGGCCGTGGCCCAAACCATCCACCACGATCACCACATGGCCATTAGGGCGGGCCGCCATCGCCCAGCCGTCTCCGCACACTTCCTCACCGGCAATCGGTTTCGACACGGCTCCGACGGAGAGATGGTAGCCCGACTGAGCTTGATCAGCTTGGGGCCTGTTTGCGGACACTGCCCGGATCCGGGACACGACGGCCGTCCCCATACCCGGCTCTGAAAAGGCGTCGAATTCATCCGAGAGGCGCACGACGGCACCTAGGCCTTTTCCCGGGGTTCCGGCCGTGGAGTAGCCATCCTGGATGCACCGCTCCAGGTTATGCATCCCCGGCCCCTTGTCGAGGGCGAGGACCTGAATCCGAACGGACGACTCTCCGGACTCCACGGTGAAAATGAACTCACCGCGCTTCGCGTGGCGGAGCATGTTGGTTCCCAGCTCAGTAACCACGAGCGCAAGCTTGCCACGCTCCACTTCACCGAACCCGGCGGACGCGGCAAGCTTCCCGCTGAGGCGGCGCGCCTCTCCGATCTGACTCGCATCGGTGATTTCGCACACCAGAGCAGGTCGTATCGCAGGACGTATCCCAGGCAGTGTCAATGAATGCCTCTCAAGGGGCGTCGAGTCTGGGGTCGCATCAAGGGTCGCATCAGAGGGTGCATCGGAGAATGCTGCATTGAGGTGGAAGCGGAAGGTCACTTCCAGCGGGTGATGGTGACCCTCGTACCTTCACCGACACGTGTGTCGAGGTGGAACTCATTGACCAGCCGGCGAGAGCCACTGAGGCCCATGCCGAGCCCACCGCCCGAGGTGTATCCATCCTTCAACGCCAACTCCACATCCGGGATGCCCGGTCCCTGGTCCTCGAACGTGAGCCGAAGGCCCCGCCGCATGCCCACGTCGAGGGTTTCCAGGAGGACGGTGCCGCCGCCGCCGTAGTCCAGCGTGTTGCGGGCCAACTCACTGGCGGCGGTGACCATCTTGGTCTGGTCCACCAAGCTGAAGCGCAGTTCCACGGCTCGCTGCCGGACGGCTTGCCTCACGAGAACCACGTCCGCGGAAATCTGGATGGGAAGCGTCTCATCCGGGATGGCCGCCATCAAGGCCCTCCGTGTCACGCTGGTCTGTCAGCACCTGGAGGAGCTTCATTCCCTTCTCGACATTCAGGGCCGTGCGGACGCCCGGCAGCGAAAGCCCCAGTTCCACGAGGGTGATGGCGACGGCTGGCTGCATGCCGACCACCACGGTGACCGCGTCCAGGACGCTCGACATCGCCGCGATGTTGGCGATCACGCGCCCGATGAACGAGTCGACGATCTCCAGCGCGGAGATGTCGATCAGCACGCCGCGCGCGCCCGTCTCGGAGATCCGGCTGGTGAGGTCGTCCTGAAGGGTCATGGCTAGGCGATCATGCATGTCCACCTGGATGGTGACAAGCAGGAAGCCGCCCATCCGCAGAATCGGAATTCGTTCCAATTGGCTCTCCGGATTAAGCGCGGCCTGATCCGCGGCCGATGGTGGCACCCGTGCGCTTCAGGGCGAGCAGGAACGCATCTGCAAGGCTCGCCTTGGTGACCACGTCTCCCAGCTCCACGCCAAGATGGACGATGGTCTGCGCGATCTGCGGCCGGATCCCGCTGATGATGCACTCCGCGCCCATGAGCCGCGCTGCCGTGACCGTCTTCAGGAGATGCTGCGCCGTGAGCGTGTCCACCGTCGGCACGCCGGTGATGTCGATGATCGCGATCTCGGAACCGGTGTCCACGATGGTCTGTAGCAGCGACTCCATGATGGTCTGGGTCCGGGCGCTATCCAGCGTTCCGATGATCGGTAGCGCGAGGATGCCGTCCCAGAGCTTGACCACAGGCGTGGAGAGCTCCATCAGCTCCTCCTGCTGACGGGAGATGATCTCATCCCGGGTCTTCTGATAGACCTCTGCGGTGTAAAGGCCCAGTTGGTCCAGGAGCACCGTGGCGCTCCATATCTCGTCCGCGAGTGCGTTGACGTCAGTGACTTCGGCGCGCAGCGCCTCGAAGAGGGGGCGCTTCAGGGAGAAGACGAAGGTCGCCGTTTCCGTGGGTGTGAACCCCTGGAGCGCGCGAGAGCGGGAGACCTGCTGGAGCAGTTCCCGAACGCGCTCCGATCCCGAACTCTTGACATCCAATTCGCCACCGGTGGAGATGGCGTTCCCCAGAAGCGCGAGGAACTCCGTGCACTGCTCCCGGAGTTCGGACTCTTGCGTTGGGCCGGTGCGGCGAAGGGTGCTCGTCTGTTCTCTGAGCCAAGCGGTCAGTAATTCCGCCTGGCCGCGCTGAAGGAGCTCTGAAAGGCGGCCTGCGCCGGATTCGTTCATGGGGGTGGTAACCTCTGGACTGTAGGTTCGATCGGTCCTCTGTCGGGCTCGGTTCATTTGCTTGCCTCGCTCGCAAGCACCTCGTCAACCGCGGCGGAGTCCGGCGCAACGCTTTCACTTAGACCCAAACGGCGCGTCTGAAACCAGTAAAGATGCAAACGACCGCCATACTCCCCCTCAACCAGAAGAGGGCACGGTGCTTTTGACACCGTGCCCTCCCAGTCTCGTCCACTTACCGCGCCGTAACGGGACTACATCGGCTCGGTTGGCATTTCCACCGGGGTTGGAGGCGCGCCAGGACCCTTGGGACCGGTGAGGTTAACGCTCACGGAGTACTGGTCCCTTTGTCCATCCGGGAACTCGAGTCTGAAGGTGTAGATCGCGGACCCAACCGCGGGATCTCGAAGAGCCTGTCCCCTTGCACCGTTGCGGTTCACCTGTACCAGTGGCGGATTGCGCTCAATGGTCAGCACACTTGACGCGAGCTGTGCGGGAGACCGCGAAGGCTTTGGGGCCGTTGCGAAGGACATGAAGGAGCGGTTCTGACCCTTCTGCATCGCCAGCAGCAGCGCCTGCTGGTAGGGGAAGAGTTGCCGGACCGCGATACTCTGGCCGGCGAGGAGCGCCCGGCGCTGCTGGGGGAGCAGGCGACCGTAAAGCCGCAGGACCCCGGCGTTGCCGGAGACGCCCATCAAGTCCGCGAAGTTGGTCATCTCCACTTCGATGCCCGCCAGCATGAGGTTATCCACCTGGTCGTCCCGCAGGGTGGCAGCCATCTCCGCAAGGTCATCTAGGACGAAGCCGCCCTGCGCCGTGCTGCGCGCCTTCCACCGCTGCAGCCAGCGGAGCGGGATCTCTGCGCGGCGGTCATGGGCCCAGGTCTTGCTGCGGACGCGGATGGCACCTTCATGGACGTCCCACGTCCGGTTGCCTTTGCCCAGGGCGTCGAGGGCCTTGTACAGCGGGATCTCTCCCTCGCCGACCGTGGTGGAGAGGAGCGCCATCTTGTTGTAGGCGTCAGAAATCACGCGGACGCCGAAAGCGGTCTCGATCGCCTGGATCAGGTCGGCGCTGCGAATGGAGTTGCCCGTGCCGAAGGGGCTGATGCTGATGGCGACACCAGGGATCGGCTTCGGCTTGGGGAGGACGAGCTTCGCCTTGCGTCCGAGTAAAGGGTCTGCGGCCAGCCGCCGCTCTCGCGCTTCCTCATCCTCCGCCTCCTCCGTGAGGCTGGCTGGCACCCCGATGATGGTCAGTCCAGAGATCGACATCAGGGAGTTGGTCGGGTCGTCGCCTTCCATACCTGCGGTGACAGCCGTTGGGACCACGCGGAGCAGGCCGGTGGGCGAGGAAGCGAGGCTGAGCGAGAGTGTGAGGGTCACCTTCAGAGCCCCTGCCTGGCTCCACCTCTCGCGCATCATCGTCTCGGCCTGAGCGATGCCTTGCTCAGCCTGCGGTCCCAGCGACTTGAAGATGCTGCGGGGGATGGGCAGCTCCGGGGTGGCGTTCTTCAGGCGGTCATACATGCCGGTGGGAAAGGCCGCCTCCCCGGTGGAGGGCTGCGGGCTGAAGACGACCGATTCCTCGTTGGAGAGAGCGGACCACTGCGCGGGGGAGAGGCGGTCGAGCAGTTCCACCATCACCCGGCCGGTGGGCGAGACGATGGAACGAAGCGCGAAGCTGTCCATTGCGGAACTCATCCCCTTGGGGGAGTTGGCATCCTTGAAGCCACTCGTCATCAACTCGCCGAACTTGGCGTCCGCCGCATCCACGCGCTGGGCGAGCTGGTCCGGCGTGAGGCGAAGCGCGGCGCGGTACTTCTCCAGCTCCTTGTTCAGGGCGGCGAGCACTTCCCGCTTGCCCTGGTCGATCATCGCCTGCTCCGTCTCCTTCTGGGTGCGGCTCTGATAGAGCAGGTAATTGGGGGAGTCCGCAGTGCCGCCGTTTCGGACCCAGGTGTAGTCGAGAAGCTCCGACATGTGCTGGAGGAGCTGCCCCGCGGGCATCCCGGTAGCGGCGACCATCACCGGCTCATCCACGATGGCGCGCTCCGGGGTGAGGCGGACGCCGGTTGCCGTGGTCACGTCCGCGAGGGCCTGGAGAAGGGTCGCCTTCTTCCAGCGCATGGTGACGGCCCGGTTGAGGCGGCTGTCCCCCGCAAACGCGGACGCCTTCTGCGCCTTCTGGGCCACGCTGGGTTCGGCTGCGGCCAGGAGCGCCGCAACCGCCAGCGCCAGCGCGCAGGATGCTGGGACTGCCGATCGTCGGAGGGTTGCGGGGGGCTGCATGGTTCTACTCAGATCCTTCCGGGGGCTCTCCGGTGGGAGGCGTCATTCAAAATGCAAAATGCAAAATGCAAGTGGTCGCAGGGTGGGATGGCCTATGGCATTCTGGCGGCTGAGCGAGCATAGGTGGGAATTCAGAATGCAGGATGCAGGATGCAGGATGCAGGGGTCGCAGGGTAGGGTGGCTTGGGGCAACTTGGCTGCAGAGCGTGCAGTGGCGGGAACTCAGAATGCAGCATTCAGAAAGCAGGGGTTCGCAGGTTAGGATGGCCTTCGCACGCTGAGCTGCCAGGATGCCCTAATCCATTCCAACCTGCGACCCTTGCATTTCGAATTTTGAATTCTGCCTTGCGGGCATGGTGAGAAACGGGATTGCCGACGGACAGTTACGCCGTGAAGCAAGCGGGCAACGAACGGGATGTCCCCTGAGTCTGGCATACTTCCCGTCGGGCGAGCTGATGTGAGCGGGAGGCGACCGATGACTGGAGAGACCTGGAAGGATGCCGCCACGGCTGGGGCGTTTCTTGACACGCGGCGGAAGGCGGTGCCGTACGCGGCTGATCAGATCGAGGTGATGGTGCAACTGGTGCAGCACTTCGTGGGGGAGCCGCAGCGCGTCCTCGATCTGGGGTGCGGGGATGGGCTACTGGCGCGGACGCTGATGGTCGCGTGGCCGGAGTGCGAGGCGGTGCTCATCGACCACTCCCCGCCGATGCTGGATCGGGCGCGGGAGGCGATGGCGCCCTTTGAGGGCCGCTACTCCCTTGTCGACGCCGACCTCGCCCACCCGCTGCCAGCGGCGGAGAGCGGCCCGTTCGACGTGGTGGTCTCCGGTTTTGCAATCCACCACCTGGTCCACGAGCGGAAGCGGTCGCTGTACTCCGAGGTGTTCGAATCCCTCCGGCCCGGCGGCCTATTCGTCAACATCGAGCATGTGGCCGCCGCCACGGCCGAGGGCGAGGCGCTCTTCGATGCGCTTTACATCGGCTCACTCGCCAGAGCCACGGAGCGACCCGTGAAGGAGGTGGCGTACGAGTACCACTCCCGGCGGGACAAGTCGGACAACATCCTGCTGGATGTGGAGACCCAGCTTCAATGGCTGCGGGAGATCGGGTTCGGGCAGGTGGACTGCTACTTCAAATGGATGGAGCTGGCCGTGTTTGCAGGGGTTGCTCAGGGAGTGGAACGCTGAAGCCGATTCAGGACAAGCTTGCCCGTGGTGATGGGAGCGTCCAATGGCACGGGTCGCCTCGCCGTCCTAGTGTTCACGAAGCGTGGCGCGAAGGACGAAAAAACTGGACACCGATGGCGTGCCGGGCGTGTGGCTGGTAGGAGAGAGAAACACCGGATTGGCTGGTGGCCCTCTTTCTCCGAGAGGAGCACACGATGGCACGCACGATTGGCGGGCATATCGCCGGCCCAACCCTGGCCGCCGCGCCCGTATCCACCTGGACCGATCCGGCGGCAGGGAACTTGGTGACGTGGGAAACGACCGGCCCTACCCACGTCCGCGAGGCGGTTGCGAACGATGTGCCGCTTGGGAAGGTGATCGCGGTGAACCCGGCGGCGACCGTGGTGACGGTGGAGCTTTTCACGGGTGGGATGGTGGCGGTGCTGCCGTACGACGGAGTGGTTGCCATCGCCGATCCGGTGGAGGCCGCCGGGACCGTGAACGACGACGAGGAAGGCGAGGTCCGGACCGACGCCCTGAACGGCACGGGGCGGATCATCGCCGTGGATCGGGCGCCGGGATACGTGGACGTCTACTACGGGTAGGCGCCGCGACAAGCAGGGGCCGATGGCGGCCCAACCCCCTTTGGGGCAGCACCACGCGGTGCTGCCCCTTTTGCATGGCCCGGAGATCAGCCGGGAGAGAGGCAGCCAACGATGGGCGAAGTACTGAGCATCCTCAAGGACCTGGACCGTGGGTTCCACCACCAGGTGGACCGGCAGCGCGCGGGCGAGGGCGGACTCTCCGCCTTCGGATACCTGGCGCGTATGGCGGAGGAGCGCGGCATCGGGCCGGACAGCCGGGAGGCGGACAGCCGGGAGCTGGAGTTCAGCAAGCGCTTCGGGGTGAGTGAGGCGCACACGCACTATGGTGAGCGGGTGAAGGCTTACGCGCGGCAGACCTGGTTCCTGGACAAGGCGTTCCAGGAGCTGGGACTGCGCATCCGGGGGCCGGAAGCGGACGCGCTGGGGAAGTTCTTCACCACCAGCGCCGGATCAGCGCTCTTCCCGATCTACGTGGAGAGCCAGGTGGTGGCGGGCCTGCTCCTCACCTCCCTGGTGCCAAGCCTCGTGGCCCAGGAGGTGATGGTCGACAGCCATACCGCGGAGCACCTGGCGCTGACCGAGAGCGCGGGGGACCGGCGCACCACGCTCAGCGGCGAGGGGGCGCGGGCCGCCACGGTCACGCTGCGAACGGCGGAGCGGAGCATCCGGCTCTCGAAGTACACCGCGCAGCTCGACGCGACCTACGAGGCACTCCGCCTCCAGCGCCTCAACGTGGTCTCGGTCTTCCTGCAGCGGCTGGGAACCCAGATTGGCGTGGATGAGACGGACGACCTGATCGACGTGGCGATCCTGGGGGACGGCAACGCGGGGTCGGCCGTGACCGACACGGATGCCGAGGTCTCCGGCACCCTGGACTACGACGAGCTGGTGCGGCTCAGCCTCTCGTTCCCGAAGGGGTACGAGTTCCGGGCCGCGGTGGTGAACGACGCCCGGCTGCGGACCATCCTCAACATGACGGAGTTCAAGGACCCGCTCACCGGGTTCAACTTCCAGGCCACCGGCAGAATCCCAACGCCGATGGGCGCGGAGTGGCTACGCTGGACCAGCACCGGCAGCGCCGCGTTCTCCACCGACAGGATCCTGGCGGTCGATAACCGGCTGGCGCTGGTGCAGTACACGGAGCAGGGCGTGCTCACGGAGAGCGACCGGCTCATCGACCGGCAGTTCGAGCGGACCGTGGTGAGCAAGTGGACCGGCTTTGGAAAGCTGGACTACAACGCCACCCAGTGCCTCGACATCACCACGTAGGCCGGCGACCGTCACAGGCGTCCGTTACAGGCGTCCCTCATCGGATGCGCCTGAGGGGAGCGAGGTCGAAAGGCCTTCGCTCCCCTTCTTTCGTCCGCCCTTCCGTTTTCCCAACTTTACTTGATCCCAGGAGGGAACCATGACTTCAACCAAGCCCACCCGCACCGCGCCGGGATGGGAGGAGCGCACCGTGACCCTCGCCCCGCTCGCGGAGCGGGACGAGGATGGCGCGGGCGCCACCTTTACCCTGCGGCCCGGCTTCTCGCGGCTGGCCGCGCTGCTGGATGTCACCGCCTTCGGTGGCGGCAGCGGCCTCAGTGTCTGGCTGCAGCACAGCCCGGACGGGACCCGCTGGCTGGACGCCGGAGCGTTCGCCATCGTCAGCGGGATCGACACGCAGGTGCTCTGGCAGGAGGCGCAGCCAGAGGTCGGCGGCCTCGCCTGCCCCATTCTGGAAGGGGAGCTTGCCCACGGGACCTCCCACGGCGGCTTCCTCTTCAGCCGGCTGCGGGTCCGCTGGACCGTGGGCGCTGGGACCCATACCTTCGGCGTCGACCTGGTGGCCATCTATCCCACCTGACCTTGGAACGCACCGCGAAGCGCTTCCTGATTGGAGATGACGATGAAAGTGACCGTGGACGAGATTCTGCTGGAGGGCAACTGGAGCGCGGCGGCATGGAGCCCGCGCATCGCCTCCGATGCGTCGTTCAGCGCCTGGGTCCTCACCCTGGCGGAGCGCGCGGCGGCGATCCTGGAGTGGAGGGTCGGCGCAACCCACTACAGCGACACCACTGAGCCGAAGGCGACCGTGCTGATGGACGCGGAGATGCACCTCTGCCAGGAGCTATTGCTCCAGGCGGCCGCCGTGGTGGCGGACGTGGCCGCGCCCGCCACACCCGCGTTCCAGGGCACCGGCCTCGACCTGCGGGCGGCGGCGCGGAGCCGTCGCCAGAGCGCCGAGGAACTGATCGCTCCCTACGACCAGGGCCTCCAGCGCACCCTGGCCCGGCCCCGCGCCCGCACCGGATCAGGAACCCCACCGCTAGCGGAACACCGCTTCGACGAGCGGCATGGCCTGATGCGGGCGGAGTGAATGGTGCGAGGGCAAGCGGCGGTGGGTTTCCTACCGAATTCCCGCCGCATGCCCACGTTGGCACGACCCTGCACGAGTTGACTCTTGTTCGCAATTTTGAGATCATGAACGCGGGTTAGACGATGCCGCGCACACGACCGTTTGCATACCGAGACGAGGAGACTGAAGCTCCACTCATCACGCAGTAAATTCTCACGCTCCCCAAGAGGGTGCAGGCTGTCTGCTTCGACCGGCTTCGACGCCTGCAGGAGAACGGGTATAACTTACGCCGGCCCCATGCTGCCCCGTTGGATAACGGAATCCGCGAGCTTCGCATCTCCGAGGGTGGTATCAACTACAGGATTCTGTACTGCTTCGCTGGGGCCGGCGTTGCCCTCATCAGTCACGGAATCACCAAAGAGAAGCGAGTCCCCCCAGGGGAGATCGCGCGAGCGGTTGAACGCTGGAATCGGGTGACCAGCGACCCGTCCAAGCATTCGATCGAGCTGAAGGTCTAAAATGCAGAGCACGAATCACGAGCAGGCCCTATACCTCGGCGACATCATTGGCGTAGATGATCCCGAGATGCAAGCTGCCATCGAAGAGGCTCGCTTCAATGCGGACATTGCGCAGCAGGTTTATGATCTGAGGACGAAATCAGGCCTCACTCAGCGTGAGTTGGCAAAGCTAATCGGCACCTCTGCATCGGTCATCAACAGGCTTGAAGACGCGGATTATGGTGGCAGATCCTTGAACCTGCTTCGCCGCATCGCGTCTGCCCTTGAGCACCATGTCGAAGTCCGCCTTGCTCCTAACACTCCGGAAGAGCAGTCCCCGGCTGGCTCCATCTGGACGGCTGCGGATTGTCCCGACGGCGCGGGGGTCGCGGAGGTCGCGAAGGCGAATGAGGCCGTCCCGTTTCGACATTTGCAGGATGCTGCTTGACCCTGTCACTACACCATCTCGGCCGATAGCTAGAGCGGCGCGCCCAAGCAAAGAGGGCGTCATTCCAATTCGGCAAGGACGCGGACCACACCCCCAGGAGGGACGGTGATCCGCAGCAGTCCCGCGTCTGCGGAAACGGGGCGCGTTTTCCCCAGGGTGACCCGCGCCGGCTCAGTGAAGGTGTTGGCCGCGCGGAGGTCATCGGCGGCGAGGGTGGCGGTCTCGGGGTCCCGCCAGCGGGAGCGGTGCAGTTCCACCTCCAACTCCACTTCCTGGGTGGGATGGCAGTTGACGGCCGTGACACAGATCCGCCCGTCCCGGATCGAGGCGGAGCCGTGGACGGCCGGGAGGCGGAACGGCTGGCGGTCCAGCGACCGCGTCCGACACCATTCTGCGGAAGCTTCCCCGTCCGAGAGGGTGTCCGCAGCCGTGAGGAAGCGGACGGCGGTGGCACCCTTGTGCGGCCGGTAGAGGTCGAAGACGTGGAAGGTGGGGGTCTTGACCACACGGTCCTCCTCCACCAGCAGCAGCGCCTGAAGCACATTGATGAGCTGGGCGATGTTCGCCATCCAGAGCTTGTCCGCGTGGCGGTGGAAGGTGTCCAGGGTGAGCGCGGCGACGCAGGCGTCCCGCATGGTGTTCTGCTGGTAGAGCCCGCGCGGCGGCTTCCCGCTCTCCACGGGGTGCCAGGTGCCCCATTCGTCCATGAGGAGCTTGATGCGGCGCTTTGGGTCCCATTCATCCATGAGCTGCCGGGTGCCGGTGATCACCCCCTCAATGGCCGAGGCGCGCGCGAGGAGCTCCAGCCACTGGCTGTCCGTGAAGTGGGTGGCGGAGCCGGCGGTCCCGCAGTAGTAGTGCGCCGCGAAGCCCTGCACCAGCCGTTGGCGGTCGCCGTAGCCACGGGCCACCGTCTCCATGAAGCGGCGCGTCCAGTCCCAATCCGCGTTGTTCGGCCCGCAGGCGATGCCTTCCACCCGCACGTCACCGTAGCTGGAGAGGTAGGTCCGGTAGCGGCAGTACTCCTCCGCGTAGTGCTCCGGGCTGATGTTGCCGCCGCATCCCCAGTTCTCGTTGCCGATACCCCAGTAGCGGACGCCGAACGGCTCGGAGGTGGCGCTTTCCCGGCCGTTGGCGCGACGCTCCTCCGCCAGGGTGGAGCGGCCCGCGAAGTTGCAGTACTCAACCCAGTCCCGCATCTCCTTCGGGCTGCCGGAACCGAGGTTGGCGGCAAAGTACGGCTCGGCACCGAGGGCTCGGCAGAAGGCGATGAATTCGTGGGTGCCGAAGTGGTTCGGCTCCTCCGTCATGCCCCAGTGGCGGTTGATGCGAAGCGGTCGCTGATCCCGGGGACCGATGCCGTCCCGCCAATGGTAGTCGTCCGCGAAGCAGCCGCCGGGCCAGCGGAGGACCGGTATCTCCAGGGGCTTGAGCGCTTCGACCACGTCCTGGCGGATGCCGCCGGTGTTCGCGATGGATCCGTCCGGGGGCACGCAGATGCCGGGGTAGACCAGCTCCCCCAGGTGCTCCGTGAAGTGACCGTGCAAGTCGGCCTGGATCGGGGCGATCGGTTCATGGGGGAGGATGACAACGCGCTGGGTGGATTGCATGGCGGTGGTGTAAGTGAGTCGTGGAAGTCGCTTCGTTCCCAAGCCTTCGCCCAGGCGGAGCGATTATTCCTGGGTAACGTTAATCCTCTATCCTGATTCAGGCGATACCCAGACGGATGAAGCCAATCACGGAGCAGGGGGTATGGCGCCTTCAGAGGGGCATCTTGCCATCAACTCGGATTGGAGCAAGAGCGTCCGTTCCGCAGTGCAGTATTAGGCACCGTTGGCATTGCCCTCGCCAACGGGCGGTTCCCGCTTCACGAAGGATGCTCCGGCGCACTATGCTGGAGCCATGCATCTCAAGATTCCCCGCCTCTCGCTGGTCACGCTGATCGGGCCGTCAGGGTCCGGCAAGTCGTCGTTCACGCAGAAGCACTTCCTGCCTACGGAGGTGCTCTCGTCGGACTTCTGCCGCGGACTGGTGTCGGACGACGAGAATGCCCAATCAGCGACGGACGATGCCTTTGAGGTGCTCCACTATGTCGCGGCGAAGCGGCTGCGGCGTGGGCTGCTCACCGTGGTCGATGCGACCAACGTCCGGCCGGAGGACCGCCGGCCCCTGATCGAGCTGGCGCGCCGATTTCACGTGGTACCAGTGGCCATTGTGCTGGCCCTCCCGGAGCGCGTCTGCCACGCGCGGAACACGGAGCGACCGGACCGGCAGTTCGGCCCCCACGTGATCCGGCGGCAGAGCGAGGCGATGCGCCGCTCGCTGCGCGACCTGAAGCGGGAAGGGTTCCGCCACGTCTGGGTGCTTCACACCGAGGACGACGTCAACCGCGTCACCCTGGAGCGGGAGCCGCTCTGGACGGATCGCCGCCACGAGCATGGGCCGTTCGACATCATCGGTGACGTCCACGGCTGCTTCGAGGAACTGGTGGCGCTGCTGCGGCAGTTGGGCTGGAAGGTCTCCGGCGCGGGCGAAGATGCGGGCTGCACGGGCCTGAACGCCCGCCACCCAGATGGCCGGAAGGCGGTCTTCCTCGGGGATCTTGTCGATCGCGGCCCAGAGGTCCCCGCAGTGCTTCGACTGGTCATGAACATGGTCGCCGGCGGGACTGCCATCTGCGTCCCGGGCAACCACGACATCAAGGTGATGCGCTGGCTCCTGGGCAAGAATGTCAAGGTTGCCCATGGACTTCAGGAGACCATCGACCAGTTCGAGGGGCAGCCGGCGGAGTTCCGAGAGGAAGTGCGCGCCTTCGTGGACGGCCTCATCAGCCATTTCGTGCTGGACGAGGGGCGGCTGGTGGTGGCCCACGCCGGAATGAAGGAGGAGTATCAGGGGCGAGCCTCCGGCGCGGTGCGCGAGTTTGCGCTCTACGGTGAGACGACCGGCGAGACGGACGAATTCGGGCTGCCGGTCCGCTACCCGTGGGCGCAGGACTACCGTGGCGAGGCGCGGGTGGTCTACGGACACACGCCGATTCCGGAGCCGGAGTGGCTGAACCGTACCCTCTGCCTCGATACCGGATGCGTCTTCGGGGGGAAGCTGACCGCGCTCCGGTATCCGGAGCTGGAACTGCTCTCTGTCCCCGCGCTACAGCAGTACGCGGTCCCCGCCCGGCCATTCCTCGTTCCATCCGGCACACCGATTCTCTCGGCGCAGCACGAGCACGATGATGTGCTGGACCTGGCGGACTTCGCCGGCAAGCGGCTCATCGAGACGGAGCTTCACGGCAAGGTGACCATCCGGGAAGAGAATGGCATCGCCGCCCTGGAGGTGCTCTCCCGCTTCGCCGCCAACCCGCGCTGGCTGCTCTACCTCCCGCCCACGATGTCGCCGACGGAGACCTCCATGCTTCCGGGCCGGCTGGAGCATCCGTCAGACGCCTTCGCCCATTTCCGCGGCAGGGGCGTCGCCCAGGTGGTCTGCGAGGAGAAGCACATGGGCTCACGCGCCGTGGTAGTCCTCTGCCGCGACGAGGATGTGGCCCGCAAGCGCTTTGGGGTCAAGGACGAGGGGATTGGGACCGTCTACACCCGGACTGGCCGCCAGTTCTTCGACGACAAGGGGCTGGAGCAGGAGCTTCTCCACCTGACCCGCCGCGCTTTGGAGGAGGCAGGCCTCTGGACCGAGCTGGAGACTGACTGGATCTGCCTCGATTGCGAGCTGATGCCGTGGTCCGCGAAAGCGCAGGGGTTGATCGCGCAGCAATACGCGCCCGTGGCGGCGGCAGGCCGATCCAGCCTGCAGGCAGCCGCCGATGCGCTGGCCCAGGCGGCTGCTTCCGGCTTGGACGTCGCCGAACTAATCCATCGGACCACTGATCGGCAGGGCCGGGTAGCCGCCTATGCGCGCGCCTAC
This sequence comes from Actinomycetes bacterium, assembly GCA_031426395.1. Taxonomy (GTDB): domain Bacteria; phylum Armatimonadota; class SYMT01; order SYMT01; family SYMT01; genus JANPLG01. The sequence continues at coordinate 32,133 of JANPLG010000514.1, forward strand.
CGGCAGTATTGCTGGGAGGTGAAGGGTCTCGCGGACCTGAAGCTTGCGCCGTTCCACCTGCTGGCGGCGGAGGGAAGGACGTTCCTGGATCGGGATCACGTCTGGCACATGGAGACGCTGAAGCGTGCGTGCCACTCGGGCGACGGCGTGCTGCTGGCGACTCCCTACCGTACCGTGGACCTCTCCGACCCGGATGCGGAGGCGGCGGCAACCGCGTGGTGGGACGAATTGACCAGCAAGGGCGGGGAGGGAATGGTCGTCAAGCCGCTGAGCTTCGTGACCCGCGTTGAGACGGGGCGCGCGGAGAAGAGCCTGGTCCAGCCCGCCCTGAAGTGCCGTGGGCCGGAGTACCTGCGCATCATCTACGGCCCGGAGTACGACGCACCGGAGCACCTCGACCGCCTGCGGAAGCGCGGCGTGGGGGCCAAGCGCTCCCTGGCGCTGCGGGAGTTCTCCCTCGGCGTTGAAGGGCTGCAGCGCTTCGTCCAGCGTGAGCCACTCCGCCGCGTCCACGAGTGCGTCTTCGGCGTCCTCGCCCTGGAAAGCGAGCCGGTGGACCCGCGCCTCTAAGGGACGAGGGGGAGACGGAGCGAGGGGGAGACGGAGCGAGAGAATGCGTTTCCGAAGTGTCTGATCCGCGTGGATCATCTTAATCCGCGTTCTATTCCCCCGGCACCTCCCTACCGCATCTCGAGCGCGTCAAGACGGCGACCGAGTTCCAGGCGAGCGTTGTCCCATGCCTCGGGGTCTCGGGACCACTCCCCGGCGCGCGGAACGAGGCGGTCGACCACATCATCCGCAGGCTTGCCGGCCTGCTTGAGCAGCCATAGGTACTCGTAGTCCTGGAAGCCGCGGCGGATGCTCTTGAGCGTGAAGCTTGCCAGTGGCTCCATGAGACCGGCGGGCTTTCCGGGATAGAAGAGCACCCCGTCGCCGTTGATGCGGATCCAGTCCTTGTGCCTGGGATTCCGCTTCTGGTCGAAGGTGAGCGGCTGCGTCCAAGTGTCGGTGAGATGGCGCTCCGGCGCGGCGTTCACCACGCGGTAGGGGAGCCGCTTGCCCTTCTCGTCGGTGATGTTCTGCTTGTCGGTCCAGTAGCAGCCGTCCCAGAAGTGCCACGCGTCCAGCCCCAGCTTCCACGCCATCCATCCCTGGCTCCGGCCCGCATAGCCGGGAGTATCCACGAACGGTGCGCCCGCATAGCCATGATTGGTGGCCCAGACCCGCTCCCCGGCCGCCTTCCGCGCCGCGATGTCCGGCGCTGGGATCTCTCCCCAAGCGGTGATGAGGCCCGCCGGAATCTTGCCGGGGAACGGGGTGGTGAGATAACGGGGCAGAGCTTCGCCCGCCGCCGACTTCACCCACCGCGCCCGCTCCGCCGCCGCCGCGAACTCCTCGTCCACCGGCTCGTCCCAGATGTAGGCGATCAAGTCGGCCTTGAACGCCTGCTTCCGCCACCACTCCAGCGACTTCCGCACATGCGCTCCGATCTCGCGCTCGCCGCCCTCCTCGGGCAAGCCGAGCATAATCAGGTTCTGGCCGATACCCGCGCCCGCTCGCTCTCGGAAGGCGGTGCCGTCCGCGTACTTCCGGTAGCGTCCGCCCCACTCCGCCTCCAGGTCCTCACTCTCGGCAGGCTGGAAGTTAATGCGGTGCTGGTGGGCCATCTGGAAAAAGCGGTCCTCCAAGGCATCGTATTCACGCTCCTGCTCGGGGCGCAGCCCGAAGGCCCAGCGGATCTGCTCCGGCCCCGTGGGGACGTAGCTCTTCAGATGCGTCTGGCGCGGCAGCGCGAAGCGCCAGACCTTGAGCTGCAAGTTGAGCGTGGAGAGCGTCCTCCCGCCGCTGGTCACCTGCAACTCCCCACGGTAGTCGCCGGGTGACTGCTCTTCCGGTATCCAGAGATCGACCCAGATCGGCTGCGTCCGTCCCGCCGGCACTGAAAGGCCCTCCTTGCTGAGAGGCACCATCTGGACCGGGAACTCGCCCACGCGCGCTTCCGGCACTGGGCTTTCACTGTCCCATTGGCTGGGGACCGTCACCTTGAGATGGTGCTGGCGGAAGAGGTCAATGTTACCGGCCGCCAACGTCTCGCCGTCCGCCCCAGTCAGCGGCGCGACCTGCAGTTGCACTCGATCCAGCGGCCCGGCTCCGGCGCGGATGAGCACTTGGAACGCCACATACTCGCCGCGCGCGCCGTGAAGCAGCACCTGGCGTCCTTCCTCGGTCCATACGACGTTCCGCGCTGCCGGCACCGCGTCCGGCGCAACTTTCACCGACTCCCCGCACGCCCAGACCGCCGGTTCTCGACCCGCGCCTGGCTGCAGCATCTGAGCACCGGCGAAGAGCAGCGCTGCTAGCGATAGCCCGCATACCACGGCGCGCATGGGACGGGCAGGCACCGGAACCGGCGGCCGTCCAACGGCGGATGCAGCGAGCATGGGGAACTTCTCCGGAATGAATGACCAGTACAGACGAGACTGGCTACCGGAGCCGGAAGGCCCGGTAGCCAGCAGGAGCCCGGATCAGGCCGCGATCGGCTCCGCAACGCGGGCACCGTATCGTGCGGCGGGGACGCGTGCCTTGCGCGTGGTGGTGGCATCCGCCGCCTCATAGTTGCGCTTGCACCATTCCACGGTACGTCGCAGCCCTTCCCGGAGCGGGACTTCCGCTCGGAAACCGAGGACCCGCATCGCGCGTGCAGGGTCGGGGCGGCGGCGGGCGGTGTCCTCGTAGCTGGCGCCGTAGTAACTCCAGTGGGGGATGTGTACCACCTCGGATTTGCTCCCCACTAGGTCCCGGACGGCCAGTGCCAGCTCCAGGATGGAGATCTCCGTGTCAGCGCCGATGTTGAACACCTCGCCGATTGCTTCCGGCACCTCGTTGGCGAGGTAGGTGCCGCGGACCGTGTCCGCCACGTAGGTGAACGACCGGGTCTGCGAGCCATCGCCGTGGACGGTGAGCGGCTCGCCCTTCAGCGCCTGCCGGACGAAGTTCGCCACCACGCTGCCGTAGCCCGTCTCGCTGATGCGGGGGCCGTAGCTGTTGAAATAGCGGATGATCGAGACCGGCATGCCCTGGTCCGCGTAAGCGTAGGCCAGGTGCTCGTCGATGGCCTTGGAGATGCTGTACGACCACCGGTTGATCCGCGTTGGGCCGAGAACGCGCTCGCCATCTTCCTGAAGCGGTTCGCCGTTGCTCTTGCCATAAACCTCGCTGCTGGAGGCGATCACGGTCCGACGGCGATGTCGGAACGCAGCTTCCAGCACCCGCTCCGTCCCCCGAATGTTGGTGGTCATGCTGGCGATGGGGTCGTCGCAGATGTATTTCACGCCCACTGCGGCGGCCAGGTGATAGACCCGATCCGCGCCCCGGACCAGTCCATCCAGCTCGGGCGAGTCGAGGATGGAGCCACGCACGAAGCGGAAGCGTGGATTCGCTGTCAGGTGGGCGATGTTCCGCTCACTGCCGGTCGACAGGTTGTCCAGCACCGACACGCTGAAGCCCTTCTGGATCAGCAAGTCGCAAAGGTTTGAACCGATGTATCCGGCGCCGCCGGTCACGAAAGCGTTCATAGTTCTAGTCCCTCTTCTCCCCTGCTTCGTCGCGGTATTCGTTAGATAAGGCACCCGCAAGCGCTCGGAACGCTCACTTCCGAGAACGCCTACAGCGCCGCCAGCATTCGATCGAGACATCCTGCCGCCTGCATCTGATCAAGCCACCCCCGCCGCTGATACACCTGCGGCCCTCGCCTCTGTGCGTTCGGGCGATCTCCCTCCGCTCCACGCGGGTACGTGAAGCGGCACGCGCTCATCCGCTGTCCGCTGGTCCGCTGTCCGCTGGTCCGACGTCCGCTGGTCTGACGTCCGCTGGTCTGACGTCCGCTCTTCAACAAGGCGGCGCAGCCCCTCGCGCAGGGTGACACGCGGGGCATAGCCTAGATCGCGCTGCGCCCCGGCGATGTCCGCCAGCGAGTCCCGAACATCGCCGTTCCGGGCGGGGAGGTAGCGGGCTTGCACCGGTAGGCCGGTGAGATCGCTGATCTCCCCCAGCAGGTGGTTTAAGCTGATCCGATCTCCGCAGGCGATGTTGTAGATGTTGCCCGGCGCTCGGCTCGAGGCCGCTGCGGCCAGGTTGGCGCTGACAACGTTCTCCACGGCCGTGAAGTCGCGGGTCTGCTCGCCGTCGCCGTAGATGGTGGGCTGACCTCCCCGCCGGATCGTGGCGAGGAACGCGGGGATCACCGCCGCGTACTCGCTGTTCGGATTCTGGCGGCGACCAAAGACGTTGAAGTAGCGGAGCACTACCGTCTCCACGCCGAAGTGTAGGTGAAACTGCCGGCAGTAATGTTCGCCCGTCAGCTTCGCTACGGCGTAGGGAGAAAGCGGCCGGGGCATCATGCTCTCGTGCTTGGGAAGCTCCGGCGTGTTGCCGTAGACGGAGCTGGAAGAAGCGAACACCACGCGTCGCACGCCTGCTTCCCGCGCCGCCAGCAGCACCTGGAACGTCCCGTTCACATTCACATCGTGGCAGGCGAGAGGATCCCGGATGGACCGCGGCACCGACGGCAGCGCCGCCAGGTGGAAAACGGTGTCCACGCCCCGCATCACCGGGTTCAGCGCCGCCGGGTTCCGGATGTCGCCATCGGAGAATTCCACGTCCCGAAGTCGCAAATTGGAAGGCGACCCGGTGGAGAGGTTGTCGAGAACACGGACGCTATGTCCCTCCCGAAGAAGGGCCTCCACCAGGTGCGAGCCGATGAAACCGGCGCCGCCGGTAACCAGGGTCAACATCACGCTACTCCGCTCTCCGTTGCCTCTACGATCCCACCAGGGCCCCGTGGCCAAGCGCTAACCCCAAGGGCAGGCATTCTGCTTGGCTGCTTGACTGACTGCGCTGGGACCGCGAGGACTGATCCAATCCGTTCCTCTGGCGGCCGTCTCACTGATGCGGAAACGGCCACCGGATGGTCCGTTAATCCCACCGTTGGCAGAAACCAAACCCCTCGGAGTCCTGGGCCTCTCCCCACGAGCGAGTATGAGCTTCAGTAGCTGGAGTCCGATTGATCGACCCGTCAGCCCATGCCCGCTGATGACTTCAGGGCTGCAAAGCCCGAATTGCAAGCAAGGCTTTGGCAGGCGCCGTAGGGCATAGGACCAGGCGAGACTCTCCGGACAGGCACCATTGCAATGCAGCCAACCCCAAAGACCACGCGTCATTTTCAAGACATGCATCGCTGTCTAAGCGGCCAACCTGCCGGGTCCGAGGGAATCCCAGGTAGATCCCTGACAGCGCCGCACCGAAGGTGTCTGGACCGCCGGGGTCGACACCACGTCCACTTTCGTGAGAATGCTTCGCTCGCCTATCAGTTGTGGACTTCTCCCGTCATCGGGTCGGGCTCGACTCTCTGCCTTCCGCCGCTTCGTACAAGCCCGAGGGGTGCCAGAAACAAGGTTCCGCCGGCGGACTCCGGGCGAAGTCCGTCGGCGGAACATGGGTGGGCCACAAAAGGCCCAATCTGAATGCACGGCACCAGCCACCGGCACCAGCCACCGGCACCGTGGGATCTGCGAACTCTGGGCCATTCAAACGTCGGTCGCGACCCTCGGACAAGCAGCCGCAGCCCACGCCGGAGACTGATCCTTTGGGCCTCTGCCCAGCGGCCGGAGCCTCAGCAAGAGACTGAACCCTGAACCCTTCGGGCTTCTGCCCAACGGCCGCAGCCACAGATCCCCGAACCCCAACCCTTATGGCCTCTGCCCAGCGGCCGCAGCCCAAGCCGGAGACTGAACCCCGAACCCTGAACCCTGAACCCTATCTCCACTGGATGCGCGGCCCGTGCCGCAGCACATGAACCAGCGCCACCAGCGCGGCCCAGTTCAGCATGCAGAACGCTCCGCACGCGTTGACCACGCGTGACCGCCGCAACACCGCGAAGGCGATCCCCGCGCCGCCCGCCGCATAGAGCGCCGTCTGCCCAACCAACGCAACCATATAGATCGGATGCGTCAGCGCGAGTGCCACGGACGCCACGTAGAGGGTCGCCAGGGCCAGCGGGATGAAGAGCCGGCACACCTTATGACAGATCAGCGCGAAGGCGGTGCGGCCCCGCCACGGCAGGTACATCGGCCAGAACTGGGAGAGGAGTTGGTAGTTGCCCACCAGCGTCCGCACCTTCCGGCGGAACTCCGTGTACGGGTCTCGCATTTGCTCGTAGATGCGTGCCCCTGGCTCCCAGCGCACGTGGTACCCCGCCTCGCGGGTGTAGAGCGCCAGCGTGACGTCCTCGCAGTAGCTGCCGAGCGGGATGCTCCGGAACAACGACCGGCGGATGGCGAGAAACGCCCCGGAAACCCCGGTCAGTAGGTTGAGTTGGCTCTCCATCCGCCGAATCGCCCGCTCGTAGCGCCAATAGAGGCCTGTGCACTCGCTGGACGGCTTGCCGGAGGCGTCCACCAGCGTCATCTCCGCACCCACCAGGCCGACCTTCGGATCCGCGAAGTGCGCGGCAAGGCGAGAGACGGTGTCCGCCTCAATCCGTTGCCGGGCGTCGCTCATGACCACCACGTCGCCGGTCACCAGCGGCATCGTGCGGTTGATCGCCTCGGACTTCCCGATGTTCTCCCCGTAGGCCACCAGGTGAACGCGTGGGTCCTGCTCGGCGAAGCGAGCCACCACGTCGTTGGTTCCGTCGGTGCTCTGGTCAGAAGCCACCCAGATCTCCATCAACTCCGCAGGGTAGTCCTGGCGGAGGAAGTCGTTCAGCTTCACTCCCACGTGATTCGCCTCATTCCGGACCGTGAGGATCACCGAGATGTGGGGAAGCGCGGCATTGCCGGCCCCGCCGGATGCTCCCAGGGTGGATTGCTTGCCGCCGAACCGGATCTGGCGCCACGCAGCCAGCAAGGCCGGATAACCGAAGTAGGTGAACGAAACGTAGGCAACCGCTAGCCAGAATAGCCAATACCAGCCGGACATTTCAGCCATCCTCATGGCTCCGAACCCGGAGCCGGGGTTGCATCCGGCGTCAGAGAACGACGCCGATCAACTGCGCCTCGATCAGTTCCGGATCACCTCGGCATCGGAGCTTGAATGGAAACCTTTCGAGCGGACCCGAGCCCCGTTTAGGGTGGGTCGGCCCTTTATCCCCGGTTTGCAGCGGTCTAAACTCGGTTCCTATCCGGGTGGGGAGGCCTTCATACTCCAGGCCCTTCTGGACCTTGCCCCTTCCGTGTAGCCCGCGCCTGCCTCCACTTGACGCCTGCCTTCTTTGCATTCCGCCTGGGGTTCGTGCGTCAAGCGCCAACGCCACAGCCGCCCAGTGGGCCGGGATGTTTGCGCCTGGGGCCTCTGGGTATAGCCGCTTTGACCAGACTTGCGGTTACGGCCGTCTCGGCCGGGGGCTAGACACCCCGAAATGGGCTGGGAAGAGCGACACTCCGGTCGGAGCCCAACCACCCGAGCGTTCACTGACCCGAGAGGGATGCGACACCATGGCGAGATTTCAACCGGTGAGACAACAAGCCTTTCTGCTCATACCTGCCATCGGCATCTCGGTGTGCGTGGCGGGGCAGACGGCCCGCGCTGCGGAGCAGCCGATCTCGCCGGGAGACCGGCTGAACGTCAACGTGGTGGGCGAGCCGGATCTGACCCGTGTCTACATCGTCGATGCTGAAGGCGACATTGTGGTCCCGCTCGTGGGCAAGATCGGCGTCAAGGGACAGGGGCCGGCCATGGTGCGCGAGGAGTTGGCCAAGCGGCTTACGCGGTTCGTCCGGAATCCGCAGGTGAACGTGGAGTTCGCGGAGCGGGCCAGCATCACCGTCGGCTTCACCGGAATGGTGGGGAAGGCGGGTCCCGTCACCCTGAAGAAGGGCGCGCGCCTGCTGGACGGCCTGGCGCAGGCGCAGGGAGTCACGCCGGATGCCGATACCCAGTTCGTACGCCTCCAGCGGCGCGGCGAGGCGGTGGCGCGTGCCATGGACCTCCGCAAGCTCCTCAGCGGCGACGCCACCCTGAACGTGGAACTGGAAGACGGCGATGCGGTCTACGTGCCGCCGCTTCCCCAGCACACCATCCGCGTCCTCGGCGCGGTCAACAAGCCGGGCGACCTCCAGCGCCGAGAGCAGGTGACCCTCCTGGACGCCGTCCTGACCACGGGCGGCCTCACGGCGGATGCGGACAAGCGCAAGGTGCAGGTGCTGCGGAAGGGATCACAGACGCCGGAAGCGGTGAACCTGGATGACGTGCTCAGCGGCCGCGGTGCCAACCTGGTACTGAAGGACGGGGACGTGGTCACCATCCCCGCCCTGGCGCGCGTTCGTGTCAAGGTCTTCGGCAGCGTCGCGAAGCCAGGGGATGCCGATCTTCAGGTCGGTGCCACGCTGCTGGAAGCGATCACCGCCAGCGGCGGCTTCGGCATGGACGCGGACCGGACGGCGGTCATCGTGACGCTGCCGAACGGCGACACCCGCCGCGTCAACCTCGAGATGATCAATGGCCCGGATGGCGCGCTGCCGCTGCCGGATGGCGCTCGAATCTCGGTGGCACCGCAGACGGTGTTCCGGGTGGCGGTGGCCGGTGGCGTGAACCAGCCGGGCCTCTATCCGCTGCCGCAGGACGGCAAGGGGCAGCTCTACCTCACGGACGCCATCGCCCTGGCCGGGGGCATGGTGCCGCGCGCCAAGAAGAAGAACGTGGTCCTGATCCGCAAGAACCCGCAGGGCGGGCAGCCGGTGATGAAGCAGATCGATTTCGAGGCCCTGCTGAAGAAGAAAGACCCGCTGCTCAACATGCAGCTCCAGGCGAATGACGTGGTCTACGTGGATGTTGAGCCAGAGAAAGACCAGCGTCCGAACACCCTTGAGCGCATCCTCGGAATCGCGGGTGCTTTCGTCGGTTTCTAGGCGCTGCTGGCTTCACGGGACGACCTCAGGCAGACGGAACAGGTGGATTGGGAGACGGCCATGGATTACGCACGAGCAATGAACGCACTTCATCGGAGACGATGGCTGATAGCCGCCGGCGTCCTGGGTTGCACGGTGGCGACCGCCGCCGGCACCCGGGTGATGAAGCGTGAGTTCCAGGCCGCGGCCACCCTGATGCCGCAGTCCCAAGCACTGGAGAGCATCCGGGAGATG
>JANPLG010000515.1:0-20193 GCA_031426395.1 Actinomycetes bacterium
TCCCATCCCGAACACGGCAGTTAAGCCCCGCTGCGCCGAGAGTACTGCTCCTTCTCAGGAGTGGGAGGGTAGGTCGCCGCCAGAATACCTGTGGAGAGGCCCCCCGCCGTCGAGCACCACGCTCCGGCAGGGGGCCTTTTCGCGTTTCTGGATGCGAATGCCGAACCGATAAGCCACCTTTTTCAGACGCCGTCACGGGCAGGGTGAGAGCCATTCCCATCACCCGGTAAGGACTCCTCGCTGACCTCCGTTCAGACTTGAAGGATGATCGCCAGCCGGGGCCGAACCGTTGGCAGTGCGCCAGCGCTCCTTGCGCAGTGCACCGCCTACCCGGAGCTTCACTACCGTGCGAGATATCCAGTACGCTGCGCCGGAGTCCCTTGGGGACGCCGTCGCCCTCCTCTCCCAGTTCGGCACCCGCGCCCGCGTGCTGGCCGGAGGGACCGACCTCATCGTCCAGATGCGGGAATACGTTCGGGACGTTGAGGTGGTGGTCGACGCGAAGCGGATCCCGGAGCTGACCGACCTCACTTTCGATCCTCAGCGCGGACTCTCCATCGGTGCGGCGGTGCCCTGCAGCCGAGTTTACGGCGATCCGACCATCCAGCGTCTCTACCCGGCCCTGGTGGATGCCACCTCGATCATCGGCGGGATGGCGATCCAGGCTCGGGCATCAATGGGCGGAAACCTTTGTAACGCGGGTCCTGCGGCCGACTCCACGCCCGCTCTGATCGTGCTCAGCGCCGTGGCTCGCATCGCCGGTCCCCATGGTGAGCGGCGTCTACCCGTGGATGAGTTCTGCCTTGCTCCTGGTGTGAACGCGCTTCAGGAAGGCGAGATGCTGGTCGCGCTGGAGCTACCCGTCCCAGCGGCACGGTCCGGCGCTCGCTATCTGCGGTTCATCCCCAGGAACGAGATGGATATTGCCGTGGTTGGCGTAGGTGCCAGCCTCGCGCTTGCGGAGGATGGTACCGTGACTTCGGCGCGCGTAGCGCTGGGGGCGGTGGGGCCGACGCCACTCTTCATCCCTGATGCTGCGACCCAGCTCGTGGGCCGGGTTCCGAACGAAGAGGCGCTGGCGGCTGCGGCTTCAGCGGCTCAGGCAGCGGCCCGTCCTATCGATGATATGCGCGGTACGATTGAGCATCGTCGGCATCTGGTCGGCGTTCTCACGCGGCGGGCGCTCACTGGGGCGCTCAATCGGGCACGAACCACAACCGGGAATGGGGAGTAAACGATGGCGGCGACGCTAATGCACGGTAAAGTGGCGGTGAGTGCGACCGTCAACGAGGAGCCGGTGGACTTCCTCTGCGAGCCGCGGGAGAGCCTGCTGGAGGTGCTGCGTGAGCGCCTCGGTCTGACGGGTGCCAAGGAAGGGTGCAACAACGGCAACTGCGGCGCATGCAATGTGCTGATGGACGGCCAGCTCGTGAACTCCTGTGTGGTCCTTGGCGTCGAGTGCCAGGGCGCATCGCTGACGACGGTTGAAGGCATCGGCACGCCGGCACTGGTGCCGCTGCAGGAGTGCTTCCTTCAGGACGCCGCCCTGCAGTGCGGGATATGCACTCCCGGCTTCCTCGTCTCCGCGAAGGCGCTTCTCGACCACAACCCCAACCCCAGCGAGCACGAGATTCGCTGGTGGCTGGCCGGCAATCTCTGCCGGTGCACGGGGTATGACAAGATCATCCGCGCGGTTCAGCACGCAGCCGAGCAGGCGCGAACGGAGGGTTGATTCCATGGCAACGAAGACGGATGAGATGATTCCCGCGACTGAGGCCGATGCCGCTGTTTACCGTGTGATCGGTACCCGGCCGGTTCGACCGGATGGGGTTGACAAGGTCACCGGGCGGGCGATCTACGGCGCAGATGTGGTCCTGCCACGGATGGTGCATGGCAAGGTGCTGCGAAGCCCCTACGCTCACGCGAGGATCGTCTCCATCGACACATCCGAGGCCGAGGCGATTCCCGGTGTCCTCTCGGTCATCACCTCCAAGGACCTTCCCAGCGTCCAGGCGACCGCCAAGCTGGGCGAAGGCGGGGAAGTGAACCTTGGCCACCTCAGCGGCAACGTGCTGGCTCGGGAGAAGGTCCTCTACCAGGGACACGCGATCGCGGCGGTGGCGGCTACCAGTCCGCATATCGCGGCGGAGGCGGTGCGGAAGATCCGGGTGCAGTTTGAAGAGCTGCCGCCGGTGATGGATGTCCGGCTCGCGATGGAGCCGGGCGTGACGCTACTCCATGACGACCTGTTCACCGAGACAGCGGGTGAAAAGGCCGCGCAGCCAAGCAACGTGGCCGCGCACCTGATTGCGGAAGAAGGCGACATCGAGGCGGGCTTCGCTGCGGCGCACCTGATCGTTGAGCGCGAGTTCACGACGGCGACGGTCCACCAGGGCTACATTGAGCCGCAGAACGCGGTGGCCGAGTGGCGCGCCGATGGCCAGCTCACCGTCTGGTGTAGCACCCAGGGTGCCTTCGTGGTCCGCAGCCAGCTCCACAGCATCCTTCAGCATCCGATCTCCCAGATCAAGGTGGTGCCAACGGAGATTGGCGGCGGCTTCGGCGGCAAGATCCCCGTCTATCTGGAGCCTCTGGCGGCGGTGATGTCCCGCAAGATTGGCCGGCCGGTCAAGATGACGATGGACCGCGCCGAGGTGCTGATGGGGACGGGCCCCACGCCGGGCACCTACGTCATGGTGAAGATGGGCGTGGACCGTGATGGGATGATCACGGCGGCGCAGTCGTCCATGGCGTTCGAGGCGGGTGCGTTTCCGGGCAGCCCGGTCGGCGCTGGCGTCATGACCGTGTTCGCGCCGTACGCGGTGAAGAATGTGCGCATTGACGGCTACGACGTGGTGGTGAACAAGCCGAAGTCGGCCGCCTACCGCGCGCCGGGCGCCACGATGGCGGAGTATGCCAGCGAAACGGTGGTCGATGAGATCTGCCGCGAGCTGGGCATGGACCCGGTGGAGTTCCGTCGCAAGAACGGGGCGAAGGAAGGCGACTGGCGAGCATTCGCGCCACCCTATCCGCGCGTCGGCAACCTCGAGTGCCTCGACGCCACCGAAGCATCGGCGCACTGGCGGACGCCGTTGGAGCGCCAGGGTGCCGATGGCAAGCTGCGCGGGCGCGGCATCGCCAGCGGGTACTGGTTCAACGTCGGCCTGACATCCAGTTGCTCAGGGCGGCTGAACGGTGACGGGACAGTCACCCTGCTGGAAGGAAGCACCGACATCGGCGGCACGCGAGCATCGATCGCTATGCAGTTCGCGGAGGCGTTCGGCATCGAGTATGAGGCGGTGCATCCGAGCGTGGTCGACACCGATTCGGTCGGCTTCACCGAAGTCACGGGCGGCAGTCGGACCACCTATGCCACCGGACTTGCAGCCGTGGAGCTGGCGAAGGAACTTCAGATCCGCATCAAGGGCGAGCTCGCCAAGCTCTGGGAAGTCCCAGCGGACGCGATTGCCGCGAACGGCGCGGTCTTCGCGAACAACGGGAAGAGCCTTACTCTGAAGGAGATTGCAGCGCTGATGGAGGAAAACGGCCTCCAGATCCAGGCGGCGATCACGGTCTCCCCCACCGGCAGTGGCGGCGCTTTCGCCACGCACATCGCCGACGTGGAGGTGGACCCGGAAACGGGGAAGGTCGACGTCATCCGCTACACGGCGGTCCAGGATGCCGGCAAGGCGATCCATCCCTCCTACGTGGAAGGACAGATGCAGGGCGGCGTGGTGCAGGGCATCGGGTGGGCGCTGCACGAGGAGTACGTCTACGACGAGAAGGGTCAGCTTCGCAACGGGAGCTTCCTCGACTATCGGATTCCGACCACGCTCGATACACCGTTGATCGAAACGATCATCGTGGAAGTGCCGAATCCGGGGCATCCGTACGGCGTCCGCGGCGTCGGTGAGGTGCCGATTGTGCCGCCGCCGGCCGCCATTGCCAATGCGATCTTCGACGCAGTGGGCGTGCGGCTGCGCGACCTGCCGATGAGCCCGCGAAAAGTCTGCGCCGCAGTCCAGGCAGCAGCTGGCTAAGCACGCGGTGAGATAGAGCATCTGAGCGGCGCGGGGCGTGAGGAAACTCCGCCTCGCGCCGTATCTTTCTGGAGGCGCACATGGCGAAAGTGAACATCCCTGCGGCGATGCGCTCCCTTACCGGCGGAGAGTCGTGCGTGGAAGTTGCAGGGGCAACGGTGGGCGAAGTTGTCGCCGCTCTGGATGAACGCTATCCAGGGCTGGCGGCGCGGCTCACGCAGGAAGGTCCCGCAGGCATCAAGCTTCGCGGCGGGCTGACCGTCTTCGTGGACGGGGAAATGCCGCTGGGTGGTCTGAAGGCTCGGGTCGGCCCGGAGAGCGAAGTCTACTTCTCGCCGGCGATTGCGGGCGGTTAGTCCGGCATTGCGTTGCGTCCCCAAAAAGGGGCGCGCACATCGACCGATCCGGGTGGGTCTGCCGCAAGTGCTCCTCACCCGAGTCTGCTACCTGGCCCCGCACTTCCCCGGAGTACCCCATTGCAAGACCCTGCGGGCCTCTACCGCCAGCGACTGACGGAGCGCGAGGCTACGGCTGCCACCCTGCAAGCGCGGGAGCAACGGCTGGCCAACCTGCGCCTCATCACCGCGCTGGCCGGCGTGGCGATGGCATGGCCGGCCATTGCGGGCGGGTGGGGTGCCCTGCTCCTCGTTCCGTTCCTCGCGTTCGTGGGGCTGGTCATCGCGCATGACCGGGTCATCCGCAGGCGGGTCACGGCGGAGCGGGCGGTGGCGCTTTACAGGCAGGGGATTGGGAGGGTGTCCCACCAGTGGGCCGGGTCGGGGGAGCAGGGCGAGCGGTACCGGGACGCGGAGCATCCGTACTCGGAGGACCTCGACCTCTTCGGACGCGGCAGCCTCTATGAGCGCCTCTGCCAGGCACGCACGCGCTCCGGGCAGGATTGCCTCGCCGGTTGGCTGCTCGCGCCGGCGGACACGCCCACGGTGGCGGAACGGCAGGCGGCGGTCCGCGACCTCACCCCGCGCCTCGACCTCCGTGAGACGCTGGTCCTCTCCGCCGGCGAGCTGCAGACGGGAGCGGACACCGCCCGGCTGGTGGCCTGGGGCGCGGCGCCCACCGCCCTGCGCGACCGCTGGCCGCTGGCCGCCGCCTATCTCCTGGGAGCATTGGCGCTGGCGGCGCTGGCGGCGGGCAGCAGCGGCTTCGGCTGGCTGCCGTTACTGGTGGTCCTCGTTCTGGAAGGGCTTCTGGCAGTCCGGACCGGCGGACCGGTGCGCACCGTTCTACAGGGCGCGGAAGCCGCCGGCCGCGACCTCGCGCTCCTGGGCCGGCTGCTCGCCCCCCTTGAGTGGGAAGCGTTCGAGTCATCCCTGCTCCTGCGCCTCCAGGAGGAGCTTTCATGCGGCGGGCGGCTGCCCTCGGAAGCCCTCCTCCGGCTGGAGCGGCTGCTGGGGTGGATGGACGTCATGCGGAACGGCGTCTTCGGCACGCTGGCCTGGCTGCTGCAGCTTCACATCCCCCTGGCCTACGCTGCGGAGGGATGGCGCCGGGAGCACGGCCCCTCCATCGCCGCCTGGCTAGAGATCACCGGACAGATCGAGGCGCTCTCTTCCCTTGGTGCCTACGCCTTCGAGAACCCCCGCGATCCCTACCCAGAGCTGACTAAGGGCGAGCCACGGCTGGAGGTCACCGGCGTGGCGCATCCGCTCCTCCCCCGTGAGAAGGCCGTGCCGAACGATGTGAGCCTCGGCGCGGACCTCCGCCTGCTGGTCGTCAGCGGCAGTAACATGTCCGGTAAGAGCACCCTCCTGCGCAGCTTGGGGATCAACTGCGTCCTGGCCCAGGCGGGGGCACCGGTGCGCGCGGAGCAGCTCTTGATGACCCCGCTGCAGGTGGGCAGCTCTCTGCGAATCCGGGACGATCTGGAGGCGGGAGTCTCCCACTTCTACGCGGAGATCCGGCGGCTGCGGACCCTGGTGGAACTGACGGGCGAGACGGAACTGACGGGCGAGGCGGAAGCGTCTGAAGGAGCGGAGCGGCAACCGAACAGGCAGTCCGATGACAAGCGGCCGCCGCTCCTCTTCTTGCTGGACGAGATCCTGCACGGCACCAACAGCCACGACCGCCGTATCGGCGCGGAGGCCGTTCTCGCGGCACTGGTGCTACGGGGGGCCATTGGACTGGTGACCACGCATGATCTCGCCCTGACCGAGATCGTGCTAAGCGAGGACCTCAAGGCTTCCAACATACATTTTCAGGACGACCTTCAAGAGGGCACCATGCACTTCGACTACCACCTGCGTGCCGGCGTGGTCCGGAAGAGCAACGCCCTGGCGCTTATGCGGGCGGTCGGCCTGCCGGTTGACTTGCCGACGAATGCTTCAGTGACCGGCCCTTCCAGTCGTGAAGAACGGTAAGTATTCTTTGAAGCGATGCCCTCCGCATTCTCCGCAACCGCTTGGCTCCAACATCCTCCGTGAACCCAACTCCTGCCGATCTCAAGCAACAGGCGCTTCATGCATCCGCGCTCCACGAGCAGGACCCGCTGACGGGCCTGGAGCTGGCGCGCTCGGCGCTGTCCGCCTCAGAGGAACGAGGATGGACAGAGGCTTCAGCCTGGGCCCTTGCGGCGATGGCACGCTGCCTGACCAGCCTGGACCGGTGCCCGGAGGCCGAGGAGGCGGTGAACCGTGCCCTCACGCTCTTCCGCGAGTGCGGGGACCGCTCCGGCGAGTCCACTGCGCTCAACGTTCTCTCCAACCTGATCGGCCGCCGCGGTGATCCACGCGGTTCCGAGGAGGCCGCTCACCAGGCCCTGGAGTCGGCGGAGGCAGCGGGAGACGCCGGGCAACGGGCGCGATCGCTGGAGTGCCTCGGCCTCGCGCGCTACCGCCAGGGCGACTCCGTTCTGGCCCTTTCCTACCACCAGCGCAGCCTGGCGATCTACTCCGGCCTGGGGGACCTGGACGGGGAGGCGCGCGCGCTCAACCACATCGGAAGCGCCTACGATCGCCTTGGCCTATACGACCGCGCCGTTTCCGCCCACCGGGATGCTCTCCGCCTCCAGCAGCAGAACGGCAACGAGATTGGAATGGCTGGGGTGCTGAACAACCTCGGCAGTGTCTATTCAGAGATTGGCGACCTGGAGACCGCGCTGGAGTGCCACCAGCAATGCCTGGCCGTCGCCACGCGCGTGGGCCGGGAGCGACTGGTCGCCACGGCGCTCGGCAACATCGGATGCGATCTGGCTCGACTTGGCGACTTCGCTGCGTCGCTCGACTACTCGCGCCGCGCGGTGGAGCGGTCGCACGCCATCGGTCAGTTGGTCCCGGCGGCGGGATTCCGCCTCAATGTCGGAAGCGCCCTCCTCGACCTGGGCCGCGTGGATGAGGCACTGGATGAAATGGGCCAAGCGCAGTCGGAGTTGGAAGCAATGGGGCAGCTCCGGGGACAGGCGGAGGCGCACCTTGCCCTCGGCCGCGCCTATCACCGCCGATCGGTCGCCGATCCTACAGAACGGCGGCACTTCCCGTCGCTGGGCCGCGCCCTCTCCTTGGCGGGCGAGATCGAGTCCCGCCGAATCGCCGCATCCTGCCACGAGGAGCTGTCGGCCAGCCATGAGCGCGATGGAAACCTCGCGGAGGCGTTGCGCCACTTCCGTGAATTCCACCGCCTGCAGAAGGAGATGCTGAACGAGGAGACGCTTCTCAAGGCGAAGACCATCCAGTCGCTTCACTTTGTGGAGCAGGCGCGACACGAGGCGGAGCAGCAACGGGTCCGCTCTTCTGAGCTGGCCTCCGCCCTGGACGAGGCTCGCAGCCGCCAGGTGACTGCGGAGCGCCTGGCGCTGGAAGACCCGCTGACGGGACTCGCCAACCGGCGCAATTTCGACCAGCTTTTCGATCTCGCGTTCCAGCGCGCGCGGGAGGAGAACCAGCCGCTGGCCGTCGCCTTCTGCGATATCGACCATTTCAAGCGGATCAACGACCGCCTTGGGCACACCGTGGGGGACGAGGTGCTGCGGCGGGTCGGCGTCCTGCTCCGGAAAGTCTGCCGCGGGAGCGACCTCGTGGCGCGCTACGGCGGCGAGGAGTTCGTCCTGTCCTTGACCGGGGTGGAGCCGGAAGCGCTGGCAGCGCTGGGGGAACGCATCCGCCGTTCGGTGGAGGAGCACCCGTGGGATGAGATCCACCCGGACCTGCGGGTGACGGTCAGCATCGGCCTTTGCCCGCAGACCGCGGACGCCTCGCCCGCCGGAATGCTCACCGGCGCAGACCGCCGTCTGTACGAAGCCAAGCGCTCTGGCCGCAATCGGGTCCGGTAGCAGGAGTCCGTCAAGACAGGAGTGTGCGTTTCCGGCGGAATGGGAGAGAGGGTGAGTGGGAGATGTCTCCGGGGGTGCAACCGCCAAAAGTAGGTAATGAGGTTCCTGGTTAGAAGGAGCAGGGTTCCGCTCTCGAAAACTCCGTCACCTTCGCCAGAGAATCTCCCTGCGACGGTGCCCGAGCCCTGCGGGGGTCCAGGCACGCCCGTCCCGCATCGGGGTAGCGACCCCAGCGGCCGCCGGCCACCTCACGGAGCGTGTTCCACACCCAGGTCGGTTACAGCTGGACTCCCGAAGGAGACGGTTTCCACGCTCGGGACAACGGCCCCTCTGATCGATAGAGGGGTGACGACGGGTACGAAGGCGGAGACGAGTCCGTCATTGCCGGAGGGCTAGCGCTCTGATTCCCGGCTACCTACAGATCGCTGTCACACCCTGTCTCCGGCACCAGTTGCCCCACTTCACGAAGGCTGCTCAGGAATGCCCGAAGAGCACTCACTATGGCTAAGCTCACCTCTATCGAGTGGACGAACATGACTTGGAACCCGGTGACGGGCTGCACCAAGGTGAGCCAAGGATGCAAGCATTGCTATGCTGAACGGATGGCGAAGCGATTGCTGGCGATGGGGTCACCGCGGTATCGCCACGGATTCAAACTCACAACGCACCCGGATCTCATTGATGCGCCTCGCCGTTGGCGTCAGCCTCGAATGATCTTCGTGAATTCGATGTCGGATCTCTTCCACGAGGAGGTCCCTCTTGAATTCATCCAGCGGGTCTTCGAAACAATGAGCGCCTGTCCCCAACACGTCTTTCAGGTCCTCACGAAGCGCAGCTCCCGCTTGCGTTCCGTTGCTCGGGAACTCCCGTGTTCACCCAACGTTTGGATGGGCGTGAGCGTGGAGGCGGAAGACGTCCTCCATCGGGTTGAGGATCTGCGGCAGGTACCAGCCGCGGTGCGATTCTTATCCTGCGAACCGCTGATTGGCCCACTTCCCTGCCTGGATTTACAAGGAATCCACTGGGTGATAGCTGGCGGGGAATCTGGACCCAAGTCGCGTACAGTCGAGATTGAGTGGGTCCGGGAGATCAGGGATCGCTGTGAAAGCGCGGGTGTTGCCTTCTTCTTCAAGCAATGGGGCGGAGTGAGGAAGCACACGACGGGTCGTGTGCTTGATGGAAACCTTTACGGCGGCTTCCCTGCGGGAGAGCGGCCCGCTACAGACCGAGTAGCGGAATCACTCACTGAGTTTCACGTCCTCTGAGCAGATCGGCTCCAACCCGTTTTGGGCCGTGCGAAACGAAGAATGGGCCGACCCCCGCGCCTGCGGTAGAGTCGGCCCATCGTGTGTTCCTGAAGAGACCTACTTAGGGAAGCAGGACGGCTCCCGGATTCACCAACGGCTTCTCACCGCCCGCCCCGTAGGCCTGCGGGCAGACGATGCCGCCCACCGGCGAGAACTTGGCGTGGCCGTCCGCGTAGAGGAAGTTGCTTCCCTCGTGGCGCGGGGTGCTTCCGTTCGCCAGGGAGATCCGCGCCATGAAGTTGGTGGGATAGGTGGCGTTGCCGGTGTTACCGTTGTCCCAGTCGTTGAAGATCCCCGCGAAGCGGGAGTCAGCGAGGACCGCGATGGAGGCCACCCCGTACTGGTTGTTGCTGAGGGCGGCCAGGCTGGCGTGCCCCCGGCCGATGTCGTAGAGGTACTCGCTGTAGCCGTAGCTCACCTTGATCCGGTTGGTGGCTGGGCCGACGATGCTGCCCTGCGTGCTAGGGCAGCCGTAGATGCCGCTGTTCTTGGTGTACGGGTCCATCAGCGCGAACACGTAGCACCAGCCGTAGTCGTTCCAGGTCTGCGTGCCCCAGAGACCGGCCGGCGCGTTGCCGAAGGTGGCCGAAGGCATGATCTCGTCATAGTCCTGAGCGTACATCATCATCCCGGTCCCGATCTGCTTCATGTTGCTGAGACACGAAGTCTTGCGGGCGGCCTCGCGGGCCTTGGCGAACACGGGGAAGAGGATGGCGGCCAGGATGGCGATGATGGCGATGACGACCAGAAGCTCGATTAGGGTAAAACCCTTCTTGGTTTTCAACGACGCACTCCAAAGTGTCCCGCAAGACGAGAGCTTCCGCGTCCCACGGCTGGCAGATGACTGTCAGTCATTCTTAGCCGGGGATGCACTCGGGAGTCGTAGCAGAGCGGCGTACCATTTGTTGCATTTGCGAGCGACGGTCCGCATCGCCCTGCATCATTTCGTTAAAATGACTATCGACGCCTTGCTAGGAAGCAGCGGCCTGAAAGGGCCTTTCGAGAAGCCACCACTCACCGGGGGCTTCTTCCTTGTAAAGCACCAGCCGGCCGGGGATGCAAGAGAGCACCACTGCGAACTCGTGCCGATCAGCCTCCGCTAGGGCCTCGCGCAGTGGCATCTCCTGACCGTCGATGGCAAGCCCATCCGCGATGACATGGCAGCGAGCGCCAGCGCCTCGCTGCCGAAGGAGCGCCTCCGCTTGAGCCGGGGCACGCAGCGACGCCGAGAGAAGGGTTGCGCATGAGAGGTCGATATCGTTCCCGTGGTTGAGCCGATCCAGTATCTCGCGTTGTCGCTTTGGGCTGGCGAGGAACTGGTGATAGCGTGACCGCTTGGCCCGCACCACGAACGCGCGGACGAAGGCGTCCTCGTGCTGTTCCATCCGTTGCTCCTGGGCCTGCATCACCCGGCCTGCGCCTCCAGGAACTTCGCGATCCGGAGGTTCGCCTCTCGGTGAGCCTTCTCCAGATCTGCCTGGTCTGGGGCTGCCTCGATCTCCTTGATCGACTGCTGCGCCTGTTCCCGGAGCTGCGCGTCGTCTGATTTCAGTAGCTCGCGGAGCTGGGGGACGGCGGGCAGGGCGGTCCTTCCCATGTAGGAGAGCGCACCTGCGGCATTGAGGCGCACCCAGTTGTCCTCATCCTTGAGCATGATCACCACCGCCTCCCGGATCTCCGGGTCAAAACGGTCCAGGGCGGCAAGCACGCCGGTGCCCCAGCCACGGACGGTCTTGTCGGTGCTCTTCAGCCCCTCCCGCGTCCGCCTCTTCACCTCCGCCAGGGAGGTCACCGTCACGCCCTTCGGGATCTCCAACTTCGTCAGGTCCAACTCCGGAGTCACCTGGATCGTGACGACCGGAGTGGCGCTCCAGACCATCGCGCCGCGATCCCGTGTCCGCAGGTGGCCGGCGATCCCTCCGATGAGGCTGAGGTGCCAGCCGTAGGGAGTCTGCTTGCTGCGGTCGAACGACGAGGCGCTTCCTGGGCCGGGCCGAAGGACGACCTCGCGCTTCCCCGTGGCAACGGTGGCGTAGCGGCGGAGCCAGTCGTTGAGGGTGGCAACATCGCCCTGGTAGTAGAAGTCCTCGTTGCCGTTCACCCAGGTCTGGTAGACGCGCGTGGGGTGGTTGACCACGGTGACCACCCCCGGCCATTCCTTGTAGTTGCCCTCCGGCAGGGGCGCATTGCCGAACGTTTCCTTCCCGAGCGCAAGGGCGGGCCTACCGGCCAGGAGCAGGGACATGGCCGCCAGGCCGGTGAGCAGCAGGTGACGTCGCTTCATCGCAGATCCTCCTACGCGATGGATGCGCCCTACAGCCGAAGGGTTACGGGGCAGGCTGGCAATCGGGACAGTCGAGGACGATGCCGAGGCGGGATGCTCTGCCCTCCGACGTGAGGACCCATGGCCGCTCCAGCCACGGTGGCTCGTGGCGGAGGTGATGCGTATGGCCGCAGGAAAGCTCCGCGACCCATTGGCCGTCCGCATCCTTGTGGTAGCCGGTGATTCGGCTTTCGGGAAGGTTCAGCATCCGGACACCGTCTGAAGCTGCGCTGCCGCCTCAGGTGCCGGCGATATTGAACGCACAGGTGCGCCCAGCAGATCCTGAAGGGATGCCGAGCGTCGGATCGGCCGCGCCCGGGTGTCCAGCCGACGCCGCAACGCCGGGTCGAGGTCCCCGCCGGGATCGCCCACGAGGATCAGTTCCAGCCGCGGGGGAAGCTCGCCTCCCAGAGCGACCGCTGTTGCGTCGAGGATGCGCGCCGTCTCGAGGGGCGTCGCATGTGCATCGATCCAGATCTGCTCGAGGGCGGTCAGCACGCTGACGCGGACCGCAACCCCATGCTTCGCGCCTATCCCAAGCAGCGTAGGGTGCTGTGCGAGATCGAGAGGGATCAGCATCGTGAGTTCATCGCCGTCCAGCAGTTCCAGGTGCAGCGCGTCAGCCGTGACGCGCGGGTCGCCTTCCAGGTGAGCCAGCACGCCGTGCCGCACGGAGGGGGCTACCCCGATCACACGCGTCGTGACCGAGTGCCGGAAAGCGCCGGAAGCACCGCCGCACCGGCAGTAGGCGCGAAGCCCGACACCCGGATGCTCCCCGCGTCGGAAGAGTCGGCTACTGCAATGCCCGCAGCTGTTCGCCACCAATCCGCCTGTTCGGCCGACCGCCGTCTCAACCTCCTGGCTGCAGCTACCGCACGCGTAACGGTTCGGGCCAAAGGAGAGGCATTCGGGGCAGAGGAAGCGATGTCTGGTTGCTATGCGTCCGAGCCACTCTCCCAGCAGGCACGCGGCGTTGGCCAGGAAGACGCCGAGTAGGACAGCCGCCACCAGCAGCGCGCATCCGGTAGCGATCAGCGGGAGGATCACGAAGGGCGGGAACGGGCAAATCCAGAATGCCAGGCCCATCGATCCCCAGAAGAGTATCCGAACCCAACCCCGCCGAAAGACCGCGAGCATGGCTCAGCTCCGGGCGCAATCTCCCACGCCTATTCGTTATTGCTTGCCGATGCAGAAGAGCCGCGTGTTGGTCCGGACGAAGAGGTTGCCGTTGGAAATGGTGACCGCCGAACGGATCTCGGACTCCTCGGGCGCCATCGGGTTGGTGGCCAGCAGGTCGCCGCGCTCCGCGTCGAAGACGCTCACCTCGCCATTCAGGCTCATAGCGTAGATCTTGCCGTCGCCTGCGGTGGGAGAGGCCCAGACCGCGCTTCGGCCGGGCGTGGGCACCGTCCAGAGCACTTTTCCGTCCACCGGCTCCACTGCGGAGAGGGCCTTCTTCAGGTCGCTGACCACGTAGAAGCGGTTCCGATAGAAGAGGGGCGTTGGCACGTCCGCCGTCACCTGGCCGCGGACCTCGCTGTGCCAGGCGGTGCCGCTCTGGGAGATGTCGCCCGTCAGCCCCGCCTTGATGGCGTAGACCGGCTTGGCCTTCGGGCCGCAGCCTAGCACCACGCCGCCGCCGGCAACCGGCGAGGGGACGAGGCGGAAATCGGGGCGGCGGTGGCGGCTGGCGGGATCGCCCAGGTCCTCGTTGTAGGTGCCCCAGCGCCAGAACTCCCGGCCGGTGGCGGGATCGTGGCCGGAAAGGATGTCGCCGCCCGCGATGAGGATCTCCTTGCGGCCCTTGTGGACGAACGGCATCGGTGTGGAGTACGCCTCCAGCGATTCCGCCACGCCCGGGGCGGGCCGCACTGCCCGCCACTGCTCCTTGCCGGTGGCGGGATCGAGCGCCATGAGGTAGGACTGCCCGCCTTCCTTGCCGCGGCCACCAATCGGCTTGTCGCGCTGGAGGACCTGCATGTAGAGCCGACCTTCGTAGAGCAGCGGGGAACTGGAGAAGGTGAAGCTGAAGGCGAAGTCGCCGTTCTCCTGCTGGAGATTGCGGGACCAGAGCTTCTTGCCGGCGAGGTCGAAGGCGACGAGGTCGCCGTTGCCGTAGAAGAAGATCACCCGCTTGCCGTCCGTCACCGGCGAGGGCGACGCGTAGTTGGTCTTCGGCTCAAGCTGGATCTCATTACCTTGGCCGCCCGGACGATAGCCGGTGCCCACGGCGTGCTTCCAGCGGACGGTGCCAGTGTCACGATCGAGCGCCATGGCGAGGAGCTGCTTCGCCTCCAGGTCCGCGCTGCTGACGAAGACGGTATTCCCCCACACGATGGGCGTGGCCGCGGAGGGTCCCGGCATCGGCGCGGACCAGCGGACGCCCTCCGTGGGGCTGAACTTCACCGGGAGACCGGTCTCATCCGAAGAGCCGTTGTAGTGCGGCCCGCGCCAGTTGCTCCAGTTCTGCCCCGCCGCCTCAGCACGGGAACCACCGGCCAGGAGCAGCCCCGCCCCACCCATCATCAGTTCACGTCGGTCCAGTCTCATCAGCCCCTCGTCCATCCCGGAAATCTTTGAGCGCGTCCCACTGCCCGCTCCGCAGGCACAGTTCCGCACGGGTGGGCGCAGCATCCTTCTCCAGCTCACCTGTCGATCCCCAAGTCCCCCAGGGAGTCAGGGCTTCCCACCAGATTGGGCAGTGCACCGCGAATACTCCCGTTGTGGAACACCAGTTCCCCGGTCTCAATCGCCTGTGTCAGGTCCTCAGGTCCACCCTGGTAGAGTTTCCCCTGCCCGTCCAGCACGCAAATTCCGATCTGCTGCGCGGGGAGCTCCTGGATCACCGTTCGCGCGGCCTCCAGGATCCCTCTCCACCGCCTCGAGAGATCGGCCGCATCCGGGGCCGGTCCAGAGAAGGTGAGCTGCTCCAACTCCGTCACGGAATACCGGGACCGGGCTGCGCGACTCAGCAGCATAGAGGGACTGAAGCCGGGATCCTTGCCACAGCAGCCCACGCTAGGTAGCCGAGTGGCTGAAGTTTCTCCGCGCTGGTGATCAGATCGATCCAGTCCCGCACTTCCAACCGGCCGACCAGCGCGAGGGTCTTGTTGGTGGCCAGATCGAGGGGGTGCAGCACCAGCCCGAAGACGGGATGCTCGACCAGAGGAAAGTACCGGAAGGCGCTGTCCCTCGCCCACTCCAGCATCACCGACTCTAGGCCCCAGCTCACTCGGGCCTCGATGAAGGTGCGATGCTCGTCCACCACTTCCAAAGTAAAACCTTGGGCCAGCAGCAAGGCGCGATCTTGGTCCCAAGTCGCCCGCAGGGCCTCCTCGGTGTCATGGAAGAGGTCGATGTCACGCGACAGGCGGGACGAAGCGAGCCACTCGTTCAACGCGGTGCCGTCTGTGACGTAGCTCTCGCCTGCGGCCTTTCGGTTTGCGGTAATCAGCCGGCAGACTTCTCGCTGGAGGTCTGTAAGAGCCATCGTCTCAGCTCCGAGGTCTTCTGGAAGGTCGCCAGATCGCCCTTCTCCGCGATGTAGTCCAAGGTGCGCAGTCGGTCCGCATCCGTGGCCGGGTAAAAGTCTGGCCGCAGGAACCAGAGGGCGCGGTCACGGCACTGGTCGACCAGATGATCGATAGTGGCGTTGATCTCTTCGGGCTTCCTCTTACGCACCAGTTTACCCCTTCTCCGGCTCGCGCCGTCAGAGTTGGTGCGGGAGGGAGTAAGCGACGAAGCCCCCGAAGGCTAGCCAGCTAGCGGATGTCAGAGTTAGTCCTCCTGCGTCCGAACTGGGTTGCACCGAAAGAATCGGACGGCAAACACGGTCTTGTTGAGCTCAACGAAGGTCGCATCGCCAGCACCGACCAGCTTCTGAAAGTCCTCCACCTCGTGAGGATAGACCGCAACCGGCCAATGCTGCACGGGGATGGCAAGGCGGAGGGCACGCCGGGTGCTCGGGGGCATCTCGCGCAGTGGCCGGATGAAAGACCTTGAACCGGGACTACCCTCTTCCACCTCAATGAAGCCAGCTGCTCGTGCATCAGGCACAGCAGTCTTGCTTGCTGCGTGAACTCGGCCCAGAAACGTTTTCACGTTGGCAGGAGATTCGCTCAAGAAGGAGAGGTAGGTCCGAGACCCACCAAGGGAATCTCTGGTAGAGATCGTCAACACCGTCTGCCTGAACGCCTCACCTTCCATTGGCTTCGGAGTGATACCGAAGAGCAGGGGTTGGTGGGCCTCCACCGCCGCAAACAACTGCCTGGTTTCGTCAGCGGTCAACTTGCCTGCGGAAACTTGCCTGCCTTCCGTGGAATACAGGGGCTGGAAGAAGACCCGGAGCGACCCGTCACTCCCGATAAGAGTTGATCGAACAAAATCGTTCCCGCCGCCATTCCGAGTCAACTCCCTCACCGTGATCCAGGACGACTCAGCACGTGCTCCTGATCGCTTCTGAACGGGTTGACTTGCCAATGCTGGGTGAGCCGCGCACAGCATCGCCGTGAGGGCCGTGACAGGTTGGAGCAAATGGAGTCGCACAAGCATCGCCCTGACTTAGACGCCCAATAGCCAGCCTGCTGTTCTGCCAACCTTCGGCAAATGCCTGCAAGATGAACTGCCTCCGGCCTCCCCGTCCACCACAGGCAGATTGCTCGACGGGGAACAAAGCACAGACTCCGGAGCAGGCTGCTCCAGGGTCTGTCACATTAACCTGTTCGACTGATCAGACTCCGACAGCCACCGACTCGGTCGCCTCGACGACCCAGGTGTCGGCGTCGTGGTAGAGCTTGGTGAGGTCGCCGGGGCCACGCTTGGCGCGGGCGGCCTGGAGCTGCTGGCCGATCAGCTCCGCGTAGGTGGGCTTCTTGACGGAGCGGAAGACCCCCACCGGCACCGGGAAGTGCGGCGGCTCCATCCGGCTCAGGATCCAGGCCAGCGTGGCGTCCTCCGCATAGGCGTCATGCACCAGCAGGTCAGCCTCCGTGATGCCGTCACCCAGCGCCACGACCTCCGGCCGCAGTCCAACCAGCCGGATGCCCTTGTCCCGGTTTTTGCCGAAGATCATCGGCTGGCCATGCTCCAGGAAGAGCAGGTTGTCTTCCTTCACGGAGTTGTCCGTCACGTGGTCCCAGGCGTGGTCGTTGAAGATGATGCAGTTCTGGTAGATCTCCACGAAGGAGGTGCCCCGGTGCTGCGCCGCCTCCCGCAGGACCACCCCCATGTGCTTCATGTTGGTATCGATGGTCCGCGCAAGGAAGGTCGCCTCAGAGCCGAGGGCGACGCTCAGCGGGTTGAGCGACTGCTCCACCGAACCCATGGGGCTCGACTTGGTCTTATGGCCCGTCTGGGACGTGGGGGAGTACTGCCCCTTGGTGAGGCCATAGATCCGGTTGTTGAACAGCAGCAGGTTGAGGTTCACGTTCCGGCGCATGCAGTGCACCAAGTGGTTGCCGCCGATGGAGAGGCCGTCGCCGTCGCCTGTGATTACCCAGAGGTTGAGCTCCGGGTTGGTGATGGAGAGGCCCGTAGCCACCGCCGGCGCGCGACCGTGGATGGAGTGCATGCCGTAGGTGTTCATGTAGTACGGGAACCGGCTGGAGCACCCGATGCCGGAGATGAAGACGATCTTCTCCCTCGGGATGCCCAGCTCCGGCATGAACTTCTGCACCGCAGACAGGATGGCGTAGTCCCCGCAGCCGGGGCACCAGCGCACTTCCTGGTCCGTGACAAAGTCCTTCCGTGTCAGCGCCGGCACGCTCGCCGCAGCGCTTGGGCCGTTGTGACCGTTATCGCTCATCGCTTCCTCAAATCTTGGTGAGTGGTGAGTGGTGAGTGGTGAGTAGGTGAGTAGGTGAGTGTTCGGCTGATGATTGCGTCGCTCCATCGCCCCCTCGCTCCCTCTCTCCCTCTCTCCCTCGCCCCGTCAGCGCAGCAGGCCTTCGACGTGGGACAGCACTTCCGCAATCTTGAACGGCTGCCCCTGGACCTTGTTGAGCTGGTCCACCTTGATGCCGAACTTGCCGTTGATCAGCAGCGCGAGCTGACCAAGGTTCAACTCCGCCACCATCACCCGCTTGTACCGGCCCATGAGCTGCCCCAGGTTGCGCGGGAAGGGGCTCATGTAGCGGATGTGGGCGTGGGCCACGGCATGGCCCCGGCTCTGCGCTGCGGCGACCGCCGAGTGGAGCGCGCCGTAGGTGCCGCCCCACCCGATCACCAGCAGGTCTCCCTCTTCCGGGCCAAAGACGGTCTGCTCGGGGATGGTGTTCTGAAGCCGCTGGATCTTCTCCGCGCGGATCTTCACCATGTGCTCGTGGTCCTGCGGGGTGTAGGAGACGTTGCCGGTGCCGTCCTGCTTCTCCAGCCCGCCGACCCGGTGCTCCAGCCCAGGGGTGCCGGGAAGCGCCCACGGACGCCCCAGGGTGACCTCGTCCCTCACGTAGGGTGCGTATCCTTCGGGGTCGGTGCGGTACTCCACCTCGATACGGGGCAGCTCCGCCGGGTCTGGGATGCGCCACGGCTCACTGCTGTTGGCGAGGTAGCCGTCCGAGAGGTAGATCACGGGCGTCATGGCGCGGGTGGCGAGGCGGAACGCCTCAATCGCCATGGTGAAGCAGTCCGAGGGCGAGCTGGGTGCCACAATGGCGATAGGGCTTTCCCCGTTCCGGCCGAACATCACCTGGAGCAGATCGCTCTGTTCCGTCTTGGTGGGGAGGCCGGTGCTGGGACCGCCGCGCTGGACATTGATGATCACCACCGGCAATTCCATCATGATTGCCAGGTTGATCGCCTCGCTCTTCAGCGCGATGCCGGGACCGCTGGTGCCGGTCAGCGCGAAGGCACCCCCGAAGGAAGCGCCGATGGCGGAGGACATCGCCGCGATCTCGTCCTCGGCCTGGAAGCTGCGGACATCAAAGTTCTTCAGGCCGGCGAGGTGGTGGAGGATGTCGGAGGCAGGCGTGATCGGGTAGCTGCCGTAGAAGAGCGTCTTGCCCGCCATATGCGCGGCAGTGGTGAAGCCCAGCGCGGCGGCCTCGTTCCCGGTGATCTTCCGATAGACGCCCGGCTCGCTCTTGAACGGCTTGACCCGGTAGCGGGTGCGGAACTCCTCCACCGTCTCCCCGTAATGGAAACCCGCCTTGAGCGACCGCGTGTTCGCCTCAATGACGTCCGGCTTGTTCTTGAACTTGTCCTGGATCCAGTGAAGGCTGGTCTCAAGGGAGCGGTCGTACATCCAGAAGGTGAGCCCCAGCGCGAAGAAGTTCTTGCAGCGGTCCCGGTCCTTGTTCCCCAGCCCGGTGCCGCCCGGTCCCCCGATGCCCTCCAGCGCGTGCCGGTTGAGGGTGGTGAGGGGAACCTTGATGAGCCGATAGCCTCGCAGAGAATCGTCTTCCAGCGGGTTGACGGTGTAGGCGGCCTTCTTCAGGTTGCTCGCCGTGAACTCATCGCTGTTGACGATGACGGTGCCGCCCGGCTCCAGGTCCTTGATGTTCGCCTTCAGGGCCGCCGGGTTCATGGCTACCAGCACCTGGGGCGCGTCGCCCGGGGTGTGGATATCCGTGCTGGCGAAGTGGAGCTGGAAGCCGGAGACGCCGGGAATGGTGCCGGCAGGGGCGCGGATCTCAGCCGGGAAGTCCGGCATGGTGCTCACGTCGTTGCCCATGACGGCGGACGTGTTGGTCAACTGCGTGCCGGTCAACTGCATCCCATCGCCGGAGTCCCCGGCGAAGCGGATGGCGACCGACGCCAGTTCCTCGATCATCTCCTGAGGGGTCTCCTCGAGGATCGGAAGCAAGCTGCCGGGAAGCATCGTGGCGGGAAGCGTACTGCTGTGGAGCGCGGTGCTCTCCATCGTCTCTCTCACTCTCACGCCGTATGGACGGCGGATGGGGCGGCGGATGCGGGCCGAAGCGGCGGACGCTTCGCCAGCACACTCTATCCGACCGTCTCCGCCCTCGTTATGAAAAGGTCCATCCCGGCGCTAGGCATCAGAGGGGAGCATAGGGGCGATCCGGAAGGCGAGTCTTAATCTTAATCTTACTCCTAATCCTAATCCAAAGCTCCCGGCTCCCGACGCTGCGCCCGCTCAGAGGTAGGACCTTGGAAGCATCCGGTCGGGAGTAGTCTCTACTCACTTCATTTGCGCGCAAAGCGCGCAGGATTCGGCTCAAGCAGGCTGGAGGCCAGCCAGCTCCGGGATGAGGACGAGTTCCCGCAGCTTCAGAGCCGCGAGGA
>JANPLG010000516.1:0-16277 GCA_031426395.1 Actinomycetes bacterium
GGGGGCACCATGGGGCGCGGGGGCCCTCGGGGGGGGCGTAGGGGGGGGGGGGGTGGGGGATTGGGGGGTGCCGGGGGGCGCGCCCGGCCGCAACCCGATCATGCCAGGCGGAGAGCGGCGCGGGCTGAGTCGCACCAGAACTGGATCTCCGCGCTGGACGCTGACCCTTCACGCGCCCGCGCTACCATGATGACGATCGCCACCACGATGAGGATCAGGATCACGAGGCCGGCGATCTTCCACACGGAATAGGGAGCTTCGCCACTGGCCTTGCCGGTCTGGCCGTTGACCAGGAACCGGTAGCTTTTCCCGTTGTAGAGGTAGGCCGCCACCCAGACCGGCAGCAGCAGGTGCTTGAAGGTCATCTGGCTCCAGTGGGTCTGCACGCTCAGATTGCTGTGCGTGTCTCCGCCTATGTCGCCAGCGCAGCGGCTGTGGATGGCACCTTCCATGCGCTGCTTCGCCATGCCCCAGCCTTCGCCCAGGTCGACCTGGTACTCTTCCGCCGTGAAGCCCGCCAGGTAGGAGGGCTCGTACGGCGTCAGCGTCTGGAGATCGTAGGGGCAGATCCCTCCGATCAGGTTGGGCGGCAGGCCTCGGGAGGCGCAGATCAGCTCGTCGTCAAAGAAGTCCTGCCGGTAGCCGCTGGCCGGCTCCCAGCGGGTGTGCTGCACCTGGCGCGTCTTGGTGACGGTGTTGCCGTTGGAATCGGTCTCCTGGTAGCTCTCGGTCACGTAGTAGTGCCAGCCGCGCATCGCCGACCACTGACTAGCCGTGAAGGCGTCGTAGGTCCAGAAGGGCAGGTAGGCACCGCTGATCTTGGCCAATTGGCCGGCGTGCTTCAGATCGTTGGGACGGAACCAGAGGCGGGAGATCCAGGTTCGGAACTGGGTCACCGCCTGGTCCTTCTTGATCTGGAACGCGACCAGGCTCTCCGGCCGAATCAGGTTGGCCGGAGAGGCTTTCTCCACCACCTTGCCGGAGCCGCAGAAGGCGCACTGTCCGGCGACCTGCCCCGGCTCGAAAGTGGTGACCGCGCCGCAGTTCTCGCACTGGATGGCGCGGCGCTCCTCGCCCCATCCCTGCACCGGCGGCATCCGGGTGAGCGCGTCCTCCAGGTCGTACTCCTGGATCGCCGCGAACGCCTCTTCCGTGACCGGGATCTCCTCCCGGTGTCCGCAGTAGGGGCACTGCAGCACCGTCTGCCCCGGCGCAAAGGCGAGGCTTGCGCCGCACTGCTTGCAGGGGAACTTCCGGACTTCGCCCGGTCCGCGGGTGGGTGTGGTGGCGAGGGTCTCTTCAACCATCAGTGTAGGTCAGCGGCGATCGTCAAGAGCAAGAGAGTTGAGCAGGACGGAGCGGGAAGTCGGCACTCTGCTGAACGCGCCGACTTCCCAAAGCGACTCCAGCTACAGCAGCTTGACCAGTTCGCTCTTCTTGGCCTCGTACTCCGCTTCAGAGAGGATGCCGGCTTCCTTGAGCGCGTGGATCTCCTTGAGGCGGTCGACCACCGACTTCCCGGCATTGGCGTCTGGCGCTGCGGCGGCCGGAGCGGGTTCGTTCATCCCCTGGACCATCTTCTGACCGATGGCCATGCCGGCCATCATCTGGGCCATGTCACCGGCTGGGCTGCCTCCGCCGCTGGCCGCGCCCTTCTCCATTGCGTTCGCGGCTGCCAGCGTGGCGTAGTCGCGGACGCCCAGCACGCCCATGCTGCTCCGCTTGTCCATCGCCGACTCCACTTCCGGCGGAACGGAGATGTTCTCGATGAGGAAGCGGGTGATCTGGAGGCCGTACTCCTCGAAGTGAGGGGACAGCGCCTGGTGGATGGTCTGCGACAGGGAGCGGTAGTTGGAGGCAAGGTCCAGCACCGGGATCTTCAGTTCGCCGATGACGGTGGTGAACTCCGTCACGACGAGGTCCCGGAGCTGACCGCTGATCTCGTCCGTCTCGAAGAGGCCGTCCGTGCCGACCACTTCCTTCATGAACTTGGACGCGTCCGCAATGCGGAGCGCATAGCTCCCGAAGGCGCGCGTGCGCACCACGCCGAAGTCCGCGTCCCGCATGGGAATCGGGTTGGACGTGCCCCATTTGAGGTCGGTGAACTGGCGGGTGCTGAAGAAGTAGACTTCCGCCTTGAACGGCGAAGCGAAGCCGTGCGGCCAGCTCTTCAGCATGGTGAGCAGCGGCATGTTCTGCGTGGTCAGGGTGTGCAGCCCCGGCCCGAACACATCCGCGATCTGCCCTTCGTTGACGAAGATGGCCACCTGGCTCTCACGCACGGTGAGCTTGGCGCCCATCTTGATCTCGTTGTTGGCTACCGGGAAGCGGTAGACCAGCGTGTCGTTCGACGGGTCCAGCCACTCGATGACTTCGATGAACTGGTTGAACAAGCGGCCGATGAATCCGCCCATAGTCACGGTCTCCTGGAAAAGCGTTACTGCAGGCGGTTCGGCGATGGGAGATCGCCATCCTGCAGTCTGCTCTCTTCAACGGAGGGTATCGTGTTCGGTTGCGGTAATCCAGAGCCGTGTTATCCGGTTCACACCGGCGACGGCATCCAGGCGTGGCTGCTCAATCAGACGCAGCGCGGTCCGGCGACTCGGCGGTGACCAGCGTGGCGAGGAGGATGTCGCCGTGCTCTCCCACGTGCGTCAGCTCCAGCGCAACCCAGTTGCTCTCGGCCTCTTGCCGCGTGACCCGTCCCTGAGCCTGGACATCGCCCATCGGCAGGTGCAGCGTCACCGCAAGCTCTGCGCCGAGGGCCGGCATGTCGCCCAGGCACTGGACCAAGATGCCGGTGAAGCTCAGGTTGAGGATGTCGCCGCCGTACATCCCGTCCGGCCCCATGAGCGTGACCGGCTCACAGACGGGGAACCGGGGGTGCCGGCGCCGCTCGATGCTGATCGCGCTGCTTGACGATGAACTCATGGAGTAGGAATTCATGGATGCTGAGATCGAAGGCTTGGGGGTCACGAGACGACGTCCTGTCGGCAGGGGCTTGGTGCGCAGTTGGAGGCGGAAAGGCTTCACGGCGGAGTGCTGGCTGCAGACGGAGGCTCAGTTGAATGGCCATGAGGGACGGAGTAGCTTTCTCGTCCGGTCCCGATCGGCCTCCTGAGATTTCACGCCAACCCGCTCTAATTCCAGGCCAGGCCTTCCTTGGCGAGGTAGCGTCGAAGGTTGTTCACGCCGTGGCGCAGGAGTGAGCGCGCCGTGGCCGGCCGAATGCTCAGACGATCCGCGATCTCTTCAAAGGAGTGACCTTCGTAGAAGCGGGAGATGACGACCTGCTGCTGACGCTGTGGAAGCCTCTTAATGACGTCCGGGAGCGCGGTGAGCAGTCCCTGATTGGCGAGTCGCTGGTCCCACTGACGCGTGGGATCGGTGATCTGCCCGGGGAGCGGCGCGTCCGACATCGGCTCCACGAAGACCTCGCGGCGGCGGCGACGCCATTGGCTGCGCGCGTAGGTGTAGACCGAGACTGTCAGGCCACGCACAAGGTATGGCCGAAGCGGAATCCCCCGGCCCGGATCGAATGCGTCCAGCAAGACGCAGAAGCGGCAGAAGATCTCGCCGGGCAGGTCCTGGCCCATTTCAGGGTCGCTGCTGTACTGGCGCATCAGGCGACGAACCAGCGGCTGGAACTGCGAGTACAGCTCCTCGCGGTCGACCAACTCCCGGTGCGGGCGCTCCCGAGGGAACCGCTCGCGCTCCATGACCGGCGCCCTCAGCGCAACGGCCTGACAGCTTTCCCCCACGCTTTCGGCCCACGCTTCCATCGCGCACCCTCATCTCGGGGATCCACGGGGCACCCGTGTCCCATCTCAGTGCTCCGCGGCGGGCGAGTCATCCTGCTTACCAAGCTGGCATTGCTCAGATTGCCTTCCGGCCTCAACCGCCGCCCTCAACCGACGAATGCGATGTTTGGCGAGAACCCCGGCATCTCCAGGGTCAATTGCCCCTTGCGGGCACGCCACACGGGAACGGCAGTCCCATGACAAGTGCAATGAGAGATCGTCCGACCTCCCGGCTTTGGCAGCACAAAGCCGCCTGATCTGGGATGAAAGCTCCTGATGTAAGGTGAACTGGAGGGTGGCAGCGGGCCATCCTCCAGCCGAAAGCGAGCTGGCTGCCAGGCGGGTTGTAGCGGGAATGTTCATCACTTTTGAAGGACCGGAAGGGAGCGGGAAGACGACCCAGATCGGCCTCCTGGCAGAGGCGCTGCGCGGCGCTGGCAAGGATGTGGTCACCACGCGTGAGCCGGGCGGCGTTCCGGTGGCCGAGGAGATCCGGTCGCTGGTGCTGCATGGCCGCCTCTTCCCGGAGACAGAAGCGCTCCTCTTCCTTGCCGCCCGCGCGGAGCACGCCCGCGGGGTGCTTCGACCCGGTCTCGAGCGCGACGCGGTGGTCATCTGCGACCGCTTTAACGATTCGACGCTGGCCTACCAGGGCTATGGCCTGGGGCTGGACCTGGCCCACCTGCGCGCCCTCTGCGACTTCGCCTCTACGGGTCTGCGGCCCGACCTGACGGTGCTCCTCGATCTCCCGCCGGAGATGGGTCTCTCGCGACGCTTCGGGGGCGGGACCACGGTGGGGGAGCAGCTTCACCTGGAGATCGAGCTGCCGCCCGTGGCAACGGGTTCGGGGACACGATCGGAATCCGGCGCTGGCGGCCCGGCCGTGGCTCAGGCGATCAACAAGATGGAAAACCGCGACCTGGAATACCACCGGCGGGTCCGCGCGGGCTTTCTGACGGAGGCAGAACGCGATCCAGGGAGAATCTACCGGGTGAATGCCGCCCGCTCCATTCGCCAGGTCCAGCAGGAGATCTGGAAAGAGGTGCGCCGGCGACTGAAGGACCGCTCAGCGGGAGCTGAGTGCCCCACCGGAGTCTCCCCATGAAACTGATCGTCGCCGTGATCCACGACCGGGACCAGCGCCGCTGCACCGATGCCCTCCGGGGCGCCGGCTTCCGGTTCACGAAGATCGGCAGCACGGGCGGCTTCCTGCGGGAGGGTAACGCCACGCTCCTCATTGGCGCGGATGAACCCGATGTGGACCGCATCATCGGAATCCTGAACGAGTCGTCGCGGGCGCGGGAGCAGTATGTCAACGTGCTGCCGCCCGAGGCGACCCCCGTGGGCACCTTCATGGCTAACCCGGTCAAGGTCCAGGTGGGCGGCGCCATCGCGTGGGTGGTGGATGTGGAGCGCTTCGAGCGCTTCTGAGCCGCATCGACGCCTTTTCCAATAGTCCGTTCCGCCGCCTTTCTTTACCTGGAAGACCCAGCCACCTTAGGGTGGCACTGCGAGCGTGCCCGACGAAACTGCTGCCCGTGACGATGCCGGGCGTGTTCATTACCGGACTCAAGCATCTCTCATTGAAACGCCAACCTGAGTCGGGCAAGCTGCGGGGTCGCAGTAAAGAGTGCCGGTGGCTCCGGTGCTGCGACCGGACACCCGTTCCGCCACTTCGGTGAGGGATCACATCCTCGTGCTTGGCGCGCTCTTCTCAGGCTGGTACTCTTCGGACCCGGACGCTCCTCTGGTGGAGGCGGCCCGGGCGGGGGACGAGCGCGCCTTCGACGCCCTGGTTTACCGCTACCAGGCCTCCCTCGTGCTCTTCGTGGAGGCGCGGCTGGACAGTGTCATCGATGCGCAGGACGTGGCGCAGGAGATCTTTCTCTCCGCGTGGCGGCACCTCTCCCGCTTTCAGGGACGCTCGCGGTTTCGGACCTGGCTCTTTGGCATTGCCGTGAACCACTGTGCGGACGCGGCGCGGCGGCAACGGAGTCGGCGTACGGAGTCCGGCGGGCTAGAAGCGCTTGAGAACGTCCACGCCACCGACGCTGGTGGGCGGGAGCGCTGGCAGCGCCTCTGGGGCGCGCCGGAGCCGCTGGGCGATTTCCGCCAGTGGGCGGAAGAGCGGGAAGACCTGCGGCAGCACCTGGCCGCCCTCTCGGAGGCGGAGCGCGAGGTGCTCGATCTTTACTACTACGGTGAACTGAACCTGCCGGAGATCAGTCAGATCCTTGGCATCAACCTGAACACGCTCAAGTACCGCTTCTACCAAGCCCACCGTCGCCTGCGTGCCAGCCTCTCCGGAGAGGCTGCGTCCGAGAGTGCCGCGTCCAAGGCTCCAACTTCCGAAGCTGCGGCGGATGGTGCGCAAACCGCAAGGGTCGACGAGCAGGTCGGCGTTGCGAACGACCCGAAAGCCCCGAAAGTCGAGGGACCGCGATGAGCTGCCTCCATTCTGAACACGATCTCTGCCTGCACGCGCACGGGGAGCTCTCCGGGCTGCGCCGATGGCGGATGGAGAGCCGCCTCCGCGCCTGCGCCTCCTGCCGCACCGAGCTGGCCCGGTGGACGGTGGAGAAGGACGCCCTCCAACGCGGCCTCGGCGCGGCGCACCGGGGGCGGGCAAGCGATAGGGTGCTGGACACGGTGAGCGCCCTGATCCGCCTGGAGACCCGGCGGGATGCAGGACGGCGGCACCTCTCGCAGGGACGGCTGATGATGCTGCCCGTAGGCGCGATGTTGATCGCCCTGTTCGGTGGAACCGCGGCGGCGCTCACGCCTGGGCGATGGATTTCAGCGGGCCAGAGCGCGCCCAGCCAGATGGCAGCCCGGCCTCAGGCCAGCGCGGCGGCTACCGACGGCTGCGGCCGCTGCCATACCGCCCTACCTGCGGATTGCAGCGGCGCGGAGTCGCTGGCCCCTATGGTTCGTGCTTCGCGGTAGGATGTCCAGAGTCACTCCTCACTGCCTTCCCCGACTTCGGGCGCTGGGGCATCGACGGTTTCAGCGTCGTACACCAGGCGGTACTGCTCGTACATCCGGGCCACGTCGGTCAGGGAGTTGATGTCCGCCACCGTCTTGTCGGTGCGGATGCGCAGGATGCGGGGGAAGCGCAGGGCATAGCCGCTCTTGTGGCGCGCGCTCTGCTGGATCGCTTCGAACGCCACCTCCAGCACCAGTTCCGGCTTTACCAGTTGGAACCGCCCAAAGCTCTGCAGCGTGTTCTCCTTGAAGTAGGCCGTCAATTCCGCGATCTCCACGTCCGTCAGGCCGCTGTACGCCTTACCGATGTTGACCAACTCACCGGTCTCCTCGTTGCGGACGGCGAACGTGTAGTCGGAGAGGACCTCCCTGCGGCGGCCGTGCCCCCACTCCGCGCCGGTGACCACCACGTCCAGCGGTTCCAGCGGCTTCTTGTACTTGATCCAGAGCATCCCCCGCTTGCCAGGTGTGTAGGAACTGTCCGGGTGCTTGACCATCAATCCCTCATTGGCGCGTGCCTTGGCGAGGTCGAACTCCTCGTCCAAGCGCTGCCAGGGGGTGGTGCGGAGGGTGGAGAGGTAGAGGGCGGGCACGCTGGGGAGCGCCTCGAGACGGGCTCGTCGCTCCCGGAACGGGTGGTCCAGAAGCGGTTCTTCCTGGTAGAGGAGGTCGAAGGCGAAGAGCGCCACGGGATACTGCTGAAGCACCTTCGGGGTGAGCGCCTTGCGACCGAGGCGCTTCTGGAGATCGAAGAAGGGCCGGGGCGTGCCGCCTGCGTGCGCGAGGATCTCCCCGTCCAGGATCAGCCGCCCGGGAAGCTGCCGGAGCGCCGCCACGACCTCGGGGAACTGCGCTGAGACTTCCTTCAGGTCGCGCGTGTAGATCGCCACTCGCGTGCCCTCGGCTTCGCCGCCCTCGCCGAGGCTGATCCCAACATGTGCCTGGGCACGGATGCCGTCCATCTTGTCCTCGACCCAGAGCGGCTCTTCGTTGCCCTGCATCCTGCCTGCGATCACTTTCGGCTGCGTCTCCGGCGTGGCAAGCATCGGCTTGAGCGGGACGAAGAGGGCCACCGCAAGGCTCTCCAAGGTCTCGTGCCGGGCATGCACGGCCACCTTGCCCAGGTCGCCGCCGAGTTGGTGCGCCTTGCGGACCGCAGCCGGCTTGACCCCGAAGGCCTTGGCCACGGCGTCCTCCACCAGCCCTTCCTTCAGTCCAATCCGCAGCTCAGCCATCAGTATCTTGGCGACATAGCGGGCTTCAGCCGCGCTCAGATCGCGCAGCAACTCCGTGACGGCCAGCGTCTTGGCCCCGCCGGCCGCCGTGTCCGAGAGTTGCTCCAGGCGGAGGCCCAGCGCCTCCAGGGAGATCCCGCTGGAGGTCTCCCGCCCTGCGAAGAGCATTGTCACCGTGTCGCCGAGATCGCTCCACTTGAGGTACTCGCGGTGGAAGCTCTCCGCGTCCGCCCCGGAAATGGCCAGCGACGCCGCCTGAACCGAGGCAAACCCGGCCTGGACCACGCGGCCGCTGCTCCGCGCGAAAGCGGTCCCGGTGAAGAAGTGCGCGGCTCGGTAGAGATCGGCGTCGTCGAGGTCCCGGAGGAACTCGGCCAGGATGCGGGTCTTCTCCAGCTTGCCCGGCACCGCGCCCACGGCGTTGGCCACCTGTGCGAAGCGGCTGAGCGTTCCTTCCATCGGGTGCTCCGTCTTTGGGGAGGGAATGGGTGAGTGGGTGAGTGGGTGAGTGGGTGAGTGGGTGAGTGGGTGAGTGGGAGAGTGGGTGAGTGGTGAATGGTGAGCGAAGCTCGCGTATCTCCATCCCTCAATCTCTCCATCCCTCAATCTCTCCCTCGCCCCTTCGCCTCCCGGGCGCGGCGCACCGCCGGGACAAGCGTGGCGATGCCGAGGACCAGCAGGTAGCCGGTCCCCGCGCCCAGCCTTCCAGCAGATAGGACAATCCCTGGCCGCGAGATCCAGAAGAGCTCCCGGAGGGCGATCCGCTGGATCACTTGATCTGCGGTGAGCCACGCTGCGATCCCACCCATCAGTATCGCCAGGAACCAGAGGGTGCGACGGCGGCGCCACAGGGCCCAGACCTGCCCCTGAGGAACCCGCGGCGAGAGGCGCGTGCTTCCCAGCCAGATGGCGAGCACCGCCAGAAGCGCCCACCCTACACCCGCCGCGAAGCAGAGCACGGACGTCTGCAGCAGCGGCGCATCTGGATCGCCGATGTTCACAGGCGGATCGCCTCGGCGGTGGGGTCGAGCCAGAGGATGAGCGCCTGTCGACCCGTGACCGCATTGCCCTCGCGGGTCGCCCTCCGATGGCTGAAGAAGAGGTCCGGGTGACAGGATGTGCAGAGGTCAAGGCCCATCACGTTCTCGCCGATGAGCCCTGCCGCCGAGAGAC
This sequence comes from Actinomycetes bacterium, assembly GCA_031426395.1. GTDB lineage: Bacteria > Armatimonadota > SYMT01 > SYMT01 > SYMT01 > JANPLG01. Next base: position 9,194 of record JANPLG010000516.1, read on the forward strand.
GTTGCTGCGCGGCCCGGCGCAGGTCGAGGTGGAGCGCACCGTGGTCCTCGGTGACTGCGGCAGGGAATCGTTCAGCCACTTCGGCTCCCACCTCGTAGCAGCACGGCCCGATGGCGGGGCCGATCCAGGCGGTCACATCCGCCGGGTCGGTATCCCAGGTGGTGGTCATGGTTGTCAGCGCCGCCTCGACCACGCCGTCCGCGAGGCCGCGCCAGCCAGCGTGCACCGCTGCGGCCACCCGCTGCTCGCCATCCACCAGGGCAATCGAGAGGCAGTCGGCGACCATCGTCACGAGGGGAAGGCGTGGGGTGCGTGTGACCAGGGCGTCCGTTGCCACCAGTGAACGCTCCTGGGATTCCCAGCGCGCGCCCGCGTGCAGTGAACCGACCTTCTCCGCGTGCGCGCCGTGGACCTGCTCGCCAACCACCGGGTCAAGCAGCGGAAGTCCGTCTCCGCACAGGGCGGATTGCACCGCGCGACGGTTCATGCGTACTCGCTCACTGACATCGTCGACGTGGTAGCCAAGGTTGAGAGAGTCCCACGGCGCGCGGCTCATCCCGCCGATGCGCGTTGTCATCACCAGGCGCGCCACGCCAGCCAGCGGCTCGAGCGGTTCGAACCAGGTCAGGCCAGCGCGCTCCCGGCAAAGGTTGCCGCCCAGATAAGGTGAGGAAGCCATACGGGCTGTTCTACAGCCAACAGGGGCATGCTGTCAGGGACTGGGCCGAGTGCGATCGCCAGAGCCCGGTAGGGGGACCGCGAAGTAGTGGCGGTGCGATTCGCGCACAATCGGTACTGTTGCCCTCGCTGCGGCCCTGTTGAAGGGTCTGTCGGGAGTCGGTACTTGGTTTGCGGTATCGGACGGGGGCCAGGTAGCCGCAAGGGACCTGGGTAGGGGCCGGACGCCGCTCCGGGCCGTCGGCGACGGAGGCGGCGTCCGCTTGGCTGGGCGGCAGGAAGGGTCGGAGGCGGCGGAACGCTGCGGCGAGCGTGCCCTACATGGGTGCTGGAGGGGCGCGGCGGTGCGTGCGTCCCCGCCCTTGATGCTCCAGCTTCCTGGCAGGCCGTCATTCCGAGGACCTTGCAGATGAGAGTGCTCATTGAACACGGTTACACCCGAATGAGCCCGTCCACGCTCCGGCCATGCTTCGCTGGCAGGTGTACTGAAGTTTGGGACGTCCCGCCCGGCGGAAGCCTGATCGGGAGAACGGATTTGGAACCTTTGCACCCGATTGGACGTGACGTCAATGCCCGAATTACTTGAAAGCCCCTGCAATCTGGAGCGGGTGGCCGTGATCTTCAATCCCGCGTCCGGCGGCGAGGACATGGCGGCCCGCCGTTCACGCCTGGAGGCGCTGGCGCAAGAGGCCGGGCTGACCTGCGATCTGACGGAGACGGATGAGCAGGAAGGGGCCGCGCCCCTGGCGCGTGAGGCGCTGGCCGACGGCATGGAGCGGGTGATCGTCTCGGGCGGCGACGGCTCCATAATGGAGGCGGCGGGAGCGCTGGTGGGCACGCAGACGGCGTTGGCCGTCATCCCCGGGGGCACTGGGAACCTGCTGGCCCTCAACCTCGGCATTCCTCTCGATCAGGCCGCGGCCATGCGGCTGGGCGTGACCGGTGAACCCCGTCCCATCGACGTGGGCCGCGCCAATGGCGAGGTTTTCCTCATCATCGCCGGAATGGGCAATGACGCGCGCATGATCCGGGACGCCGACCGAGAGATGAAGAATCGCCTCGGCTTCCTCGCCTACTTCGTGGCGGCATGGAAGCACCGGCGGCGTCCCCGCGTCCTCTACACCGTGACCGTGGATGGCCGGACGTTCCGGCGGCACGCTCACTCCGTCATGGTGGCCAATCTCGGACGCATCACGGGGGGCCTGGAGATCGTGCCGGGGGCGGACCCTGCAGATGGCATCCTGGACATCGCCCTGCTCCGCCCACGCACCCCGCGTGACTACGCGCGGCTGGCGTTCAACGTGCTGATGCGGCAGTCGCACAAGGACCCCCATCTGGAGACCTACCAAGGCCGAACGGTCGTCATTGAGGCGCGCAGGTCCCAGCCGGTGCAGCTTGACGGCAATGAGGCCCCCAGGACCGATCGCCTTGAGGTCAGCGTGGAACCGGGTGCCCTCCAAATCGTCCTGCCTCCTGGGCCGATCAAGCCGCTCTCCCCGCCGGAGATGGCCAGCGCCACCGTCGGCAGGTCGTGGGTTCCCGTTGCCGCGGGGATCGCGGCCTTCGCGGCGGTGCGCCTCCTTGGGCAGCGGTCCGAGCCCTCCAGCTTCCTGGCGCGCCAGACGCTTGCCAGCGCCCTCATCGCAGGCGTGGCGGTGGCCGGCGTCGCGGCTGCGACACAGCGCCGTTAGGGAAGCCGCTCGTCATCGGAGCGGGGCACAGCATCCAAGTGCGGCGCGGACGGGTAAGATGCGGCCAAAGCCCGTTCTGATCAGCGGGTGTTGCTGGTTAGCTGCATGTGTGCGGGTGAAGGGTTGCGGATGGCGTCAGAGAGCCGCTGGGTGGTGCTGGTGGGGTGTCACGGCGAGGTAGCAGATCACCTGCTGGTGCTCGTGGCGAGCCAGGGCTTCGCATGTGCCTGCGTTGAGGACCAGGATGAGCTGGCCACCGCCATCCGGGATGGAATCACCCCCGTCCTGGTCCTGGTGAACGCGAGTCCCATTCGTGGTGATGCACGGGACGCAATCATCCAGCGCCTCCGCAGGATTTCCGGCCTCTGCCGAAGCCACGGTGCCATCGTTTGCGGGATCACGGATGGTCTTCATTGCAGCCAATCCGTGCAGGAGCTGTACGCGGCCGGTGCACAGAAGCTCCTCCCTTCCTGCCTCCCACGCCGACTGGTCAACTGGCTCCTGCGCGAGGTCGGCGGTGAGTTGGGGAGTTGCTCGCCGCAGCGGGGATGCCAGCCCCTCAACTAAGTTCCCGGTCCGCTTCCCAGGGTCCCGATCCCGCCGGGCTCTGGGGCCCCCCTACCGCTCCGCTTCTTTCGCGGCTTCGCGAAAGTAGACCACCCGATCGCACCGTCGTCGTACCACGCCTCCGAGACGATGCGTGGCACTTCACCCTCGTCCGCGAGTTCCAGGCCGCACTCGCGGGCCCAGCGGAGGCAGTAGTCGCGGACGGCTCGCTGGTGGAGCGCTCGTGCCTCGCCCGCAGGGCCGTCGCCGGAATCGAGGAGGCAGTAGGAGTTGAATCCAAGCAGCTTTCCCTCCTCACTGATCGCCAGCAGCTTGCGACCGATGATCCGCCCGGACCGGTCCGTCACGTACAGCACGCGCTTGTTGCGGTCCACAGCGTTTGCCACCGTGGAGTAGGAGTTGCACTCGCCGAGGCTCAGGCAGGTGTCGAACGGATTGCCCATCTGGAGCACGCGGAGGGGGTTCCGTTCCAGCCGGATATAGATCCAGCCTCCGCGCACGCCTGGGCAGCGGTGGCGGCGGAGCCGCTCCGAAAGCCAGGCGGAGATGTTCACCCCGGCCGATTCCATGCGGGCGAGGTATTCCCGGTTGGCGGGAAGCTGGTCGACCCACTCCGTGTCCCCCTGCAAATGCGCACGGAGGAGGCGGCGCAGCACCTTCCGGTTCTTCTCCACTCCGGCGGTGAGCAGCGCTGCGTTAACGAGGTCCTCGTCCAGTTCCACCTTCTCCGGCAGCGCTCCGATCACCACTTCCAACCGGCGTCGAACGCACTGCTCAATCCGCATCTCCAGCGCCGCCCCTTCCGCTTCGGCAACAGCGATCTCCAGAGCTTCGCGCACGCCCTCGGCCACGGTTTCCGTCAGTGCGTCCGGCTGCGCGAGGCGTTCCGCCAGGGAATCGCGGCGTGCAGCCAGCTCCGGCTTAGCCGTTGCCGCCTTGCGAAGGTGCTCCCACTCCCGACGGAGCTTCTCCGGCAGGCGGAGCCAGCTCTGCACTCCGGCCGGAACCTCGTCCGTGAGGCCAGCGTCGATCCGCGCCGAACGATAGCTAACTACGAGCGCGGCTAGGTCCGGGTGCAGGGCCGTCACCTGCTTCCAAGCCTCGGGCACGTCCTCTGGTGGCGTTGCGGGCGCTGAGAGCCAAGAGTACGCTTCGTAGCCGAGGGTGTTCAGGATCGCCAGCCGCCGCATGGCCCGGAGGCCACGCTTAGGCTGCCGGATGAAGAGGCTGCGCAGCGGGCCGCGGAGGCGCGGAACACGCTCCATAACGCTTGAGAATGCCCGCACGATGTCGTCATCCAGGGTGAGTCCGTGGTCGTAGACAGTCTTCAGAACTTCGAGGATGGACTCCGCCTGCCGGTTACCCAGCGCCGCTGCGAGGCTGACCCCCAGCTCAAACCGGCACTCCTCTTGCCATGTAGGCGAACGAAGGGAACCGTCCTCTTCCCGTCGCAGTTCGCGCTCCCACCCCAGCAGGTCAGTGAGCGTCCGCTCCGCCTCATCGCCTGCCCCGGCCAGGATGAGGCGCGCTGCCAATTGGGTCAACGAGTGACAATGGCAGCAGCGGCGCTCCTCGGCCGATGTGCATTGGGCCGCAAGCAGGGCCGGCATCCGCCTTGAAAGCCACCCAAGGGTCCTGCGAGCCCCTTCCCGTTCGTAGGGTGTGGCGCGCCCCAGCGCCTTGATGAAATGGCTGCGCTGGTTCACCGGCACTGATTGCAGGCTGGCCCCAAGGTTTCGGAGGGCGGTGCGCGCCACCATTGGATCCTCCGCCGTGCGGCACCGGCGGATGATGCAGAAGAGCGATCCCGGCACTGCACTGGCGGGAAGCTCGGCTGCCGCTATCATGTCGAGCAGAGCCGTCCAGAAGCTTGCCGGCAAGGGACGGTCGGCGAAGGTCTCACGATGGAGCGCTTCCGATACAAGGCCCCGCTCGCTTAGCCGGATGACGAGGTCGGCGTCTGAGACTTGCGCCAGCAGCTTGATGATGGGGCGACCGTTATGCTCCCATCGATGGTTCAGCCAGCCGTCGGGAGCCACGGCCTCCTTAGAGATCGATTCGGGTGCTTCGGAGCGGTCCCAGATTCGATCACGGCAGGCATCGACCGCTGTAAGGTAACCGGGCCGAACTCCCTCGGGAAGCCCCAGGCCCTCCTCCAAAACCCTCACCAGCAACCGCATCAACCCAGGCGTCTTCGGTGCGAGGGCGAACACTATTTCGATCACCCTCAGCAACGGCAGCGCCATCTCCGGCAGCCTGCCCTCAATCAGGTAGCGCTTGCTGAGCCGGGCAACCTCGGCGGCCTGCTCCCGCGCGGCTCGCCGCAACGCAGTGATCTCGGCAGGGCGATTGCGGCGTCCCTCCGGCGCAACAGCGGTTGTGAGCCGATCCCATAGCGGGTCGAGGATGCGAATGACTGCCGCGAGCCGGCAGACCGTAGGTGGCGCGCATCCTGACCTCAGGAGCGTGCGGAGGGTCTCCGCGTCCAGCGAAAACGGCGCGGACGAATCAAGTGCCTCAAGCACACCCATCACTGCGTCCGCATCCACGCCGCGATGGAGAAGGTCCGCCACAAGCCCCGGGTGATCAAGCAGGCCGGTGGTGCTCCCAAGCCGAAAGGCAATCCGCTCCGCAGCGTGCGTCAGGTCGGCTGTTGGGACGCCCACTCGGCCCGAGGGTGACTGGGCGTGCGCGCCTTCCACCCACGCGCTCAGGACGCGGGCCACGCCCCCGAGGGCGGTGGTTCGGAGGGCGGGAAGAGCGGACGACCGGCACTCAGCCAGCAGTGCGGCTGGCGAAAGGGGCAGTTCGTTGAGGCAGAGCGCCTCGGCTTCCAGGAGGCGTGCGAGCTGGGTCAGCGATGCCTGATCGCCCCGTCGCGCCTGCCTGCCTAGCGACTCGAAGTCATCGCACTCCAGGCGGGCGAGGGACTTGGCCTGTTCCAGGGCGGCCTGCCGCTGCTCCAGCCAGCCATCCACATCGCCCAGGGCAGCCTCTGCGGACCGGGGGTACTCCCTTACCTTGTACAGCGACCGCTGTGTCCGCGCGAAATCGGACGCGGTAGGCAGGAGCGGGCCGGTTTCTGTGACCCAGACCACGCGGCCATCCTGCCAGCGCAACGGCGCATCCAGCCATGCGACCTTCGCCTGGAGCACGCGAATGGCCAGCACCCTCCCCGACTTGGGGCGGCTGCGGCCACGGCTTCGCGCTTCAATCTCATCAAGGTCGATCATCGTCGAAAGGCACCCTGGTGAGAATGCCCGACCGTCGACCGATCCCGCATCCAGCGCTCGGGGGCGCCGGCGGGAGCCGTCTAGCGCGAGGTGATCGCCAGGATCGTCAGCGTGCTTTCTGTTGGGTTCAGGATGAATAGCAGGTCGTCCCAGAAGACTCCGTGGAACCAGGGCGAGACGCCGTCCGCAGGCCAGACGCCCTCTTCATCCGGGTCGGTGGGGGGGCCATCGAAGGTGTTGATGCGCGCGCAGCCCCAGATGCTGCATTTCTTGGAGACGCCGGTCAGGCCGTGGATCAGGTGGTCGTGCAGCGTACTGGCCTGATCACGGGGGCGACCCATGCTCTGCCCGGTGCCGTACTCCAGGAAGGCGCGGATGGAGTTCAGATCCGGCAACTCGCGCAGCCGCTCCGCCAGGTCGAAGTCCCACCACTCCAGGCGGGGATCATCAATGACGCGGCTCTCCTGCCCCAACTGGTTGTAGGGGCTGGCATACAGCATGCCCGCCCCGTCCTCGTTGTCCAGCGCCTGCAGCAGCTTGTGGATCAGGTGCCGGGAGGGCCGGCTCTCCGCCCGCAGCGGCCGGCCGTTCACCGTCACGTAAAGCACGGCCAGCATGAACTCGAACTGGCTGTCCGCCTGCAGCGCCCGGAGGACGGCGTCCACCTCGGCCTGACGGTCGAACGGCAGGAAGTGGTACTCCAGGCCGATGACCTCTTCCGGGAACGATACCTCTTCCATGCGTGGGGCGGTAGGTGACGGTTCGGGGACAGAAAACAAGCGGGGCTACCAGACACGCCACCACGGGCGCTTAGAGACAGGCGCCGCAGTTGATGCCGGCGCAGAGGAGGGACCGGCTCCGTTGCTCCACGATCTTACCAGTTGCTCCAGGTTGGATGGCGATACTTCGTCTCCC
>JANPLG010000517.1:0-4535 GCA_031426395.1 Actinomycetes bacterium
CAATGGCCAGCGCATCGTCACGCGCCCGATTGCTGGGGAGCAGTCCGGAGAGAAGGGCAAAGGTAAGGTCGTAAAGGCCGACCTGACCCTGCGCATCCCCCGCCCCGCCCACGACGTCTGGCTGGTCGCCATCGCCAGCGGTCCCGGCATCGACGCGCCCTACTGGCCCATTCCCCGCCCCTACCAGCCCAACCGAGCGGATTGGGAGCCACGGGTCATCGGCTCCACCAACCCCATCCGCGTGGACGGCAACCGGAGCGGGAAGTACGAGAGTCCGCTCGACCTGGCGATGCGGGCGCTGGAGAGGAGCGGCGGCGACCCCGCGCGCCTCGTGTCCGAGCTTGCGGGCAATGATGAAGCGGTATCGGTGCAGGCGGCCGCGCTCTGCCGCATCCGGCGGATCAACCTGAACACTCCGGCATTCCGCCGCGCCATCGACGAGGCGCCGCAGGCCGTGAGGCACGGGTTCGTTTCCTACCAGAACATGCTGGTGACGCCCGCTCCCGTGGTCGACACGAAGTGATGCACGCTCGCCGACTCACTAAGGATACTATCGAACCGGGAAAGGTCGGACCATGCGCCTGGGGCTGATGGGCGGCACCTTCGACCCGATCCACACGGGGCACCTCGTCATCGCGGAGATGGCGCGCGTGGAGTTTGCCCTGGACCGGGTCCTCTGGATTCCCTCCGGCGACCCGCCCCACAAAAAGGGGTATCTCGTCACCCCGCAGGAGCATCGCTACGCCATGGCGCTTCTGGCGACCGCCAACCATCCGGACTTCGAAGTGAGCCGGATGGAACTGGACCGGAGCGGTCACAGTTACACGGTCGACACGGTAGAGCGGCTCCGTCGGGAGCGGCCCCGAGACGAGCTCTACTTCATCACCGGTGCGGACGCCATCCTGGAGATCCTGACCTGGCACCGCCATCACGAGTTGATCCAGGCCTGCCGGTTCATCGCCGTCACCCGTCCGGGCTACGATTTGGAGCGCCTGAGTTCCGTCCTGCCGATGGAGTACCTGACCCAGATCAGCACCCTCACCACGCCCGGCGTCGACATCTCCAGCACAGACATTCGGACGCGCGTGCGGTCCGGCGACGCCATCCGGTACCTCGTGCCCGAATCGGTGCAAGCCTACATCCGCAAGCATCAACTCTACCAGGATAGGGGGCCGCGAAGCGAAGAGGCGGGCTGAGGCAACCTAAGGCACCGAATCGCGTCCGTCGTTCACGCGCTTGGCGGGTGGGGTTAAGATTGAAGAGTTGCTGATCGTATCCTTGCGGGTCGATCTCCGTTACTTGGGTAGAGATACGTGTCCGGCCGGCACGGTGCCGGTGCTGGGCATGCAGGAGGGTTGCATTGGAAGCTGAAGAAAAAGTGCGCATCATCCAGGAAGCTATGGAAGAACTGAAGGCCGTGGACATCAACATCCTCCACGTCACGGAGAAGACGCAGATCGCCGACTACCTCGCCGTTTGCTCCGGCACTTCCAACACCCACATCCGGTCCATCGCGGATCGGGTCCTGGACCGAATGAAAGAGCACGAGTTCCGAGGCATCCGCCGCGAGGGCTATCAGGAAGCCCGCTGGATCCTGATGGACTTCGGCGATGTGATTGCGCACGTCTTCGATGCGGAAGACCGGACTTTCTACGGGCTTGAGAAATTCTGGGAGCGTGAGCAGGCCGTAGCCGCTTAACCCACCTGGCGCCGGGACCGGAATCGGAACCCTATGGAATCGACCGCAACACCAATGGGCGACCGTCCCGGGCCGGGCCACGGAACCACGTCGCTCTCCTTCCCCCCCAGCGTCCCCGGGGAGGCGGATGAGCGGGTGGAGCGGCTGCTCCGGGACGCTCACCTGAGCCGGATGCGGGACCAATGGGTCCACGCCGAGGCTCTCTGCCGGGAAGCACTCTCGATCTCACCCGGGGATGCGAGCGGCTTGGAGATGCTGGGAGACCTCCTCACGGCTAAAGGCGACCTAACCGGCTCCGAGGAGCAGTATCGCCGCGCCCTAGAAGTCGCACCCACCAAGCCGAGCCTGGAAGAGAAGATCGCCCGCATCGCCTTGCGCAAGGACGAGGACGAGCGGGAGCGTCTCGCGATGCAGCTGATGCTGACCACGCCCCGGAGCAAGGACGGCGCGAAGCGGAGCGTGATGGTTGCCACCATGCTCTCCCTGATCTGCGCCGGTGCCGGTCAGCTTTTCAACCGCCAGTTCGTCAAGGGCGGCGTGTTGCTGGGATTGTGGCTGATTTGCCTGGCCATTGGCTGGCAGGACATGTTCAAGTTCACCTTGGGAATCACCGGCCTGTTGCCCAGGGCGGAGCGGGTGAACGACGTTATGGCGATGGTCGGCTTCGTTGGCCTCGCCATCTGGGTCTACGGTCTACTGGATGCCGCTTCGCAAGCAGGCAAGGTCAATCGGGAACTGGACCTATGAGTTCCCGACTCGCCATCAGCGGACTCGGATTCGAGCAGTCGGGGCGAGACGCCCGTGACGGGGGTTAAGGCCCACAGTGCGCACGCTGATCGGGCTGGTGCTGGGGATCGCCCTCTTCCTGGTAGGCGTGCCGGTATTGCAGGCGCTGGTGGTTCGCGTCGGCTACTACCATCCCTTCACTTATGAGCAGACGGTGCTGGGGCTGCTGCTGATCCTCGCCACGGTCATCGTGGTGCAACTCACCGCGCTGAAGCCGCCCAGCCACAAGGGATGAACCCGTCTAAACGAGCGCCGGATTCCGTGATCTCATCAACGGGTGACGCGAGGCAGCCGCTGCGCGTTCTTCATTGAGCGCGAGAAGCCCGAGTGTAAGTCAGCGCGAGCCATCTCGCCTATTCCGCAATCTCGCAAAGCCGATCCAGTTGGCTTACTTCTGATGCCTTGGGGTCAGGATCACGGCTCGGACACGCATTCGCTGTAACCACGGAACGGACGGCGTGTCATACGCGCAACCGGTCCTATGCAAGCACCGGGATAGCAAGGGAGCTTGCCAATTGCACCACTTCCTCACCGGTTTTCTTACGCGGAGTGGTGTATGATCCTGTCAAGTAACAAAGAACGTCGTCCTGATCCCCGCCGCGCCGATGCGGCAAGACGAGGGAGCAGAGATAGACGAAAGTCCAGGCTGCGGGCAGCCCCGAACCTATCGGGTCTTCTCCAATAAGTGTGTAGGTCTGACGGCGATACCTGGCGGGTCTTCCGCCGGGTTGTGCGGCGCGACGCTTGTCGCGTGAACCCTCGGCTTTCGGCTGTGCTTTCCGGAGTTCGACCGGTGACTCATCCGATGCGTGTCAGAGAGTAGACCAAACCAGGGATGAGGGAGCTTTCATTCTTTTCTCTTGACGCCTTGGTGGGCCCCAGCGCCCGCTATGAGCGTCTCCCCGATCATGAAGTCGTCCGCCAGGCCCAAACGGGCCGACAGGAGGCTTCCGAGCACCTGCTCTACAAGTACCGCAACCTGGTCCGTAGCAAAGTCAAGTCATACTTCCTGGTCGGTGCGGAGCGGGAAGACCTTCTGCAAGTCGGTATGATCGGCTTGTGGCAGGCCATTGTGGATTATCGGCACGATAAGGCCACTTCTTTCCCTGCTTTCGCAAAAGTGTGCATTCACCGGCACATCATCACGGCCATCAAGGCGGCTACCCGGCAGAAGCAAGTCCCACTCAACACCTCCCTCTCGCTTGAGGTCCCGGCGGATGACGACGCATCCGAATGGAGCATGTCCGACATCCTCCAGGCCAGCGACGAGATGGATCCGGAGCGGGTCATTCTGCAGACTGAAGACACGGACCGGCTGCACACCATGCTCTTCCAGATGCTCTCTGAGTTCGAGTGGCGCGTCCTCTCGGGCTACCAGATGGGCAAGAGCTATCGTGAGATCGCCCGGGAGCTGCGATGTAAGACCAAGTCCGTGGATAACGCGCTGATGCGAATCAAGCGAAAGGTGAGCACCGCCAGCGTCGGCGGGGCCGATTGGCCGTTCGTTGACGGATAGCATCGCTTCAGCAGCGTGAACCTGCCTCAGATAGCCCCTGACTCACGGCATTCGCCCTGAGTCAGGGGCTGTTGCGCGTATGGCGAGCTTGGCGCGACGCTAGGTGCAAAGCTGCTCGCCCGTGCCTCCGTAATCGTCACCCCTTGCATTTGCCTATGGGGACCGCGGCGCGTGATGCGCGTCCACGTCGGGGTGCTTGAACTCGGCGATGCGCGTGGGGTGCATTCCTAGCACCAACCCTCGACACAGGAATGCGATCCCCGGCGCAGAACGGGCGTGGCTGGATCCCCGCACGGCGCGGGCACTTTCGCACTTGGGTTGTCTGGCGAGGATGACGAAGGGCGGCTTGCCCCTGTGCCAATTCGGGTTCAGCGGTGGGCCGTCCGTACCTCGCACGGCTCTCCACCAAGCATTCACCGGGCCTTTGGGGGGCCTGGCAGAGCTTCGATAGGAGAACTGTCGCCTGTTTACGGCTGGTTAGTCACGAGGACACTCACCAACGGCTCTCTTCTCGTCGCGTAGCTTGGCTGCGGG
>JANPLG010000518.1:0-4195 GCA_031426395.1 Actinomycetes bacterium
GGACCGAAGCGCTGCGCCCAAAGGAGAGCGTGAAGGAACGTAGATCCCCGTGGGCGGATCTGCTCCCGATGTGGCTGGCGGCGGGAGGTCCCAAATGGGAGCTTCATGTTCAGGGTTGCGTCGCATTGCACGGATGATACCCGCTCCCGATTTCGGATTGCGGATTGGGATGCAGGTTGGCTGTATCGGGGGTTGTTCCGACTCTCCCTCACTCCTTCCCAACTTGAACGGCGGCAAAGCGGCCGCCGTCTCGGCAGCGGTACGTAGGGCGGGCGCTCAGTCGCCGCTCCGTCCTCGCGGCGGTTCCCCTCCTGTCAGGCGGGACCTGCATTGGACCCTGGCGCGGCCTTCTCGTCGACGACGGTTCCTTCACCGAAGACGGGGCGGGCAGCGACGCGCAGCGACGCGCAGCGACGCCCCGCCCTACAGCCCGTTGGCCGGATGGATACCGGTTGGCCGCCTGACTGCCATAATCGAACGCAGCGTGAGGCTGTTGGCAATGCCCTTCGATGCCTTCCCGCCCCCACCATAGGCAGCGGCCTCGCGCCGCGTTCGATCACGGTGGATGCTCGGTAGCGCGCAAAACCCTACGGATACAGTGGCATTGGGTAGCGGAAACCGCCTGGCGGAAGGATCAGATCCAAGGGGAGCACGGGTTACCGAAGCTGCTACCGTGATTGAACGCAGCACAAGGCTGCTGGCTATGATTCTGGGGCGAATGACGCACCGGTTATTGAATCGGGTAACTGAGTTCCAGTGTCTGTCCGCCCCGCAGGACCGAGCAGGCCACGCGGTCGCCTTTGCGCTTCTCGCGCACGAGGCGGGCGAGGACGTCGGTTTCGCGGGTGGCGGACGCCTGACCGTCGATGCGGGTTAGGATGTCGCCCTTCTGGAAGCCGCCTCGCTTGGCGGCGGCGTGCTCCCCGTACTCGCCCACATGCTTGGCCCGCAGTGCGAGCGCCCCCGGTGCGAGGCCGAGTTGCTGTCGCTCCGCGGCCGGAAGCTCCTCGAGGATCATCCCACCTGTGACCATGCGACGGAGGTCCCAGGAACTGACACGCCAGGAGAGGTCGCTCTTCTCGCGCCAGCCGGTCGGCAGGGCCAGCGTGAGCTGTGTTTGCGCGCCTCCCCGACGAACGGTCAGCGGCAAGGACTCGACAGCTCCGGCGTGGTGGAGGACCCACTGAATGTCCGCAGTGGAGAGAATCGATTGACCCTTGACCGTCAGGATCTCATCACCTGGCCGGAGACCGGAGGCCGCAGCCGGCGTGGACGCCGCCACTTCCTTCACGGTCGACCTTGACAGCGGATCGATCCCGAAGCCGAGGCTCTTCGGATGGGGATAGGGGAAGAGGACCTGATCCGGCATCGGGGCCGGCTTCATGCGATAGTAGGTCCGCTTCGCCTCCCCAACCATGTGGCAGTGGATGCACTCCTTCGCCACCGTGGGACCGAAATTCAAGCGCGAGGGGTACTTGCCCTTGAGCGACGGGTACTCTTCCGGGCTGGCGACATCCGGCGGCAAGCTCTGCTTGCCTTGAAGCTGCGCCCGATTCACAGGGTAGCCCTTGTGCAGCGCCAGCGCTCCCTCCAGCGCCCGCGCGAATCCCGCCAACGAGACATCGTCCTTCGACTCCGTCTGGTGGGAGCGGGTGCCGTACCGGCCGTAGATGGTACGGTCCGCGTTCAGGAAGAAGGCGGTCCAGGACTGGTCGTAGTCGTACTGGAAGAGGGAGAGGTCCAGGCCGTTGGTGTAGACCTGGCGCACGCAGACGAACTGCTCCAGCAGCTTCTGGACCGCCACGTCCCGTTCCACCAGCGAGTCATCCAGGCCGGCGCACTGCGCGCAAGGCACGCACCGCAGCACCACCAGCACCGGCTTGCCGCTCTTCCGCGCCTGCTCAAAGCCCTGGTCCAGCTTGTTGTAGAGCCAGAACCCCGCTGCCTCCACCCGGTCACGATCGTTGAGGACCTTCGTGTTCCGGTCCTGCGCCCAGGCACCGGACACTAGACCTATAAAGAGTACTGCGGCAGCAAGAGCCACCGCCCGAGGGTAGATAAAACAGCTTCGCACCACTTCACCTGCTTCCGACCGTGATCCATTCCTGCGGCGCTGCGGGAGCCCTGCCACAGGTCTTGCTGTCCTGGATGTTCTCCCCAGCGGAAGATCTTCCTAAAAACTTTCAAATGCTCCGAGGGAAAGCCCCCCATTTGTTGGAAGAGTGTAGCACGTCGGCCCGGCGTGACTGCGAACCACCGGGCGGCGGAACCGTCCTCAACCTATCGGCCCTACACTCATCCGGGGCCGCCATCATTCTCATTGGAGAGGCAGATGAAGAAAAAGGGCTTTACGCTCATCGAACTGCTCGTGGTGATCGCAATCATCGCTATCCTCGCCGCGATCCTCTTCCCCGTCTTCGCCCAGGCACGGGAGAAGGCACGCATGGCCGCCTGCCAGAGCAATCTGAAGCAGGTCGGCAACGCCTTCATGATGTACGTGCAGGACTACGACGAGACTTATCCCGCAAGCGGCAACGCCGCGTTGTTGGCTCCCGGCAACTGCAACGACTTCATGATGCGGAGTGGATGGGGGGGGTGGGTTGGCAACAATCTGCTGCCGTACACGAAGAACGTCCAGATTTACACCTGCCCCAGCCAGCCGCGCGCCCTCACCGTCAATGGTGGCGTTGTCCCCGGCACCACGCAGCCGTTTTGTGGCAATCGGGTGGCTTATCACTACGTGAGCTATGGGTTCAACTACAACCGCATCGCCGGGCGGCCTGTCAGCGACATCCAGGAGTCGGCCAACCAGTTGGTGATGTGGGACAGCACCACCTCCCCGTGGGCTGATTGCAACTTCATGGACGCGAACTGTGGCTTGTTCAGGCAGCGGGACATCTGCCAGTTCCGCCGCAAGATGGGGATGCCTGCGGCACCGGGAGATGTCTGCGGCGCTAACAACAACGCATCTCACCACAACAACGGGAACAATCTCCTGTACGCTGATGGCCATGTGAAGTGGGGACGGTGGGACCAGGTCACTTGGGGCCAGCTTGCCAATCTGCCTCCGAACAACATCCTCTACAACCTGAGGGCGATGGCGGTTCCGCCGGCCGGTGCTGGTAGCGGCATCTACGTGCCCTGAGATCACCAGGGGTGCCGTAACAAATGAACGACTGACGGGTCCCGGTCACTTCAGTGGCCGGGACTTTCGTGTGCCGAAGACCTATGGTTGGGAACAAGGCAAGGTTCAGAGAGAAGATGTGCGCCGAATTGCGCGAGGGCGGCGGCGCGACCCTGCGCCCGAGTCGCCTGCGGATGCTGGTGGGGCTGCTGGTTATAGCCGGGGTGGCAGCACTCTGGGTGTGGCGTGAGCCAATCGAACTGTCGCGTTTGGAGCGCGGCCCGTTGCCCGAGTTGGAGGCATATGCTCGCGCCGAACCATCTTCGCGCGCACGTACCCTCGCCCTGGGCCGCGCCTACCTGAGTGCGGGCCGCGCGACGGACGCAGCGCAGCAGATGGAGGCCTGGGTGCGGCAGTTGCCCGGCGACCCAGACGCCCGCGTTCTGCTTTCCGAGGCGCTGCTGCACCAGGGGCGGGCCAAGGCGGGATGGGCGTGGACTGGGGGGATTACAACGGGGACGGACGGCTGGATCTCTTTGTCGCCAACTACGCCGGAGAGCCGAAGAGTCTTTACCAGAATCTGGGCGACGGCCTCTTCAGCCACGCCGCCGCCCCTGCCGGCCTGGCGCAACCCACGCGCCCGTGGGTCGCCTTCGGCACAAAGTTCCTGGACGCGGACAACGACGGCCACCTCGACCTCGCCATCGTCAATGGGCACGTCCAGGACCTGATCCAGCAGGTGGACCCCGGCAACTCCTACCGGCAGCGGTCGCAGCTCTTCCGTGGCACGGCGGATGGCCGCTTCAGCGACGTCAGCACAGTAGTCGGCACCGACTTCCAGAAGCCAATCGTCGGCCGCGGCCTGGCGACCGGCGATTTCGACAACGACGGCCGCATCGACCTCCTGGCAGCGGACCTCGACGGCGCGCCGATGCTCCTCCGCAATCAGTCGACCGCCAAGGCCAACTGGCTGTCGCTCCACTTGGAAGGGACGCGTAGCAACCGCATGGCCATCGGCGCGCGGGTCACGCTCAAGGCCGGGGGCAAGAACCAGGTCCGCGAGGCCCGGAC
>JANPLG010000519.1:0-1940 GCA_031426395.1 Actinomycetes bacterium
CAGGAGACCGCAGGGGGGTCCATCCACCTGGCTGGACGTGGCGCGTCCCCCTTGGGAGCACGGTAGACCCACGGCCACAAGGGCCTAGGCTACCCCAGGTTACATTGTCACGAAAGCCTGCCCAGTAATTGAATCCCACCCTTTAGAGGATGGGAGTTGGGGGTCGGGATTTGGGGATGGGAGCTGGTGCCGTGAGGCCGCAGGTTGCAGCCTCCCACCCCAGACTGAACCCTGAACCCCCTGAACCCTGAACCCTGAACCCTGAACCCTGAACCCTGAACCCTGAGCCCACGGCCATCACCATCGCTTGCCTCGCACCTTTTTTCACATGATCTCTTGTCACTGGCTCCGCAAACCGTTATGCTCGGTCGGTTTTGCTTCCCGCGCGTCTCTCCCCGTACCCTCATCGGTGCCCAGCAGCAAGCGAGCAGCATCCACCCCCAGGCCCGGACAGTTGGGTCCGCGTGCAGCATCGGGGGCCATAGCGACGGTGATCTTCACCCGTCTTCAGCGCCAGGAACATGTCCCAGTGGGACCCGCCTCTGCGCGAAGAGAACCTTTAGGAACCCCATGACTCAGCGACAGCGGCTTGCCTCCATCATTCTTCACCTCAATTACGGCCACGGCTGCTGGCGAACGGCTGTCCGCCAGGCCCGCCAGGTGGCCCTTGGCAGCACCTGCCCGCTTAACCTTGCGGCTGCGGATGCCGTGCGTTCTTCCCTGAGCGCGGCAGATGCGGCCATCTCGCAGATCAGCGGCGCGGAGCTGGTCGCGGCCTGATCCTCCTCCGATTTCGTCGCTGGCCTACCGAGCAGTTGTGTGCCTGGCTTGGCTCCCTGGAGCTAAGTCAGGCACAATTTGTATGTCATGGCAGCGCTCGCGCCTGCCCAATCCCCCCTGCAATCGGGTCTCCCCATGCCCAGCTATCTCTGCGTCACCTGTGGCACCCAATATCCCCTTGCGGACAATCCCCCTTCGGCCAATCCCCCCGCCGACAGTCCGCCCGCGCGCTGCCCCATCTGCGAGGATGAGCGCCAGTACGTGGGGCATACTGGGCAGCGGTGGACCACGCTTGAGGAGTTGCGCCAGGACCACGGCAACCGATGGACGGAGGAAGAGCCGGGCCTCTGGAGCCTGCGGACCGAGCCGGCCTTCGGGATTGGGCAGCGGGCCTTCCTCGTGCCCTGCGGGGAGGCGAACATTCTCTGGGACTGCATCGCGCTGCAGAACGATGAGTCGGTGGCCCGGATCCAGGAGCGGGGCGGCCTCACCGCCATCGCCCTATCCCACCCGCATTACTACTCGACCATGGTGAAGTGGTCACACGCCTTCGGCGGGGTGCCGGTCTACGTCCATGCCGCCGACCGCGAGTGGGTGCAGCAGCCCGATCCCGTGATCCGATTCTGGGAAGGCGATGAGTACTCCCTCGGTGCCGGGCTGACGCTCATCCGGTGCGGCGGTCACTTCCGCGGTGGCACGGTCCTCCATTGGGAGGCGGGAGCCGAGGGCAAGGGCTCACTGCTCACCGGCGACCTGATCCAGGTGGTGATGGACCGTCGCTGGGTCAGCTTCATGTACAGCTACCCCAACCTGATCCCGTTACCGGGAGAGCGTGTCGATCAGATCGTCGCCTCGGTGGCCGCCTACCCCTTCGAGCGGCTCTACAACGCCTTCCAGGGCGGCAACGTGACGGAGGACGCTCACTTCGCGTTGAAGCGCTCCGCGAACCGTTACCAGCAGGCGCTGCGGGGCGAACTTCCCGGTATGTAAAGCGTCGTTCCTAATCCTGCTCTACTCCCAATCCTAACCTGGCGGAGCCAGAACCATAAGGGGTTCGGCTGCGCCGAGGAGAAGGTTACCCGCGAGCCTCTCCTCTTGGCTTCGTGGTTGGTGGCCCCGATGCAACTGCTTACCGAACGCTACGCTTCGCAAATCCTCGG
>JANPLG010000520.1:0-11103 GCA_031426395.1 Actinomycetes bacterium
TGCAGCAAGTCGAGATGGAGAGATGGAGAGATGGAGAGATGGAGAGACAGAAGGGATGGAGAGACCCACGGAGCAAGCGGTCGAGGCGGTGCCGGGGAGGTCAGGGGCGCCGGGAGCCACGCCAGCGACGCCAGAAGTAGGTGACGAACGAGCCGAGCCCCGCGAACTTGTAGCCGGGGTCGACGTAGTGCTCCAGCACGTAAAAGGCGAAGTAGTAGAAGCGCGCGAAGCACCAGACCGCCACCGCCAGCAGGAAGGCGATCCGGAGCTCCGGATGCTCCACCAGGATGCCGGCCACCGCCAGCAACCCGGCCAGCAGGAAGAGGAAGCCCTTGAGGATGATCAGCTTCGGGCTGGTGAGGTCGCCCAGGGTTAGGTGGGGGTTGGGGGAGGGGGGTTGGGGATTGGCTGGCGGCATGGGAGGTGATGCTTCAACGGTTGGTGTGGGTGAGCAGAAATGGAGATCCAATCTCGAATCTTGGCGGGCGGGATGCCCCCGGGGGAGAGAAAGAGAGACGTTATCTCGGATCGCTTTCGTCCCCTAATTCCTGGCGTCCGGGTGATGGATCCTGTCCAGAGAATGGACGCGCTGCCCTGGATTGGACAAGGCGGCCTCGCTGGGGAGCGGGGCCGCCTTGGGGTCTCTATTAAGTTCCTTGATCCGGCCGTCGTAAGCCGTGCGGGCTTGACTACCGCTGGGCGACGCGGGCCAGTAGGCGCCGCAGGATCGGGCGGTTGGCGATGGGGTTGCCCGCCACCGCTGGGCCGCCGGGGCGCGCGCCGAAGAAGCCGGTGGGTCCGCTTCCGGCCGGCTCCTGATCCCGGGTGTACCGGATGAACGCGAAGCACATCTCGTCCGTGGTCTGCTCACCGAAGGTGACGAGGCGGGGCGGGTTGCTGGGGTTCCGCAGGTTCTGCAGGCTGTTGTCGAAGTAGGCGACCAGGTTTAGCTGGGTGCCCTTGGGGAGCTTCACTGGCTCCTTGTACTCGAAGTTGTCCTGCCAGCGGTAATCCCAGTTCTTCACCAGCACCATCGACTTCACCGTCCCATCCGGGAGGGTGGCGGTGACCTTCATCTCCTTGCCCAGCAGGTGCATGTGGGGCGTGATGGAGAGCGCCGTGATGTCCCACGGGAGCCGCATGCTCGCCTTCACCTCATGGCGGGGTTCATTGGCGGGGATACGGATATTGAGGGATGTGAGGGGCAGCACACGGAGCTGCTTCTGCACCGGCTCCTTGGCGAAGTAGAGGGCGATGCTGGTCTGGTCGACCTCCGGCTTGCCGGTCTTGTGGTAGTGCATCTGGACCACCACGTCCGATCCCTTGGGCAGCGCCATGCCGACGCCGTTGGGCAGGAACCGCGGGAAGTTGCCAGGCGCCCAGCCGCCGAGCTGCCCGCTGGGGAAGAAGCCGACGCCGCCGGGGCCGCTATTGTAGCCCGGCTCCGCATCCGCAACGTCGAGCTTCCGGCCGCGACCACCGGTATCGATGAAGTTGAGGACGTGGTGGACCACTTTGGAGTTGCCCGGTCGAACCTCGACCCCCACCACTTGCTTGTCCTCGGTCAGGCTCGTCGGCAGCACGAAGCAGCGGAAAACGTCCTCTCCGGCGGCGGCCACGCTGAAGCTCTCCGGCATGGTCAGGACCAAGTCCGGCTTGCCCAGCGCCCAATCCGACGACCACTGCTTGGCGGGAGGAGCCCCGACGGAACTCCCTTCCGGCGCGCCGGCGTCGGCCCACTTGGCGAGGGTTGCAACCTCGGTGTCAGTGAGGCGGCGGACGTCCTGGAACTCGCCGTGGCCCGGCTCGGCCTGCCACGGGGGCATCTGGCGGTTCTGGGTGAAGGTCTTGATCTCGGTGGCCCAGTTCTTCGCGTCCGCGTAGTTCAGCAGGGAGAAGGGAGCGACCTGACCGGGCCGATGGCAGCTCTGGCAGCGCTCCTGAAGGATGGGGAGCACGTCCTTGTGATAGGAAGGGCCGCTGGCAGCGGTCTGCGTTCCCGCTGTCCGGACAATCGCGCAACCGAAGGCCTGGGTCTGGGCCTGCGCCACCGGCTTGCCCGCCAGCACGGCGTTCAGGGCCAGCTCCAGGTCATGGTTCCTGGCCTGGCGGCGCTTCTCGGTGCGGCTGGCGTATTGGTCGTCGATGCGGCCGCGGTAGCGAACCTTCTGCGAGGCATCGAGGACAAAAACTTCCGGGGTCACCTTGGCGTCGAGCGCATCGGCCAGGCGGTGGCCCTCGTCTTTGAGGATGGGGAAGCCGAGCGCGTAGGACTTCGCGTGCTTGGTGACCGCCTCCAGCGATTCGCTGTCATTCGCGTTCACCGCCACGAAGGAGGCACCGCGCCCCGCATACTCCTTCGCTAGGCGGGTGAGCGACTCGGAGTAGCCGTTGGCAATGGGGCACTCGGTGCCGACGAAGACGACCACGGTCGCCTTGCCCGCGTACTTCGCAAGGGAGGCCGTGTTGCCGTCCACTCCCTTGAGCGCCAGGCTGAATGGCTTAACGGTCGCGGTCACGGCCTTGACTGGAACGGCGGCCTTCTTCGCGGCCCCCGCCTGGGTGGCCACTCCAACAACGGTACCGACTCCAAGTGCGACTGTCGCCAGGACGCCGACGGTGGTGACCGCGCGTCGGCTGTTGTTCTTCAGCGTCATGCTTGCTCCCCGAGTAGACCACTCGACGGAAGGAAAATGTGGCCCGGCGGCAAGCCGCCGAAAACGACAGTTTAGTATAGCCAGAGACGGGGCCATTGTGAGGCTAGTCTTGCACTTAAACCCCCGTCATCTTCCATGACGGTTGCCGGTCCCATTCGGAGCTGTGCTTTCGCGCACTTCCGCAACACGCAGACCATTCAACCACGGAGACACGGAGACACGGAGACACGGAGACACGGAGACACGGAGACACGGAGACACGGAGACACGGAGACACGGAGAAGGCACGGAGTTGTTGGAGAGGGTCGGAGAGGACCGCTTGTCGGCGCGCCCTGCGGTCTCACGGGGGCAGGGTGAACTGTTGCGCAGACCGGTTCGAGTGGGCGCGGCTTGGCTTGGGAGGCTGGGAGGCTGGGAGGGTGCCGTTTGCCTGGACGCGTCGCGGAACTGTTGAGTAGGCGAAAATTTCAAAAAACAGACCGGGGGGGGGACACCACCACCACCGGCTTGGGGGCCTTGGGGGCCGATTGCAAATTGAGAATTGAAAAATGCAAATTGCAAATGGGTTACGTAGGAGGCGGTTGCTGGGGTTGACGGGGTGCACCTCGGGCGCGGGGCGGGGCTGGTGGGTAGCGGATGACATCGGATTCTCCTCTTGGCGAGACGGAGAGGCGTAGGTTCGCTCCTGATTTCCATGCGGGTGGAAGGGCGGTCTTGTCCGACGGGGCTTGTCGCGAGCGGCAGCCATCAAGAGCGGGACGGGGCCTGAACCTGCACGCCCGGCCCTGAAGGGAACCGGGCTGTTTCTTTGGAGAGCCGGCTGAAGCCGACTTGGTTCTCGCGGCCCGTCTCGCAAGCGCCAGGAGGGGTTCGGCAAGTGTGAAGGGATTGCCTCGCCTCTGTCAGGGGGCCCACGCTGGTGCGGCCGTTCGGGTTCGTGGGCGGTAGGGGTTCCGGTGGGACGGCAATAGCTGAATGGTGAAACGGCCGTTCGTTCAGTGTGTCTTCAGTGCGGGAGGACGCCTCTGTATGCGCGAAGAGTCACCGGGTTGGGCCGCCCGAGCGGGTTGGATTATCTCCATGGCCGTGGTCTTCACAGCCGCAGTCCTCACCGCGTCCGGAGCGCCCGCAGCCAACGGTCCGTCCCCTACCACCGGCGCCGCCAGCGGGGTCACCGTTGAGATCGTGGAGGTGGGGGAGTTCCCGGATCGGAAGTGGCCTGCCGCGCTGGGACCCGTCGCCGAGAGCTACCCCGAGGAGGCCTTCGGGTTCTTCCACGAGCCGTGGCGATACGTCTCCACCGGGGTCCGCGCCGACCGCCCCAGCCCGCACCTGTTTCGCGCCCGAGCGCGAATAGCGCTTCCCGCAGGCGGCTACCGGGTGCTGGTCCGTACCCGGAACGCAGCACGCCTCCACGTGGGTGGCGCGCTGGTCGCCGAGGTCAAGTTCTCCAAGGCGAAGACGGATGGCCACAATCCGGTGCGGCACGACTTCCTCGACCTGGGGCCGGAGACCCGCTACATGGCACCCGGCGACTACGAGGTGCTGGCGGTATACCAAGCAACGGGTGAGGAGCAGGAGTGGGTCCTGGAAACCGTCGTAGGCGGCAAGGCGGGCAAAGAGATTCTGCGAAACGAACTGGGCGAGACGGTGGTTGCCGTGGCCCCCACCGGCACCAACGACTTCCGCCTGCTGGCACCGCACCGCGTGGTGCCGCTGACCGACGGGGGCTGGGACGCCTACCGCGCGGAGCGGGCCGCCCACTACGACCGCGTGGAATCCACCCGCCGCGCCGAGGCCGGCGAGAAACACGCGCCCTACTGGCGCACCCGCCACCTATTCGCCCGCGATTACGCACGACGGAATCCGGCTCCCGCTCCGCCCATCCTACCGGCCAGCGCGAAGGTCCCGGTCTGGAACGCGGTCGACCGATTCCTGGGCGCGAAGGTGATCGCGGCGTCTCGGTCGGGCGCTATGGCGTCTGGCAGCGGGTTCGGAGCGCAGGTCCATCGAGAGGTGCTCCCGCTGCTCACTAGCAAGTGCGGCTCCTGCCACGGGAAGGCCGCCAGCGGGGGGCTTCGGCTGGACAGCGCGGCGGCTCTGCTGAAGGGTGGAGCA
This sequence comes from Actinomycetes bacterium, assembly GCA_031426395.1. Taxonomy (GTDB): domain Bacteria; phylum Armatimonadota; class SYMT01; order SYMT01; family SYMT01; genus JANPLG01. The sequence goes on from JANPLG010000520.1 coordinate 4,776, forward strand.
TCCGGCAAGCCCAGCCTGCGTCCCGGCGACCCCGAGGGGAGCCTGCTGCTGGAGCGAGTGCGCTCCACCGATCCGCACCTCCGGATGCCGCCCGGTGGCCAGGGGCTGAAGCCGGCAGAGATCGAGATCCTTTCACGGTGGATCAAGCAGGGTGCACCCTGGCCCGAAGCCGCTACGCCCGTGCGGACGGGGAAGGTGGTCGCCAAGGGAGGAACGGCTCCGAGCCTTTTCTCACCGCTGACGGACGACCTCGCCTTCCTGCGCCGCGTCACGCTGGACCTGGTGGGAACGGTGCCCACGGTGGCGGAGATCCGCGCCTTTGCTGCTGACCGCCGTCCGGACCGACGTTCGCGGGCCATCGACCGTCTGCTGACCGACCGGCGCTGGGCCGATCCGTGGGTCGCCTACTGGCAGGACCTGCTGGGCGAGAACCCCAACCTCGTCAACTCCACGCTGAACAACACCGGGCCGTTCCGGTATTGGCTCTACGAGTCGTTCCGGGACAACAAGCCGCTCGATTTGCTGGTCACTGAGTTGATCCGAATGGAGGGGAGTCCCTACGGCGGTGGTCCGGCCGGTTTCGGGCTGGCGGCGATGAACGACGCGCCACTGGTCGCCAAGGCGGGCATCCTCGGTACGGCGTTCCTGGCCACGGAGATGAAATGCGCCCGCTGCCATGACGCGCCGTACCACGCCAGCAAGCAGTCCGACCTCTTCAACCTCGCCGCGATGCTGACCCGCGCGCCGGTGGCGGTCCCGGCCACCAGCAGCGTTCCGGCGGACAAGCTGGCGGGGAGGAAGTCGCTGATCCGGGTGACGCTGAAGCCGGGCGAGAAGGTGCCGCCGCACTGGTCGCTCGCCTCCCTGGCGAAGGCGGAGTATCCGGATGAGTGGCTCCAGCAGCCGGGTGACACGCGCGAGCAACTCGCCGCCCTGGTCACCTCCCCCTGGAACGAGCGCTTCGCAGAGGTGATGGCGAACCGGGTCTGGGCGCGCTACATGGGCCGCGGCATCGTGGAGCCGCAGCATGATTGGGAGAACGCCAAGCCCTCCCACCCGGAACTGCTCCGCTGGCTGGCGCGGGAGTTGAGCTCGCACAACTACGACCTGAAGCATCTGACGCGGCTGATCCTGAATAGCCACGCATACCAGCGCCAGGCGCGTCAGGACTCTGCTGCAAACAAGCTCTTCGCCGCGCCTATGCGTCGTCGCCTCAGCGCGGAGCAGTTGGTCGACAGTACCTTCGACGCCTTCGGGCAACCGCTGGATGTGGAGCCTCTCTGCATCGATCTGGACGGGGCGCGGCCACCGGTGAACGGCCTCAACTTCGGGCAGCCGCGCCGGGCGTGGGAGTTCGTCAACAGCTCCAATGAGCGGGACCGGCCCAGTCTCACGCTGCCCCGCAATGAAGCGATCACGGAGCTGCTGACCGCCTTCGGGTGGAGCAGCAACCGTCAGGACGCCAACCCCGACCGGCGCGTGGAGCCAATGGCGATACAGCCCGCGCTGCTGGCGAATGGCACCGCCAGCCGTTGGCTCACGCGTCTCTCCGACCCGTCCGCCGTCACCCGGCTCTGCCTCGAGAGCCGGTCTGCGGAGGAACTGGTTGACCTCCTCTTCATGCGTGTCCTCACCCGCCGTCCCACTCCTGCCGAGCGGAAGGAAGCGGTTGCGCTGGTGACCCCCGGCTTTGCGACGCGAGTGCGGGCCGGAGGAGCGACGATCCGACCGAAGGCGCGGAAGCCGCGGCCCTACGTGTCATGGTCGAACCACCTCAATCCGGAGGCCAGCGCCATCCGCATCCAGGAAGCCGCTGCGGCACGGCAGGGTCCGCCCCCCACGGAGCGGCTCCGGCCGGAATGGCGCGAGCGTGCGGAAGACCTACTTTGGAGTCTGTTGAATGCCCCGGAACTGGTCTATGTCCCCTGATCCCACCCGCCGCGACTTCCTCCTGGGCGCGGGTGCCGCGCTGGCCCTGGGTGCCCGTCCCGGCCTCGCCGAGCAGGCCGCGCCCTTGCTGGGCAAGGCGGAGCGCTGCATCTTCCTCTGGCTGGGCGGCGGGATGTCGCAGATCGACACCTTCGACCCCAAGGGGAAGGGCGACCCCAAGCTGAAGAAGCCGGGGTGCGCCTATGGGATGATCCCCACCGCCGTCTCCGGGGTGCGGGTGACGGAGCACCTCTCCCGGACGGCGCGGTTGATGGACCGGCTGACGGTCGTCCGCACCCTTTTCCACACCACCGTCGACGAGCACGCCACCGCCACGCACTTCGTCCACACCGGCCGCTCCATCAGTGAGACGATCCGGTATCCTAGCATCGGCGGAATCGTGGCGCACGAGTTGGGGGGCCGGAACCCCGCCGTGCCGCCCTACGTGGTGATCGGCTACCCTAACGCCTCGCGCGACCCTGGATTCCTGGGAGCGCGGAACGGCTACCTCTCTGTCACTCGTACCGACGCCGGTCCCTCTGGGTTCGTCCGGCACGAGGATGTTACGGGCACACGGCAGGCTCGTCGGGAACGGCTGCTTGGCACGCTGCGCAAGCGCGCCACGGCGGACCCCGGCCTGAAGCAGTATGACGACGTCCTGGCCCAGAGCCTGCGCCTGGCGGGACCGGAGTTCACGCGGCTCTTCGATCTGAAGAGCGAGGCCCCCGCGCTGCGCGAGAGTTACGGCGGCGAGTTCGGGCAGCGCTGCCTGCTGGCGCGTCGGCTGGTGGAGTCGGGCACCCGCTTCGTGGAGGTGAGCCACAACCTGAACTTCCTGAACGGCACCGGCTGGGACACCCACAACGAGGGCCAGCTCAGCCAGCACCTGCTGATCCAGGAACTCGATCAGGCCCTCTCCGCCCTGATCTCCGACCTGGAAAGGCGCGGCTCCCTGGACAAGACGCTGATTGCTTTCGGGACCGAGTTCGGCCGGCCTGCGGCGTTCGATGCGGGCGGAGGACGCGGGCATCACTCCAAGTGCTTCAGCCTGCTGCTGGCGGGCGGCGGTCTCCTTCACCGGGGCGCCTACGGTGAGACGGACGACCTGGCGCAGAAGGCGCTGACGCCGGGCATCTCCATCCCGGACTACCACGCCACGCTCTGCGCCGCCCTCGGCATCAACCCCTCGAAGGAGCTATACGACGGCACCCGCCCTGTCCCGGTCACGGACGGTGGCAAGCCGATCCGGGAGCTGTTCGGATAGCCGACTGCGATGGAAAGATGCCTGGCGCTACGGATCATTCGCTTTGGAGCGCTTGATCAATCGATGATCCTCACAAAAGCCGGTGTCATCCCCCGGACCGGTAACTCTCACTTATCGGGCAGCCTTCCGCGTCCGAGGGGATCCCAGGTAGCGACGGGCGACGTGGCACCGGAGGTGAGTTCCTTCGGAGCGGCATTGGCCGGGATCTACGCGGGATTCCCTCGGCCGCGAAGGGGGGCACCAACAAGGTGGCGGCACGTGGCTGGGGAATGACACGTTGCTTTATTAGCTCACGCGGAGACGAAAGGTCGTTGAGAGCATCCTCCTGAGGTGCGCCCTCAAGACCGGAGGTGAGTAGCTTCACGTTGCGCTTCCGGAACAGGGAGTCCCCTTTGGTGCGGCATTGCCTGTCGCTATTCGGGATCCCCTCGGACGCCGTAGGTCACCGGACACGTAGTCTTGCCGGTCCGGGGGATGACACGTGGTTTCTTGGTGGAAGCTACGCGAGGGACGGATTCCCAAGTCAGGTGTCCGCTATCTCTCCACCAAGATCACGCCATTCCGGATTGAAAGACTCAATAAATTTCACTTTAAAGGCTCTCGAACGGCGCTTGAGTTGCTTCTCGCGTTGGATGGCGGCTTCGGGGTCCTGGTGGACTTCGTAGTAGACGAGGCGAAGCAAGTGGTACTGGCGCGTGAAGCCGGGTATCTCCCCGCTGCGATGCTCGGCGAGGCGGCGCTCGAGGTCGTTGGTCACACCCGTGTAGAGGACCGTTCGCCGATCATTCGTCAGGATGTAGACGCAATAGCTCCGGCTACAGACTGCCATACCGCTCCCCAAGGACACCCTTCTGCTTATGCGCTCCGGGGATGCGACTCACCTTCGGTGCGGCATTACCTGTCCCTACCTGGGATCCCCTCGGACGCGACAGGTTACCGGGCAAGTCGATGCTGCCGGTCCGGGAGATGACACGTGGTTTCTTAGTGGAAGCTACGCGAGGAATGGAATCCCCCGTCAGGTGCGCCCTCAGGACCCGAGGCGAGTCGCATTCACCGTTGCGCGTGCGGAAGAGGGAGTCCCCTTCGGTGCGGCATTGCCTGTCGCTACTCGGGATCCCCTCGGACGCGATCGGTTGCCAACCAAGTTAGCGTTGTCGGTCCGGGGGATGACCTTTCTCTTGGAAGTCAGTTGGGAGAAGTAAGAGTCCCTCTACCGCTGCTGGGAGAAGTAGAACCCGGCGACGATCCCGTAGATGGAGTTCCCTTCGGTGCAGCGTTGTCCGTTGCTACCTGGGATTCCCTCAGCCGCCTCGGATTTGCACTCCAGACAGCGATCCGGGCTGGGGAATGACACGTGGTTTTCTTGGATCCTGCAGAGCGAAGGAATTGCCGAGAGTGACCGGTTCTGGAGATGGTGCACGGGCTCCCTGGATGTTGAATGGTGGCAGTAACGCGCTCCTGGGTTTGCCGTCCGCGCTGCCCGAGGACTATGATCTCAGTGGTAGAGAGCGCCGCACGGACCGTGTTGCGCCTTCTTCCTGGAGAGACGTTCCATGCATCCGCCCTTTCGAATTGAAGACCAGTTCCTGACCCGCCGCGAGCTCCTGGGCAAGTGCGGTGTCGGCTTCGGAGGACTGGCCTTGGCCGGGCTGCTGCAGGAGGCCGCGCTTCCCACGTCCGCCCATGCGGCTTCCCCTGGGTTCGTCAGCCCGCTGATGCCCCGGCCCTCGCAATTCCCCGCGAAGGCGAAGCGGGTGATCCACATCTTCGCCAACGGCGGCCCCAGTCATGTGGACACCTTCGACCCGAAGCCGGAGCTGACCCGGATGCACGGGCAAATGCTTCCGCGTCCCAACCTCGGCACGGAGCGGAAGACGGGCGCGGCGTACAAGTCGCCCTTCAGCTTCAAGAAGTACGGCCAGAGCGGGCTAGAGATCAGCGAGCTCTTCGAGAAGACCGCCCAGCACGCGGACGACCTCTGTGTCATCCGCAGCATGTATGCCGATGTCCCGAACCACGAGCCCTCCCTTCTGCTGATGAACTGCGGTGAAGCGAGGCTAGTCCGCCCCAGCATGGGTTCCTGGCTCACCTACGGGCTGGGGACGGAGAACCAGAACCTTCCCGGCTTCATTGCCATGTGCCCCGGCGGCTACCCCATTCAGGAGAGCCAGAACTGGCAGGCCGGCTTCCTGCCTGGCGTCTACCAAGGCACCTACATCGACACGCAGCACACCGATGTCGAGAAGCTGATTGAGTTTGTCCGCAACAACCACCAGAGCCTCAAGGAGCAGCGGGACCAGTTGGACCTCCTCCAGCAGCTCAACCTGCGGCACCAGCAGCAGCGCCAGCAGGGCGCCCAGATCGAGGCGCGCATCCAGAGCTTTGAGCTGGCCTACCGCATGCAGATGGAAGCGGCGGACGCCTTTGACGTGAGCCGGGAGCCGCAGCACATCCGCGACCTCTACGGTCCCGGCACGCAGGCCCGCCAGCTCCTCATCGCGCGGAAGCTGCTGGAGAAGGGGGTCCGCTACGTGCAGGTCTGGCACGGCGCTGGCCAGCCGTGGGACAACCACGACGACCTGGAAGTGAACCACCGCAACCTCGCCCGGCAGACCGACCAGGGGATTGCGGCGCTCATCACCGACCTGAAGCAGCGCGGCCTCTTCGACGACACGCTCATCATCTGGGGCGGCGAGTTCAGCCGCACCCCCACGGTGGAGTTACCCACCCCCGGTGCCAACAGCGGCAAGGTGAACGGTCGCGACCACAACCACTGGGGCTTCAGCATGTGGCTGGCCGGCGGCGGTGCGAAGGGCGGCCAGGCCTACGGTGCCACAGACGAGTTCGGCTTCCAGGCGGTGGAGAAGAAGGTCCACATCCATGACCTGCACGCCACGCTCCTCGCCCTCCTCGGCTTCGACCACACCAAGCTCACCTTCCGCTACGCCGGCCGCGACTTCCGCCTCACCGATGTCCACGGGAACGTGGTCAAGGAATTGATGGCCTAACTGCCGCGTCGGTAGACAACTCGGGCGCAGTTAGCCTTGTGCGTCAGGGGCGTTGGGAGCGGCGGTGCTATGAGTCCTGAAGCTGCGCTCCCAGCTCTTCTGGATGCCAGTAGCCGCGAGCAGTGAC
>JANPLG010000521.1:0-3180 GCA_031426395.1 Actinomycetes bacterium
GCTGAGGTGTGGGTGCAAGGGATCGCTCTCCGGGTGGCTTTGGGCGGGACTACTTGGTCCTGGAGTGTAGTTCAGGATTCAGAATTCAGAATTCAGAATGCAAATGGTCGCACCTTTGGTTGCTGTGGGCGGGACGGACTCGAGCGTGCGAATCAGGGTTCAGGGTTCAGTCTTGGGCGGGAGGCTGGGTTGTAGGTACGGGTGATCGCACTCCGAGTGGCTTGATCACAGGTGGGTAGCTGTTGGCTGGAGGCAAACGAGCATGCGGGGGAGGTGAAGGGTTTCCTTTCCTTTCGCGCTCCTCAACTGCTTAGCGTGTCATCTGGGGATTCTGTCTGCTGGGATCGTGGATCGCACCCCATCGGCGGCAGTGGCATGCAGGCTGCAGCTTGAGATGCAGGCAGACCGAATCCAGAAGGAAAGTTTCTCGTCGGAGAGTGGGTGCGGGCGGGACGCCCGCGCTCCGTGGGATGCGAAACTGTCCTCCGTCGCGGGATTACAACACGCATTCAGAAGCAGGGTGGGCGCGCGAGTGGTAAGGTTTAGGCGTCTCCTGAATGCCAGAACCAGCCGTCCCTATGCGCCGACCCATCCTCCTGATATCCGGTTGCCTGACCGCTGGCTTGATGGGCCTCGCTTCCCAGCCGGCCCGCTCTTCCGCGCCGGAACCGCTAGCAACGCCTATGGCGGCGGCCCCAGATCGCGAGGGCGTGGAGTTCTTCGAGACGCGCATCCGGCCGGTGCTGGTGGAGCAATGCGTCGCGTGCCACGGCGCCAAGAAGGCGTGGGGCGGACTTCGCCTCGACACCCCCGCCAGCCTGCGCAAGGGCGGCGAAGGCGGTCCTCTCTTCTTGGCCGGGAAACCGAAGGAGAGCCGCCTCCTCAAGGCGCTTCGGCACGAGGGTGGCATGAAGACGATGCCGCCCCAGGGGAAGCTGCCGGAGAAGGTGGTGGCGGACTTCCAGGGCTGGATCGAGCGCGGTGCTCCGCTTCCCGCTGTTCCGCAGGCTGCCGTGCGATCCGGGATCGACCTTGCTGCAGGGCGGAAGCACTGGGCCTTCCAGCCGCTGCGGGAGCGCCCCTCCCCGAAGGTTTCCGCGCCAAGCTGGGCGCGCCGCAAGATCGACGCCTTCATCCTTGCCGGCCTCGCAGCCCGCAAGTTCCAGCCCTCGCCGCAGGCCGACCGTCGAACCCTGCTCCGGCGCATCACCTTTGCGCTGACCGGCCTCTCCCCTACTGTTGAGGAGGTCGAGGCATTCGTCAAGGACCCGTCGCCGAACGCCTACGAGCGCCAGGTGGAGCGCCTTCTCGCCAGCCCGCAGTATGGGGAGCGGTGGGCGCGCCACTGGCTGGATGTCGCCCGGTATGCGGAGGACAACCCCACCTCGGAGGCATCCAATCCGCCGCCCTCCTACCCCTGGCGCTACCGGGATTGGGTCGTCAAGGCGCTGAATGAGGACCTCCCCTACCGGGAGTTCCTCCGGCGACAGATCGCGGCTGATCTGATCCCCGGCATCGACCCCTCCGAACGAGCCGCACTCGGCTTCCTGGGCCTGGCACCGGTCTACCACAAGGAGCTGATGCTGGCGCGGGATGTCATCGAGACAATCGCCGCCGATGAGTGGGACGAGCGGCTCGACACGATGACGCGCGGCGTCCTCGGGCTGACGGTCGCCTGCGCGCGCTGCCACGACCACAAGTTCGATCCGATCAGCACGAAGGATTACTACGCGCTGGCCGGGGTGATGGCGAGCACGCAGCTCCTGGAGTGGCCGCTGGCCGAGATGCCGGTGGACCAGGCCGAGAAGCTCTCAAGGGCGGAGCGGTCCGCGCGGGACATGGAGCGCGACCTCCGCCGGAAGCGCCGCGAGCGGTCCGACGCGAACATGGCTCAGCAGATCAAGCTGGATGCCGAAATCGCGGAGTTGGAGACGAAGATCGAGCAGACGCGGAAGAGCGTCCCCGGCTTCGGCACTCCCATCGGCAGCATTGTGCGGGACGCCGGCCTGTGGGTGGATGGCAAGAACAAGGACCGCACTGACCTCGACTACCGTCCCGGTATCAGCCGCGACCTCCCGGTCTTCATCCGTGGCAACGTCGCCCGCCCTGGGGAGGTCGTGCCGCGCCGCTTCCTCGCCGTCCTCTCCGCTGGAGAGCCGCGCCCCTTCGGTCCCGGTAGTGGCCGCCGCGAACTGGCGGATGCAATGGTCGGCGAGTCCGCCCCGCTGACGGCACGCGTGATGGTGAACCGCGTCTGGGGCTGGCACTTCGGCCGTCCGCTGGTCACCACTCCGAGCAACTTCGGCATCCTGGGGGACAAGCCCACTCACCCGGAACTCATGGAAGACCTCGCCGCCCGCTTCGTCAAGAACGGCTGGTCGCTCAAGTGGCTGCACCGGGAGATCGTCCTCTCCGCCACCTACCAGCAAGTAAGCAAGACCCGCGCGGACGATGCGCGACGCGACGCGGAGAACCGCTGGCTCTCCCGGATGAACCGCCTTCGCCTTGAGCCGGAGGCGTGGCGGGACGCGATCCTCCAGATCGCAGGCCAGCTCGATCTCACGCCGGGAGGACCTTCGGAAGACCTTGACGGTCTGAACAACAAGCGCCGCACCCTGTATGGTCGCGTCAGCCGCCAGCGCCAGCCGGACATCCTGCGCCTCTTCGACTTCCCGGACCCCAACCGCCACGGGGAGCAGCGGACGCCGACCACCACGCCCGTGCAGCAGCTCTACTTCCTGAACAGCCCGTTCATCCAGCGCCACGCGGACCTGCTTGCCGTTCAGGCCGTGGGCGAAGGGGCGGGCAGTGCGTCGGGTGAGGGTGCCCGCTCCCTCTTCCGCCGCACTCTCTTGCGCGACCCATCTCCGCGGGAGGTTGAGACCACCGCCGCCCTGGCTCCGGGTGGGACGCGCACCGAGTGGAGCGTGGTCGCCCAGGCTCTCCTCGCCAGCAACGAGTTTCTTTTCGTCGACTAACTTCTCAAATGCGGATTTCGGATTTCGGAATGCGGAATCGGATGCGGGTTGGATGGAAACAAAGGGTTCTCTCGTCTCTCCATTCGTCTATCTCCGATTACAAAATTACTCAATGTAGTCGGCTTGCCCAGGGCGCCTCGGGTGTCGACGCCCGGCCGTGAACGACCGGGCTGAATTGTTAGGAAAGACCGCTGAAGCGGCC
>JANPLG010000522.1:0-15112 GCA_031426395.1 Actinomycetes bacterium
TTCATCGCGCGGGGAGCCAAGCTGTACGCCTTCCAGTTCGTCGCGAACGCCGCCTGATGCCGCCGAGCCGCTCCAAGGATCACTTTGCAGCGGCCGGCTCCGCCCAGTCAGCCAAACGAAACTCGTAGTAAGTCCCGCCACCGATGAGCTGACGTCCGTCCGGGTTGGCCGGGTCAGTCTGCAACTCGGCGACGGTCAGTTTAGAGTGCATCGCTTGTTCGGGCGCGAGTTGAAAGCGGTATGTGACCGTCCCATCGCGGCCGTTTCGCGCGAGGGGTTCCACACCGCAACGGGCAATCAAGCCTTTCGCACCACGGACCTCAAGGTTTGCGCTACGACCCTGCCAACGAGCCTTGGCAACCTCCCGCGTGACGCGGAAATCGAGCATTCCGCGGTCGTCCCGCACTGTGGTCACCGCGAATCCTTCCGAAGCGGCATTCTTCGGGTTCACTTCCGACAGAACTTTGACAGCGTTTGCGGGACCCGCGCAGGCCAGCAGGGCAGCACAAGCGATTAGGGGGATGGACTTCATGGGGCTTCTCCGTGCGTTCGATCTGAGGCTGCTCGCTAGACGCGCTTACCCCCAGTCCGGTTACACTTCGCGTCATTGCCGAACTCGAAGCATTTGATGAACAAACAAGCACCGAAGGATTATGCCTCCCCGACGAAGGACGAAGGTTCTGAACTTCCGCCCTGATCGTCGCTGTTCCACTCACCAACCGGGATTCCGCGCGAAGTTCTGCCATTCGACCAAGCAGCCCCCCTTCGTTTGCTCCATTCTGAACTCTGCATCCTGAATTGACCATGAACATTCCCCGCGTTCCGCCGCTGCCGATCAGCCCCATCCGCGCTCCGATCATCCAGGTGGCCATCGACGCCTTGACGATCGAACGCGCGCTCCGGATCGCCGAGGCAGCGTTGAATGCTGGAGTGACGTGGCTTGAGGCGGGGACGCCGCTCATCACCTTCGAGGGAGTTAAGGCGATTGGCGCGCTGGCGCGGGAGTTTCCCCAGGCACCGGTTCTCGCCGACTTCAAGATGATGGACGGGGTGCGGAAGTACGTGCTCGCCACGGCGGAGCAGGGCGGCCGTATCGCCACGATCTGCGGGGTGACGTCCGACGCCAGCATCCGGGCGGCGGTCCAGGCGGGCCGAGAGAGCGGCGTCCGGATCATCTGCGACCTCTACGCCGCCCACAACGGAGCGGAACGAGCCGCCCAGGTGGCAGCGATGGGGGTCGACTCCGCCTACATACACTACGGCGCGGACCAGCGCAGCGAAGATCCCACCCGTGACCCGGCGCTCTTCCTCGATGAGGTGGCCGGCAAGCTCCCGATACCGATTGGTGCCGGGACGTTCTCCGTCAAGGATGGGGTCGATGCGGTCCGGCGGGGAGCGGATGTTGTGGTGATCGGCGTGCCGTTCATCCTTGAAGATGATCCAACCGCCAGCTTCCGCGAGTATGTGGAGCGAGTGACTGAGGCTTGGCATCAGCGGGCAAGTGTTGGAGGGTGACGGCCAGCTTGTTATTCAGAATTCAGAATTCAGAATGCAAGGGGTCGTAAGTTGGGGGGCTGTGGGCATGAGGAATCGGAGCGTGCGGGAGCTTGTCCGTCCGAACCGGGAATAGGGAACGGGGAACGGGGAACAGGAACTTCCCCCCTTTGCCGCCAAACCGTTGGGCGAGTCCTGTTGGGTCAGGTGCCGCCGCCAGAGAGAGCACTTATGAAGATTTCGTCCCGCGTTCGTTTCCTGCTGCCGCTCTGCGGCGCGCTGACCCTCCTCCTCTCCGCCGGTGCGGATGCCGCGCCCCGCTGGTCGAAGGAGAAGGCGCAGGAGTGGCAGCGCCAGAAGGGGTGGCTGGTCGGATGCAACTTCGGCCCCAGCACGGCGATCAACCAGTTGGAGATGTGGCAGGCCGATTCTTTCGACTTGAAGACCATCGACAAGGAGCTGGGATGGGCGGAAGGGCTGGGGTTCAACAACGTCCGCGTGTTCCTGCACAACCGTCCCTACCAGCAGGACCCGGAAGGCTTCCTGCGGCGCATGGACCAGTTCTTGGAAGTCGCCGCGAAGCACAAGATCGGCGTCATGTTCGTGCTGCTGGATAGCGTGTGGGACCCCTACCCCCGCTCCGGCAAGCAGCGCGACCCGCGTCCTCACCTGCACAACAGCGGCTGGGTTCAGGCACCCGGTCGGGAAATCCTGGAGAACCCAGCCCGGCATGCGGAGCTGTACGTCCAGGGGGTGATCCGCCGGTTCAAGTCAGACCGCCGCATCGACGCATGGGACCTGATCAACGAGCCGGACAACACCAACGGCAACAGCTATGGCCACCTGGAACCGAAGGGGAAGCCGGAACTGGCCTTCCAGCTACTGAAGAAAGTCTGGGCCTGGCGAAGGAAGCCGACCCCGATCAGCCCCTGACCTCAGCGCCGTGGGCAGGCGAGTGGGCGGAGGACCGGCTGAAGCCGATCGACCGCTTCATGTTCGAGGAGAGCGACATCATCACGTTCCACATGTATGCTCCGCTGGCGGAAACGCGGCGGCGCGTGGAGCAGTTGAAGCGCTACGGCCGCCCGATACTCTGCACGGAATACATGGCCCGCCCGATTGGAAGCACCTTTGAGGCGGTGCTGCCGTACTTCAAGGCGGAAGGCGTGGGAGCGCACAACTGGGGCTTCGTGGCCGGCAAGACGCAGACCATCTACCCGTGGGACTCCTGGCAGAAGCAGTACACCGGAGAGCCGCCGCTCTGGTTCCACGACATCTTCCGCCAGGATGGCAGCGTCTACCGGGAAGAGGAAGTCCGCCTCATCCGGGGGCTGACTGGGAAGCTGCGGCAAAGCGCCATTCCGAGCCGCCGGAGCAGTGCCAGCATTCCGCCGAAGACATTCAAGAGGGGTCCAGCGGCATTCCACCCGGCATCCATGGAGAAGAACGCGGGTCGGTAGCCGGATCGGGGGTTGATCGTCAGCGACAGGGGCTACCTCTTACCAGAAGGGCGTGTTGGACGGAGGTTCGCCCCCCGGCCCCCGCTTCTGGGGGAGCATTCCGTAGCCACGAGTTGAACTCCTTGCTCAATCATGACGCGACCACTGTTTGTGCGTGTGCAGTACCTCATGAGGGACACGGAAGTTCCCGCGCGAATATAGGTTTTGCCCCTTCGCTTGTCCAACGGGCAATCGTGACCGCTGGCCAAACGAGGTCAGTGGTCCCAGTGCGATGGATACAGCACGTTCGAGCTCGGCCTCGGTCGAGCTCCCGTTGAGTGGGAAATCTTCAGTGCGCAGGGAGTGTTCGGATGTCGTCCATCGTGAGAATCATGCTGACAGTGCTCATCCTGGGCGCCTGCACGCTTGCGGCCTTTGTGGGCGGAGGGATGGCCATGATCATCTTCTTCGGTCAGAACCTGGATCAACCCTGGGTCCCGATCGCGGGTTACAGTTTCCCCGTCGCAGGTTTCTTGCTGGGGGCATTTCTCTCAGCGAAACTGCTGGGCGGCAAACCCCAAGCTTAGCAGCCACTGGAGGACCGGCGAGACGCCCCGATTCACGCGAATGGGAGTCTCTCCGGCGTTCACTCCGACTTGTTCGCCGCTGCTTTTGCGACCGCTGAAGGCTCTTGGGAGATGTAGGCGGCGGTAGCGTCCAGGTTCTCGTCCGAAAGCTGCTCTACCGGATACTTCGGCATCTTGCTGTTCGGTGGGCGGAGGTCGCCACGGACGTAAGCGCGGTAGCGTTGCAGGAAGCTCATCTTCTCGGCTTCCGGATGCCCTTCCACCTCCGCCAGGAATGTCTTCATCCCGTAGGCGGTGAGGCTGGGTCCCATCCTGCCCTGGAAGTCGCCGTAGGCTGCGTGGCAGCCACCGCACGCGACAAAGGCGGTCTTACCCTTGGCCACCTGAACCTCGTCCATGGCTCGCGTTCCACCGGTGGTGAAGTTGCCATACAGGCTGTCGCTAGGCGTGGCGTTGGGATGGAGCTGGGAGAAGCCCCGGAAGGAGAAGCCGAGGATGACCAGCGATCCGATCACCAGGAAAGCGGCCATCACAGGCCGCTTGCCAATGCGGCGGTCCTCACTGCGGTCGATCCAGGGGGCGAGCATCAGAAACGTCATCGCGATGCCGGGGATCACGACGACAGGGATCCACGACATCTTGCCCAGGATCGGCAGCGCGCCCCAGTCCTTCACGATCTGGAGCAGGAACATCATGTACCACTCGGCGCGCGGCTTGTAGGTCGCGTCAGAGGGGTTTGCTTTGAACTCAAGTTCCGCCGGCCAGATCACAGCGGCAGCGTTGAGCAGCACCAGGACTCCGAACGCCGCCAGCGCGATCCGAAGGACCTGCGTGTGGTAGCCCGGAACCACGGCGGAAGGCTGCGCAGCACCGGCTTCCGGTGCGGGTCCCTTCACCCACGAAAGCCGCACGTGTCCAATGATCAACGGGACCAGGAGGGCGGGCAGCAACACCACATGGATGGCGTAGAAGCGTGTCAGCGTCAGCGCCCCCACTTCGGGGCCGCCGCGGAGCATCAGGCCCGAGATGTAGCCAATGAGCGGCACTTCCGATGCGTAGCCGGTGCGGACGACGGTGGCGTTGTAAGCGTTCTGGTCCCACGGCAGCAGCGAACCGGTGAAGCCGAATCCCATCGTGATGAGGAGCAGGATGACGCCGGAGATCCAGACCAGCTCCCGGGGAGGCCGGTAGGCGGCCTGGAGATAGGCCCTTACCAGGTGCAGGCCCAGCACCACAATCACGGCGCTCTCTCCGTACTTGTGGAGACCGTGGACCAACTGTCCCATCGGGAGGCCGTGGATGTAGCGGGTCGACTCATAGGCGGCGTCGGGATGCGGCGAGTAGAACATCGCCAGGGCGACGCCGGTGAGCGCCTCGAAGACGAGGAGCGCGACGAGGACGGGGCCGAGGGTGTTCAGCCAACCCATGCCCCGGGGGAGCGGGCGCTGACCGCCGTGTGTAGCGTTGCCGGTTGCGTTGGCGCCGGTGCGGTCCAACAGCCATTCGCGAGTCTTGGCTGCCATCCGCTAGCTCTCTTTCACCATCAGGACGCCATCCAACACCTTCGCTTCCAACCGGTCGAGCGGTCGGGAGGGCGGTCCGGAGACCGGCTTTCCGGAGGGGTCGAAAACGCCCGCATGGCAGGGGCAGTAAAAGCGCGCCCCGCCATCCGCTTCCGGCTCCCAGCTCACGCCGCAGCCGAGGTGGGTGCAGCGGGTGGAGAGCACCAGCCACTCCTCGCCTTCCTTGCCGACGACCACGCGCTTCGTCACCATCGCCTCGTGCCAGCCGTCCTGGTGCTTGAAAGTGTACTCCCGCTCCGCTCGTCCGGAGGCAAACTCGTCCGCCTGCCCCACTGGCACCCAGGTCTCTTCGCCTGTGCCGCTCTGGAGGACCGGGGCGGAGAAGAGCGCGCCCACGGGGACCATGATCATCGCGGCGCATGCGCCAGCAAGGGCTGCCGTGCAGGCCAGCACCGCCCGCCGCGAGGGGCCGGGTGCGTCTTCCGCCGGCTGCGCGCCGAGAGTTTCGTCCGTTCTGTCCGCCATATCGACTTTCGCGGCTCCCTCCACCGCTTTGCAACCCGCGTGCCATGTGCCGTTCAAGGCCAGGCATTCGCCGTGCCGTGGTGGCACGCGCTCATTCGATAATCGAAGTGTAGGCTGTTCCCTAGTCGTTAACCCGTTGAGTAACCGTGAAGGGTCCGCAATCCGCTCCCAATGCGGGGAGACCCGTGAAATGCGAGGGAGAGATGGGGCGATGGAGAGATGGAGAGACAGCAAAACTTGCAGTCGCCCGCCTTCAGCCAACTCGCCTCCCAGTCCGAAAGCGCCCAGAGGCACCCGATCCGCAATCCGAAACTGACTTGCCGGTTGTAAGTGACGGTGTCGCTGCCCTCGGTCGGCCGCTTCCACGATACCCCTGTGGTATACTCCCGTGCGCCTTCTCGGACGGTGTCCGCTGATTTGTGGCGAGGCGAACGACTTCGGCCGTTTCGCCAAGCGCTTCCGGTGTTTTATCGTTGTTAAGCACGCTCCTGACCATCCCTCGGAGACGGTGCGTGAACATTTGGCAGTGCTCCCATTAGAACCACCGATCTGACCACCTTGGGCAGGGGATTTGTTGAGGACGGAGAGAATCGATGATTGACCAACGCTTGCTTCGTGAGAACCCGGAACTCTTCAAGGCGGCCTCCCGGAACAAGCGAATCCCGGCTGACATCGATGCCGTGCTGAAAACGGACGCTCAGGTGCGGACGCTGAAGACGGAGGTGGAGCAGCTTCGAGGAGAGCGAAATCGGCTGTCGAAGAGCGTTAGCAAGCTCCCACCCGAGGAGCGGCAGGCGGCCCTTGCGGAATCGAAGGCGGTAGGAGAGCGGCTGGAGGGGTTGGAGCCGCAGCTCCGTGAGCGGGAAGCTCGCCTGGAAGCGCTGTTCCTCACCATTCCCAATCTCCCGGACGCCAGCGTGCCATTGGGTGATTCCGATGAACACAACGTGGAGTTGCGGAAATGGGGCACTCCGCGCGACTTCGACTTCACCCCCAAGGATCACGTGGAACTGGCGACTGCGCTGGATCTGGCGGACTTCCAGCGGGGCGGCAAGGTGTCCGGCAGCCGTTTCCTCTACCTGAAGAATGAGGGCGCGCTGCTGGAGATGGCGATCCTCCGGTTCGCGGTCGACCTCCTCTACGACCGCGGCTACAGCCCGATGATTGTGCCAGAGTTGGTCCGGGAGACGGCTATGACCGGCACGGGGTTCTTCCCCCTGGGCCGAGAAGAGGCCTACGCCATTGAGAAGGATGACCTCTACCTCGTGGGCACTTCCGAGGTGCCGTTAGTGTCGTTCCACATGGACGAGATCATCCCGCTGGCCGACCTGCCCCGGCGTTACTCGGGCGTCAGCTCCTGCTACCGGCGGGAGGCGGGGGCGCACGGCAAGGACACGCGCGGCTTCTACCGAGTCCACCAGTTCCACAAGGTGGAGCATGTGGTGATCTGCGAGAACGAGCCGGAGATTGTCCGCGAAGAGCACCAACGGCTGCTGAGCAACGCGGAAGCGCTGCTGCAGGCGCTAGGGCTGCCGCATCGGGTGGCGCTTGCCTGCACCGGGGAGTTGGGCATGGGGCAGACGCTGAAGCATGAGGTCGAGACCTGGATGCCGAGCCGTGCGGCCTACTCGGAGACCCACTCCTGCTCCACGCTGGGCGAGTTTCAGGCGCGTCGCCTGAACATCCGCTACCGTGACGCCGAGGGGAAGGTCCGCTATTGCGCCACCCTCAACAACACGGCGGTTGCGAGCCCCCGGGTGCTCATCCCCATCCTGGAGACGTACCAGCAGGAGGACGGCAGCGTCCGCATCCCGGAGGCGCTACAGCCCTACATGCGGGGGATGACGGAGATCCGGCCGAAGTGACGCGCGTGAGGGCGAAGCCAGAGGTAAGCTAATACAAAGAGCGCTTCTGGAACGTCAGGACCCGCGGAGGCGAATGAAAATGACCATGGTGTTGATCGCGCCACCGCCGGATCTGGCGGAGCGTCCGCAGCAGGGGCCCTACACGGTCGAGGACTTCTATCGCCTGGTCCCTGACGGGGTGAAGGCGGACCTGATTGACGGTTACATCTACGTGGCTTCCCCAGACACCCTTGAGAATGACGACCTCGGTGGCTTCCTGTACACCCTCCTCCGGCAGTTCGGTGAGGAAACGTCCAGCGGCCGGGTGTTCGGCTCTCGCTATGCCTACCGCCTCTCTCCCACGCGCTGTCCAGAACCCGATGTCTCTTTTGTCGCCGAATCTCGTCTGACCATCTTGGAGCGGGGCGGAGGGACGGGGGCGCCGGACCTGGCTGTCGAGATTGTCAGCAACGACAGCCGGCGACGGGACTACCAGGAAAAGTTCCGCCTCTACCAGGAAGCGGGTGTCCGCGAGTACTGGATCATCGACCCGCAAAAGCGCAAAGCGCTCTTCTACCTCATGCAGGATGAGCAATTCGTTGAGGCCGAGGTCGCAGATGGCGTCTACCACAGCGCAATGGTGCCAGGGTTCTGGCTCCGAACGGAGTGGCTCTTCCAGGCGCCGCTCCCGAAAACCAAGAGGTGCCTCGAACTGATCCTGGGGTAGAGAAGGCGATTGGGAGCAAGCGACCCGGCGATGACGGTTTCGGCATGGAAGGCGTTGGGTAACAGCCACCGGTCTTGCCGGAGCGCGCTGATGCACCCTGTCCCCTCGCGACCCACTTCACTCCCTACTTCCCGAACGCAGTTGGCGGCCCTCGTCGCGGCGCGGACGGGCTTCCTGCGCGCGATCCGCCAGACGCGGGCCAACCGCGGGCTGGTCGCCTTTGCGTATCATCGGGTCGGCGATCCGGCCCTATGTCCGGTGGACAGCGGGTTGATGACGGTCAGTCGCCGGGAGCTTACCCGCCACGCGCTCTTGCTGCAGCGGTCGGTGCGGCTAGTCACGCTGGCGGAAGTCGAGGACCGCGTCCGTACCGGGCGCGGCTTCGATGAACCGATGGCGCTCCTCACCTTCGACGATGCCTACCGGGACAGTTACACGGATGCGTTGCCGGCCCTGCAGGCGGCCAACGCCACAGCGGTTTTCTTCGTAGCGACCGGCCTCATCGAGAGCGCAGTGATTCCCTGGTGGGACCGGATTGCCTACACGGTGAAGACCACCGAGGTCGATTCCATCGACCTGCCCTATCCGCAAGGGCTGAAGCTGGAGGGCATTCGCGAGAACCGGAGCCAGGTGCTGAGGATGCTCCTGCGCCGCTACAAGAGCGACGCCGAAATGTCGAAGCCGCGCTTCCTGGAGGCGCTGGAGCAGAGCCTGGGCGCGGCAGCCCGCTCCGACCGCGACCTCGGCCGCCTCTTCTGCACCTGGGACGAGCTTCGGATGCTGCGAGATGCCGGCATGGAGATCGCGGCACACACGCACTCGCACGAACTGCTCTCCCACCTCCCCCTCGCCCAACAGCGGGAGGAATTGGTCCGGTGCCGCGAGACCCTTCGCCAGAAGCTGGGGATCACACCGCGCACGCTCGCTTATCCCGTCGGCTCCACGCGCGCCTTCAATGATGAGACGCGCCGGGCGCTGCGGGAGACGGGATATCAGATGGCCTTCTCCCACTATGGGGGTTGGAACCGAGGTGTGCCGGACCCGTTCGACCTCCGCCGCGTGCCCGTGGATGAAGACAACACAGCGCACATCATCCATGCCGCAGTCTCCGTGCCGCGCATCTTCGCGTAGGGCGCGCCGGACGTGACGCATCAGCACGATACTGCTGGATGGTGGGTAACAGGGCGACCGATTGCCACGTGGGCTTCATTGGCCCATAGAACCATAGCCAGCGGCCTTGCGCTGCGTTCGATCACGGTGCAGCTTCGGTAACCCGTGCTCCCCTTGGACAGGGTCCTTCCGCCAGGCAGCTTCCGTAACCGTGAGTCACTGTCTCCGTGGGGTTTTGCGGGGCCACCGAGCCTCCACCGTGATCGAACGCGGCGCGAGGCCGCTGGCTATGGTGGGGGTGGGAGTTGGATCGGAGGGCATGAGGACAGGGGGCCACGTCCTGCCGGTAGTGATCCGCCACCTTTCGTGCGTGTCCTGCGGAGCGTGGGAGTTCCCGAGTGAACCGTTAGTGGCGGGTCAAGGCGCGCTGGGCCATGGCGTAGACGCAGCCGTGCCGCACGCCGTTCGCGGTGACGGTGATGCTGGGCGCGGAGAGGTGCGCCATGACTTGGTGCAGGATCATCGCGCCCGCTACGATCACGTCCGCTCGTTCCGACTCCAGCCCCGGCACCCGGCGTCGGAATTTCAGCGGCAGCGTCCGAAAGAGATCGATCAGTTCCGTGATGCGCGTGTGCGGGAGTTGCGCGCCCTGGAGCTCATTCGGGGAGATCATTCCGGCGGCCCGCGCCACGCTGGCGAGGTTGTAGACCGTACCGCCGGCTCCAAGCAGCAGGCTTCCAGGCGGGAGCGGCTCGACCGCCCCCAGGACCCCCTCAATGTGCGTCTCGGCCAGGCCGATCTCCGCAGCGGCGGGCGGGTCCTGCTTGAGGAACATCTCAGTGATGCGCACCGCGCCCAGGGGGTGGCTCACCCGGTGGATGATCTGCTCCCCGAGGCCACGAACGATTTCCGTGCTGCCTCCGCCGATATCGACTACCACCCGCTCACCATCCGTGGGTGGTAGACGGCGGTCGTACAGGTTACCGCGATAGGCGAGCTCGGCTTCCTGTTCGCCAGAGATCACCTCTATTGGCAGGCCGCACTCCTGCCGAACCTGCTGACGGAAGTCGGCACCGTTGGCGGCTTCGCGCAGGACGGAGGTGCCTACGGCCGCAATACTCTCCGCGCCGGAGCGTCGCGCCACGCGGACGAAGTCGGAGATGGCCTCGGCGGTCCGCTCACGCGCGGCGCGCACCAGCCGGTTGTTGATGTAGTAGCGCTCGCTGAGGCGTGTGATGCGCTGGCCTTCCGTCACCGCAGTGAGCCGCCCTTCCTCATCGACGTCAGCCACCAGCAGGAGAACGCTGTTGCTGCCGACATCGATGGCTGCGTATCGCGCTGGAAAGAAGGCTTGCACCGGGATTTGTACTCCGTCAGGAAACAGCCATGAACGCGTGCGGTAGGGACGTTTGAGGCCACGGTCAAGTCTGCAGTGCCGAACCAAGCCTACCTGCCTCGCGTGGTAGATACTACCGCACGCCATCCGCTCACGCCAGCCGTCAGCCTGACTCGAGCGCGGAGCGAGGAGCGTCCCAGTGGTGCCTGATGTCGCTCCCTGCAAACGGGATGCTATCGAAGCGGCTGGGTTAGCTCCTATAATAGGTGGCGCAGGCAGCAACGGCCCGGCCAACTGGGCCGACGGTCAACCGGAGTGATGGATGGAGACGGATAGGTCGACGGAGGAGGGGACGGTCTCCACGCCTCCTCAGCCATCCACGGCGAACGGACAGCATGTGCCGCCGCCCCCCACGGCCACTCCGCCCGCAGCACCCTCCGCTTCCGCCGAGGAGTATCAGCGGCTGGTCCGCCTCGCTCTCCAGCAGCGGGGCGGCTATGCCGAGCGCGACGATCCGCCTGCTCC
Organism: Actinomycetes bacterium; assembly: GCA_031426395.1. Taxonomy (GTDB): domain Bacteria; phylum Armatimonadota; class SYMT01; order SYMT01; family SYMT01; genus JANPLG01. The sequence goes on from JANPLG010000522.1 coordinate 11,111, forward strand.
CGGACCCGGATCGCCCGGCATGCGGGTGACGGAAATCCACGAGACCTACGAGCGCAATGTCCGCCGCATGGAGCTGCGCATGCGGCTGATTGCGGCATCCCGCTTCCTGGCGCTGATCCCGCTGCTGGCCGCGGTCCTCTACCTGGCGTGGGGCTGGCGCAACCTCAACCGCAGCGTCTACGAAGCGCGTGAGGAACTGAAGCAGGTGGCGGGTATCCTCCACGACCGCACCGGCCGGGTACGAGCCCTGGTCCCGGTGGGCGACCCCATGCCTAACGAGCGAAAATACTCGGATCAGATCGTTCGCTCCGGCGCGCTGGTTCAGTCAGATGAGGTGGAGAAGCAGGTGACCGGCATCCGGCAATGGAACGCCGCCCTGCGCCCGCTGACTGCGGAGTCAAAGCGCCGCGCGCAGCGTCTCACGCCGCAGGCTTACGCGGAACTCTCCGGTACGTTGGACGGACTCAAGGTGCGAGAACGAGAGTACCTGCGGCGCTACAACCGGGCGGCGGAGAGCTACAACGCACTTTCGCTGGCACCGCCGCAGAGCCTGGTGCGGTCCCTCGGGCGGTTCCCAATGCGCCTGCCGATCTACGTCTCGAACGAATGACGAAGCTTACTTCGCAACTGTCGCTGGGCGTGGAAGAACCGCAGCCGAAGGACGTAACGGTCATCCACCTTCAGGACTGCGTCACCGGCATGGCGGAACGCCTGGAGACAGGTTCGGTCAGCGTGGTGGTGACCTCGCCGCCCTACAACCTCGGCATCGTCTACCGCACCCACGACGACACCGCACCCCGCGAGGAGTACCTCGATTGGTGCGAGAAGTGGGCGCGGGAGGTGAAGCGCGTTCTCGCACAAGAGGGCTCCTTCTTCCTGAACGTGGGAGGGAAGCCCACGGACCCCTACGTCCCGTTCGACGTACTGGGCGTCATGCGCAGGCACTTCGTGCTTCAGAACGTCATTCATTGGGTGAAGTCCATTGCCGTGATGCGTGCTGAGGTCGGCAACTACCCAGGAATGGAAGCCGATCTGGCGGTCGGCCACTACAAGCCAATCAACAGCACCCGCTTCCTGAACGACTGCCACGAGTACCTCTTCCATCTCACCCACGCCGGCGATGTCCCGCTTGATCGCCTGGCGGTGGGAGTGCCTTACCGGGATAAGAGCAACGTCAACCGCTGGAAGGGTGCCAGCAAGGGTGCCAGCAAGGGTGCCAGCGAGCGCGCCAGCGAGCGCGCCAGCGAGGGCGATAGTCAGGGTGCCAAGAGGGACGTGCGCTGCCGTGGCAACACCTGGTTCCTGCCCTACCCGACCATCATGCGCCGAGACCGGGACCGGCCGCATCCCGCCTCGTTCCCGGCCTCGCTGCCGGACCGCTGCCTGCGACTGCATGGCGTGGAGCGGGTGAAGCTGGTTCTCGATCCGTTCATGGGGCTGGGCAGCACCGCCGTTGCGTGCGCCCAGCTGGGCCTGCCGTGCGTGGGGTTCGAGATCGACGAGGAGTACCGGCGGGAGGCGCTGGCTCGCGTGGAGTTGGTGGCTAGTCCGGCGAAAGGCTGAGCGCGAACAACCGCCAGGAGGCTCGGCGACCATGGAGTGGGTGGTTCTGGACGGAGTGCTGGTCCCGGCGCGCACCGCTACGCTCTCGGTGCTGGACCACGGCCTCCTCTATGGCGACGGTCTCTTTGAGACGGTGCGGGTGCACCGGGGTAAGCTCTTCCGGCCGGAGGCGCACTTGGCTCGCCTACGTGGGTCGGCTGTCGAGATTGCCCTGAGCATCCCGTGGAGCGATGCAGACCTCCTGGACGCGCTGGGGCGAACGGCACTCGCCAACGGAGTGGATGTCGGCGCGGTGCGGCTGACGGTCACCCGGGGAGAAGGCCCGCCCGTCCCTGATCCCGTCCTCTGCATGGTGCCTCACTACCTGGTCACCTCTCGTCCCTACACGCCGCCGGATCAAGCGGATTGGGAACGTGGCATCACTCTCTGCGTCGCCGGTCACCATCCGCGACCGGGACGACCGGGGATCAAGTCGCTCAGCTACCTCCCGTTTCAAGAAGCACGGCGTCACGCCCGCGAGAGGGGATTTGACGACGGGCTCCTGCTGCACGACGGCGCGGTCGTGGAGACCGGGATCAGCAATGTCTTCGCGGTGATCAGCGGGACGCTGGTCACGCCGCGCACGGAGAGCGGTTGCCTCCCGGGCATCGCGAGGAACACGGTGCTGGAAATCGCCCGTAGCCTCGGCGTGAAAGGTAGCGAGCGGACCTTCACAATCGGGGAGCTCCGAGTTGCCGAAGAAGCCTTCACCACGAACGCACTTCAAGGACTGACACCTGTGACACTGGTGGATGACTCGATATTGAGCGGCGCCAGCGCGGGCCCTATCACGCGTCAATTGGCGGAGCGGTACGAAGCACTGCTGGAGGCGAGCCAGGATTAGAACGCGTGGACGCAGTGCCCGGCTGGGATGTCCACGCTATCAGTGCAGTTGCTGGCTGAACGTGTTCGGCGGCGCGAACCCCTGTCCGTGACGCACCGGACGACTAGCTGAATCGTCCTTTGTTTTCAGACAAGGAAGCGGTTCACCGCCGCCTCGTTCCACTCGATGCCGCTGCCGGGAGCATCGTTGGGTACCGCGAAGCCGTCCGCTACGCGCAATGGCTCTGCGAGGATGGGATTCCACCAGTCCGTGTACTCCAGCCAGTGTGCGGTGGGAGTGCAACAGAGCAGGCGGGCGCTGATCTCCGGCCAGAGATGGTTGGACATCTTCATCCCTCTGGCCTGGGCGAGTGCCGCCGCCTTGAGCCAACCCGTCACGCCGCCAATCTTCATCACATCCGGCATGACCAGGTCGGACGCGCCCGCATCCAGGGCATGCTGCATGTCCAGGATGCCCCACCAGTTTTCGCCGCACTGGATGGGCGTGGCCGCAGCGCGGGCAACTGCGGCGTGACCGGCGTAGTCGTGGGCCAGGGTGGGCTCTTCCACCCAGGCAAGCCCCTCACTGTCGAGCGTCCGCAACCGCTCCACGGCTTCGACTGGTGCTAGGCACTGGTTGTAGTCCACCATGATGGCCACTTCGGGTCCAGCGGCACGGCGCATGGCCCGCACCACGGCAACGTCTTCCCTCACGTGGGGGTAGCCGATCTTGGCCTTGATGCCCGTGAACCCCCGTTCCGCCCACTGTTCCGCGCACCGCGCCGCGCCGTCGGGGCCTTCGTAGCCAATACCGCCATACGCCCGCACGGGCCTCGGCGTACCGCCCAGAAGACTCACCAGGGGGAGATGGTGCACTCGCGCCAGGGCATCCCATGCCGCCATGTCAATCCCGGCCATCGCCATCCCCACGAGTCCCTGGGTTCCCAGCAGGCGCAGAGACCCTGCAAGCTTCGTCTCGAGGTGGAGGGGGGCAAGGACCTCCCCTTCCAGTAAACGGCCAAGGTTGCTCACCAATTCAGCCGTGGGCTTCAGGGCCGCCGCCGTGTAGGTGAAGAGGATGCTGTGCCCAATCGTTCCACCGTCGGTGACCAGGTCGATCAGGACCAGCGGGGAGGCGGCGACCACCCCGCTCGCGGTGAAGTGGGGTTCGGTCAGCGGCACTTGGACCGTGCGTACCCGGAGTTCGCGGATTGCAGGGGATGAGCTTGCCGCCACTGCACACTCCTTTGGACCTTTGGACCTTTGGACCTTTGGACGCACCGTGCTCTTGAAGACCGCCGGCGACCACGCACAGGCTCCCAAGCCTGAAGTCCGGGATTCCGAGATCGGGCGAATCTAATTCCTGGGGAGCCAATCTGCGGCGTCCGCCGTACGGAAACCGACGGTGGTCGGCTCTTGACCTACTCTCCCCGCTTTGGGTGGGATTCAATTACTGGGCAGGCTTTCGTGACAATGTAACCTGGGGTAGCCTAGGCCCTTGTGGCCGTGGGTCTACCGTGCTCCCAAGGGGGACGCGCCACGTCCAGCCAGGTGGATGGACCCCCCTGCGGTCTCCTG
>JANPLG010000523.1:0-38140 GCA_031426395.1 Actinomycetes bacterium
CCAGTAGCCCTGAGGCGAGGGGGCGAGCGTAGACGCCGGCAACCCGGTTCTCCACCTCTTCGCTACTTGCTCGCCCCCCCATTGGTGGAGGGGCGTCCTTCCCTTTGGGGATTACAATTCCCGAAACCACCACCGATACAAGGAGCAGAAGTTTCATCAGTTGGAATGATTAATAACCCGCATTCCAGAGCGTGCGTCGCCCTGGGAGTGCAGGGAGAGCCGCGCTGAGGTTGCGGGAGCCGGCAACTCCTGCTGATTCTTCAGATTGGCGGCGGACACCTTCCGAGGGTGGTCGCTTTGGTACCACGGCTGGGCCAGACAGTAGCTCAAGTAACAGGGCGCTAACTCCTCGTTTGCCGCGCGGAGACACCGGGTAAGAGGAGACAACCAACGGGTTGCACCCGGCCGAATCCTCAGGTGACCGCGATCCGTCATGGCTTCTTCCCTCAATCTTGAGATATCCGCAGAGCTGGGCGGAGGCCGGGTACCCGAGCTCTTTCTCCGGCTTGCCCCCAATCCGGATGTCCAGCTTGGCCTGTGGGAAGCCTATCGGCGGGTGGTGCTGAGCGGGACGCTCCCCCGAGGAGTGAAGGAGATGATGGGCGAGCTGGTGGCTCGACGCCGGGGAAGCGTGGTCCCAGTGCGGGTGAGCGCCCAGACACTCCTGGGACCGGAGTTGGAAGAGCCCATTCTGCGAGCCATTCAGAACGAGAGAACCCCTATCGGTCTGCCGCCCAAGACCGCCGCGCTGCTGCAGTTCGCCAGTCAACCCTCTCCGGAGCGCGAGGGCCTCCATCGGTTGAGGCACGCTGGCCTCACGGAGAAAGAGCTTCTGGAAGCGGTGGCAACAGTTTCCCTATACGAAATGCTCTGCTCCTTTGGGGAGCTGCTTTCCGCCTAGAGTTGAAGAGAGAACCTTGAACGAAGTTTCCACCGGAGCTGAAGAGCGGCTTGCGGCCCTCCTCCATCGCCTTCTGGTGATGCAAGAGGTGTGGGCGAGCCTGGGTGATGTCACGGTGCAGGAAGTGCTGCGCCGGGCGGAACGAGACCTCTCCTGGACCTTCCCCAGCGGGCAGTTGATTGTGCGGCCCACGCGGGATGCCCAGGACTGGCCGTCGATCTCCCGGGGCAAGGCGCGCCTGCCCGGGCTGGGCCACGCTTACCTGGTTCACTTTCCGGGCCCCCCGGAGGCGCTCTCCCTGGCCGTGGCGGGAGTGGACCTAACCGATCCGCAGGAGGCACGGTTGGCAGCGCTTTACGCGGAGCATCTTCTCGCGGCGCTGCGGACCGCCGGTTACCGGGAAGAGTTGGAGCGCCAGGCGAGGACCGACTGGCTCACCGGCCTCTCCAACCGCCGCGCCTTCGACCGCTTCCTCACGCAGGGGATCGGTGCGGACCAGTCGCTGGGCGTGGCGGACCTGGACGGGTTGAAGGCGGCCAACGACATGCACGGACATGCCGCGGGGGACGCGCTCATCCGCCGTTTCGGCGAGGCGCTCATCGCGGTCCTTCCGCGCGAGGGACGTGCGTTCCGCATTGGCGGCGACGAGTTCGCCATTCTGGTGCCCACGGCGATGGCAAGGGACGTGGACGAGGCGCTCCATGGGCGCGAGGTTCCGGTCAGCATCGGGTGGGCCAAGGGAACGGAGGCCCAGGGCCAGGCCCTCTTCCAGCTTGCCGATGACCGCGTCTATCAGGAGAAGCGGTCACGGAAGCAAGCACGGGCGGCATGAGCTACGTTCAGCGTGTGAGCCAGGGCCGAGAGTGAATAGGGTCCTGACGCTGCGTCAGTCGTCCGGATCATCCTCGTGCACTTTAGGGAACGGCTTCAATAACCGTTCCATCGACTTCTTGGTGGCGTCCCGGACTGCCTTAACGCGAAGCTTGTTGGATCGCTGGAAGGCGTTGCCGCGCGCCGTCGACGTCGCCACATCCTCCATGTCCTCGGCGTAGCGCTGGCTCACCGCGTCGTAGACCCGGAACTGCACCTTCGCCTGGTTGGCCTTGGGAGGCTGAAAGCCGTTGTTGCGGCGGAACTCCGACTTCGCATCAATGATCGTTCCGGTGACCACATACCGAGACTTCAGGTGGTCGGCCAGCAATTGTAGCTTCGCTTTGGTGCGGTCCTCTTCGTCTGTGGGGACGATCTTCAGCGAGGCCAGGGCCCTGGTCATCTCCTCACGGGTGACGTACTGGATCTCGTACTTGCGCATCCGCTCCTCGACTTCGGCGAGGGCCGTTTCCCGGAACTCTCCGCGGTCTTCCTGCCGCTCGCCGCTCAGGTCGAGGAACGGCAGGATGGCGACGCGGCCCAGCGATTTCGGATCGCCCTTGGGTGTCTCGGCTGCACAAACACCCTTGACAACCGTCAGTCCGAAGCCGAGTGCAAAGAGCGATAGGTGTCGTCGGGAGAAACGCATCGAAGGGTCCTCGTCAACTGTCGGGCACTGGTGCCAACGCCCCTGATCTTACGCGCCCCACTCCGTGTGGAACACACCCTCGCGGTCCGTACGCTGGTAGGTGTGCGCGCCGAAGTAGTCCCGCTGAGCCTGGATCAGGTTGGCGGGAAGTCGCTCCGTCCGGTACATATCGTAGTAGCCGAGCGCGCTGCTCAGCCCCAGGACGGGAATGCCGCTGCGGATGGCGAGGGCGGTAACGTCCCGCCACGCACTCTGCCGGCTGTTGACTTCGGAACGGAACTGGTCGTCCAGAAGCAAGTTGGGGAGGGCGGTGTCACGCCGGTAGGCATGGCTGATCGGGTCGAGGAGCGCGGCGCGGATGATGCAGCCTCCCTTCCAGATGCGGGCCGTCTCCGCCAGGTTCAGGTTCCAGACGTACTCCGCGCTGGCCTGTTTCAGCATCGCCATACCCTGCGCGTAGACGCAGACCTTGGCGGCGTAGAGTGCGTCATGGACCTGGCGGATCAACTGCTCCCGGCCCACGCCGGTGATCCGCTCCGGACCAGTGAGCACCTTGCTGGCTGCAACGCGCTCCGCCTTGAAGGAAGAGAGGATGCGCGCTTCCACAGCGGCGTTGATGGTGGGAATGGCGGCGCCCAGGTCCAGCGAGGTCTGGCTGGTCCACTTGCCGGTGCCCTTTTGCCCCGCCGTGTCGAGGATCAGCTCCACCAGCGGCTTGCCCGTTTCCGGGTCCGCCTTGGCGAAGATGTCGCGGGTGATCTCGATGAGGAAGCTCTGGAGTATCCCCTGGTTCCACTCGGAGAAGACCTGATGGAGGGCGGCTGCGTCCAGACCCCCGATGCGCGAGAGGATGTCGTAGGCTTCGGCGATGAGCTGCATGTCCGCATACTCGATGCCGTTGTGGACCATCTTCACGTAGTGGCCCGCGCCGCCCGGCCCGATGTGCGTGACGCACGGTCCATCGTCCACCTGCGCGGCGATGCGGGTGAAGATCGGCTCCAGCGCGGCGTAGGCTTCCGGCCGGCATCCGGGCATGAGGCTCGGACCAAAGCGCGCGCCCTCCTCGCCACCGGAGACGCCCAGGCCGACATACTGCAGGCCCGCCGCCTCGAACTCCTTGGTCCGGCGCTCCGTGTCGAGGAACCAGGAGTTGCCGGCATCGATGAAGATGTCGCCGGGTTCCAGGAGCGGCTTCAGGAGCGCCATCTGCTCATCGACCGCAGCGCCGGCCTTCACCATGACGATCACCCGCCGGGGCCGCTCCAGCGCGCCGACGAACTCCTCGATGCTGTGGGCGCCGATCAGATTCTTGCCGGGGTTGCGGTCAAGGAAGGCGTCAACCTTGGAAACGGTGCGGTTGAACACCGCGATAGGGAACCCCTTGTCAGCGATGTTCAGGGCCAGGTTCTCGCCCATCACCGCCAGCCCAATCAAGCCTACGTGCGCACCGGCCATCGCCGCCATCCTTTCCCTATCCCGCCGTCAGTCCCGTTGGACGCGGCAATTGTAGCACAGCCGCTCGACTGTTCGATGGCGGCGGCTGTGATTGCCGCTGGCTGGCGGGGGCCGTCCGTGATCGTCACACGCCCAGATTCGCGCTCTTCCTGGGTGTGGAGCTAGGATGTTGCGGAGGAGTACCCACGGGCCGTGTCGTAGGGCTGTTAGACGTGGACCCACCAGGAGATCCCTTCATGACCGGGATTGTCCTGGCAGAACCTTCGAGCAACGGGAGCCACCCAAGCGAGTCGCCGCTGGATCAGGTTCGAAAACAACTGGCAGCGGAAGCTGCGGAGCGGCTGCGCGAACTCAGGCGCACCGTTGCTGAAGGCGAGAAGCTGTTGGGAGCGGCGGGACTGCTGGGGAATGACCAGGCCGTCAAGCGGATCGAAACCTTGCTGGAGGGCACGCGAGGTGAACTCGCTCGCGTTCAGCAGGCGGTTGGCCTACTGCAGGAGACGGAAGTCCCGCAAGCGCCCCGTGCTGATCAAGAGATGAAGGCCACCGGCAAGTCAGCGTCCATCGCGGCGCGGACCTGTGACGCCAATCCTGCCATCCGATTTGAGAACGAGACAGTGGCTTCCGGTCTTTTCTCATCCAGCCCTAGATCACCCAGAGTCGCCGATGGATCGGACGACGGCCAGGTAGTGGCTCGTCCTCCCGAAGCTGTCCGCTCCCGGGAGGAGGCGCGTAAGCTGATCCAGCAGGCATTGGAGCTAGGAGAGCTTCGGTGGCCGGAGACCGACTCTTCCGACAACTTTGTCCATAGTGAGCGTGAGATCGGCCGCGCTGACATCGTCTTCCTCACCCGCTTCAACCGTAAGCGGTCGAAGGCCGCGATCCGTCTCTGCCAGGAGCGCGGGGCCATCCTCATCCGGCTCCCGTCGGGGTACGGACTCAACGAGGTGTTGCACCGCACCTACGAGCAGATGTACCGCCGCGTACTTTAGTGTTCAGGGTTCAGTCTGTGGCGAGTGGCTGCGACTTCAGTAAGACGGCAACTGGAAACGCAGACCCCCGACATCGACCTCAAGCCAAGCTCCAGCCAGAGACTGAACCCTGAACCCTCTGGCCCCTCTAGCGGGCCAGCCGGACGTTGCCTCGGCCGCTCTTCTTGGCGACGAGGAGGGCCTGATCGGCGCGGTTGATGAGACGCTCCGACGTATCGCCGTGCTCCGAGGGGGCGATGCCCGCGCTCACGGAGAGCTGCACGGCCACGGTGCGCTCGTCCATGTCGAGGCGCACATGCCGGCGGGCGATCGCTCCGGCCAGGCGCTGGGCGAGCTGATCCGGCGTGCAGCCGAGGCCCACGAAGCAGAACTCGTCCCCGCCGAAGCGGGCGACCAGGTCGCTGGTCCGGGCAATGCGGCGGAACTGGTCGGCCACTGTCATCAGAATGCGGTCGCCGACCATATGGCCCAAGGTATCGTTGATGGTCTTGAAGCTGTCCACGTCCAGGACGGCCAGGCTGCAAGGACGGTTGTCCGAGAGCACCTCGCCCAGCCGGTCGTGGAAGACGCCACGGTGGTACACGCCGGTCAGGACATCGAAGTTCGCCTGCCCGCGCACCTCGGCCAGCGCCTTCTCCAGCCGCGCGACCTGGAGCTGGAGCGAGTGCATCCGCTCCTTGTCCTCCCGCGCCTTGTCCTCCACCAGCCGTTGCGCCTGCCGGATCTCTTCGTCCAGGCGGTAGCGGACGGCGCGGATGTCATCCGTGGTGGCGAGGGCGCGCATCCGGCTGTGCCCCTCAAGAAGCTGGCTGGTCAGTTCGGAACTGCGGGCGCGATGGGTGGCGGAGACCTGGGAATAGCTGTGGAGAAGGCGCCACATCTCCTCCTCGCGGCCGGTGAGGCAGCGGCGCTGCACGCCGGCGAAGACGCTGAGGGCGTTGGTGGCCCATTCCCGGTAAAGGTGGATGGTCGGCGCGTCGACTCCTGGCTTCAGCCCGGCGGCCGTTCCACGGAGCCGCTCCAGGAAGCGGCGGTTGTCCAGGTCCGGCGTGGAGACGATGAACTGCTCGATGGCGTAGAGCACCTCCCTCGCCAGCGAGAGCGCCGCAGTCACCTGGTCCGAATCGCTCCCGGTCGCGCCTGGCGCGGTGGCCGGCGTCGGTTGAGATCCACGTCCCTGGAGCTTGGAGAGTAACCCTAGCATCGTTCCCACAGAGTGCCTGTTCAACGGTAGCCTGTCCGTCACGGGTCGTTTCCCGGCGGATGAGCCACGGCTGCTAATGGATATTGTGCCCGCTGGCTCCCAATACTTGAGGGCTAGAAGGGGTCCGTCTTTAGTGTGTGATCCAGTTCACCCAAACGGACCACCGCTTCGAGCCTGCAGCGATCCCTCCACAAGGATTCCATGCTGAGATGTCGCATCCATCCGGCCGTTTCGCCGTTCTGTCCTGCGTTCGAAACCTGGAACCACGGAAGGAACCCATGATGCGAAACGACCATTCCTGCGCCCGGTGCGGCAGCGACCAGATCATCCCGGATGTCCATATCAAAGACCGCAGTCAGGGACTGCTTGACGACGAAAGCCTAACCGCCGAGGTCTATGAGCATCCTGGGGCGATGCTCTTCAAAGGGACACAGCAGGCGCGACGGATCGCGGAGATCTGCGGTCGCTGTGGCTACGCCGAGCTTTACGCAGAGAACCCGGAGGAGCTCTGGGCGGCGTATCAGCGATCGCGACGCGATGGAGCCACCTGAACGGCATCCGAACTTCCGCATGTGTAACCCTCCGGCGATGCCCCGCATCCGAGGAGTAACCGTTTGCTGGAGGAAGCCGCCGCATGCGTCGATCCACGTCCCTCTTCACGCTCCTCGCCTTCACCGCTCTTGCCGGTCCGGCCCTATCCGCGCCTTCAAGTCCGTCGCCAGCCGTCAAGCCGGTCCCGAGCGCTTTGGCGGCGGATGCTCCGTGGCGGCGGGTGCAGTGGGCGCCCTCGCTGCAGGCGGCGCAGGAGCGGGCGCGCCGGGAAGGCAAGCCCGTGCTGCTCTTCTCGCTATTCGGCAAGTTGGATCAGGAGTTCTGCTGAACGAACGCGCGTACGGTGAGGGCCGTGTTGCTCTCCGACAACCGCATCATTGAACTGCTGAACTCCCGCTTCGTTCCTGTGTGGGAATCGATCCGGCCGGTCCCCAAGGTCACCATCGACTTCGGTGACGGGCGCACGTTGAAGCGCACCCTCACCGGGAACACGCTCTTCTCCGTGCTGCTCCCGGACGGTCGCATGGTGGACGCCTTCCCCGGTGTCTACACGCCCTCGGATCTCCTCTCCGAGCTTCAGGTGACGCTGGCATTCCTCGATAAGCAGCGGGCCTGCGGACCGATGGCCCCTCCCCTGGAGGAAGTGGCCGAATGGCACCGCGCCCAGGCCGATGTGGCGGCCCGCAAGGAACTGATGCAGATCACCCTCAGCAAGCGGTTCGTGGAGAGCCCGCTGCTCGCCGCCCTCGGAATCCGGCCTCGCTTCCCGAAGCCTGGCGAACAGCCGGGGAAGGAGCAGCCGCTGATCGAGGATCCGAAGGCCGCACTGGAGCAGGTGTCACGGCGCATCGTCGATGTCAGCCACCAGCCGGCGACTGCGGAGCGGATCCGCCAGGAGCACGCTCGGCTGCCGGAAGAGAAGCGGCCCTCGCCGGAGAAGCTGGGACAGATGGCCGTGGAGCAGGACTCGCGGACCAATGTGCGGCTCCTGCGCCCGGCGGTCCACCTCTTCTTCGCCGCGGAGGGTGCGCTCCCCATGGCCCGGCCGGCGCGGGACGCCATCTTCCGCCGCCTGCTGCAAGTCCCCGTGGACGACCCCGACTTCGGCCTCTCCGACGGCCTCCCGCCCGGCACGCTGAGGTCCACCGGCTCGCGCTAGCACAAACAGCAGCAAATCCTGGGAGTCGATTGGGAGAGTGGGGGAGCAGGTGGGATTCGACCTGGCCGCTCCCACTCACCCAATCACTACCGTGGCGCGGCCATCCTGCTCCACCCACTCTCCGCAGGTGCCTCCGCCGGTGCTGATCTCCAGCGTGACCTCCGTTCCATCCATCCGAAGGACCGGATGGTAGTACGCCGCTAATTGCTCCGCCTCCCCGGCGATGTAGTGACCGATCAGGGCGCGACGGAAGCGGTCGCTGGTAGTGTTCGGGTAGCTTCCGTGGATCAGGGAGCCGTTGAAGAAGAGGACGTCTCCGGCCTCCATCGGCACCGGCACGGCCTGGAGGTCCGGCGGCAGCGGCACCTCGATATCGGTGAAGCTGCGCGAGGTATCGGCGGGCTGGGTGCAGAGGACGGGCAGGTCACCCGTGCCGGGCACCACGCGCAGGCATCCGTTCTCCTCGTCGGCGGGATCGAGAGCCAGCCACGCCGCGATGCAGGTCCCCGGCTGCACCCGCAGGTAGAACTGGTCCTGGTGCAGCGCCTGCCCGCGGGCACCCGGCGGCTTGAAATAGAGCATGGTCTGGACCGCCAGCGGCTCCCGGCCCAGCAGGCGCGTCATCACCGCAGCAAGGCGCGGGTCGAGCAGCCAGCGGAGGCTCACCGGGTCCCACCGGTGCATGTGAATCATCCGCGGGTAGCGCCTGAGCGGATCGACGATGAGTGGGTCACTGGCCGCAGCATCGACCCGGACGAAGTCGCCGGGATGCTCGCCAGCTTCCCGGAGCGCCATGAAGTGCTGCCGCAGCGCGGCAACCTCGTCCGGGGAGAAGAGCCCGGGCACCAGCACGAATCCATCCCGACGAAAGTCCTCGATTTGCATCGCACCTCCGGGACGATCTTACCCGTAGGCCGCCGCCTCAACGAGGGTTCCATCCGGATCGAGGAAGTAGAGGAGTTGCTTCCGCCCCAGGGAGCCGACCTGGAACGGCACCTCCACTGGGTCGCTCACCACCGGAACGTCCGCCGCGCGCAGCCGCACCACCAGGAGTGCCATCGCCTCCGGGCCGCTCACGGTGAAGGCGAGATGGCGGATTCCGCGGGCATTCGGCGCGCTGTTGAATTCCCGATTGGCACCAGCGGGAGAGTCCGGGGAGAGGTACTGGAGGAGTTCCAGCCGTGCGCCTTCCTCGTCCGTCTCCATGAAGATGCAGTGCGCGCGGGCGCACGGCAGTCCGGTGACGCGCTCCAGCCACTCGCCCTCCAGCATCCGCTCGAAGCCGCGCCGCAGACCCAGGAACTGCTCATAGAAGCGGACTGAGGCCTCCATGTCCCGCACCACGATGTTGACGTGATCCAGCTTCACTTCAGAGACCCTCCGCTCACACGCTCGGATCCTGGCGAGCGCATCATCTTGGCAAATCGAACAGCAGGCTCACGCTTGGAGCGGTCGAAATAGGGGTAGTCAAGTCTTGTGCGTTGATGGATCATGACTGTTCTCAAAAAAACTTCTACTATTGATTGCATTTCTTGCGCCGCTCAGGCACAATGATGGGGAGGAGCAGTCGTGACTCTTTGAGGCACCTTGACTCACTCCCTGGACGGACCCGGAATCGCAGGACCTTACCTCGACCGCTCCTCCGTCGCTGCCCAGCCCCTTCCCTTCCGACGTGCGGAGTGGTAACCGGTTCCCTCTGGAATCTTTCCCCGCAACCCTCACCGGAAGCCTGAAGGTTCACTTTAACAGAAGCTGGCTCGTTGTTCACTGACCGGGCGTTCACGCCCACCCTGGCCGGTACGGACTCTCTCCTGATGTGCGTGGATCCTCAGGGTTCCACGAGTGTGACGGAGCGTCCGGTCTCTCTTCCTTTGAATGTCGCCGGAACCGGGTAAAACCGGGCATCACCAGCGTCAGGCGTGATTATCGCACCCATGCCCAGGTTTCGCCGACCGTTCCCCAACAGCGCTAACGACCACCTCACTTCCGCGGAAACACCGGCGGCTTCGAGCCCCTGTCCGGCAGCGGAAGCACAGGGAGTATCTATGTCCGATACCACTGCCCCCGTCCCTCCCGCGACGGCCGCCGCCTCCGGTAACAATTCCAACGGAGCCAACGGCAACTCTGCGGCGTCGCCCGCCTCTGCCCGCCGTCCGCGCAGATCCAATTCCCGGGGTCGGAGCAAGAACAACAAAGGGCAGGGTCAGAACCAGGGACAGGGACAGAATCAGGGTCAGAACCAGGGGCAGGGGCAGGGAGACGGCGGCAACCAGCCTTCGCACGGGGATCAGTGCGGCGCGTTGGCCGCAGAGCCGGTTTCAGGCGTCCTCGACCTGACCAACCAGGGACACGGATTCCTTCGGCGGGATGACAACTGGATGTCCAGCCGGGACGACCTCTTTGTTCCGAACGGACTGGTCCGGCAATTGGGCCTACGGACCGGCCAGGCCGTGACCGCCACCTGGAGGGCGCCGGGCAAGGGTCAGCGGAGCTCATCCGTCCATCAGATCGTCACCATCGAGGGCTTCGAGCCGAATGTGGCCCGCCAGTGGCCTGCCTTCGACAAGATGACGGCTGAGTCGCCCACGCGCCGCATCTACCTGGAGCGCGGCGCGGACGATCACTCCGGCCGGCTCATCGACCTCTTCATCCCCCTCGGTTTTGGCTCGCGCGGGCTCATCATCGCCCAGCCGATGGCCGGCAAGACCACGCTGCTGAAGAACATCGCCCTCAGCATCGCGGAGCGGTACCCGGAAACGGAGCGCTTCATCCTCCTCATTGATGAGCGTCCGGAAGAGGTCACGGATTTCCGCCGCTCCAACGCGGGCACCGTCATCGGCTCCAGCTTCGACGCCGGGGCGGAGAACCACCTTAAGAATGCGGAGCTGCTGATGCAGCGGGCGCAGCGGCTGGTGGAAGCGGGCAAGGACGTGATCATGCTCGTCGACAGCCTCACCCGCCTCACCCGCGCGTCCAACCTCTCCGGCAAGGGGAGCGGGCGCACTGGCACCGGCGGCCTCGATCCGGCGGCGCTCACCTTCCCCCGGAAGCTCTTCGGCGCGGCGCGCGCTACCGATACCGCCGGCAGTCTGACCATCCTCGCCACCGTGCTAGTGGACACCGGCAGCCGCCTTGATGACCACGTCTACGAGGAGTTCAAGGGCACCGGCAACTGGGAGCTCCGGCTGGACCGGAAGCTGGCGGAAGCCCGCCTTTTCCCTTCCGTGGACATCCCTGCTTCCGCCACGCGCCGGGAAGAACTACTCTACACTCCTGCGGAGTTGAACTCCGCAGCAAGCCTGCGGCGGCTGCTGCGCGGCCAGTCCGCAGACAAGCAGGAACAGCTTGATATGCTGCTCAAGTGGCTGCGGAAGTTCCCCTCCAACCAGGCCATCTTTGAAGCGATGGCGCAGATTCAGAAGAGTTGATCTCCCCGTTCACAGCGGTCCGTCACCCGGCACTAAAGTTGACCGTCGGTAATCAGCCAACCTATACTTACACGGCCCGGGCAGCAATGCACGGGCCGTGTTGTTCGTCTGTCAGCCAACCTGCCGTATTCCATGCAGCTATGCCGGCAGCCGGCATAGCTTCCGCGCTGCGGCCGCCTGCCGCCCTCCTCTGATCAGAGAGCACTCCCCACGATGGATGAGCCTGTCGACGCCCTTCCCCGAACGGATGTGGATCTCGAAGCGGAGATGGAATCCCTGCGCGATTTCGTGCTGCAGGGTCCCCGGATGATGAACCACGCCGTCTGGCTGAGCCTGGAAGAGGTGGAGAACCGCATCGAGCAGCTCATCTCCCTCCTGCCCAAGGAAGTCCGCCGGGCCAAGCGGATCACGCGGGAGGAGCAGCGGATTATCCAGGACTCCAAGGACGAGGCCCGCCGTCTCCTGGACGAGGCCCGCGCCGAGGCGGAGCAGATCGTCCGCGCTTCCCGTGAGGAGGCGGAGCGGCTGGTGGAAGGAAGCGCCATCCGTCAGCGCGCCCTGGAGCAGGCGGAAGCGACCATCGCCCAGTCCGAGCAGACCGCGCGCCAGATCCGGGAGCAGTCCTACACCTACGCGCAGCAGGTCATCGACAATGTCGTTCACTCGCTGGACCGCCTGACCGCATCCGTCAAGGCGGACAAGGCCCAGCTTGAAGAGAACCGGCCGGACCGCCTCTAGCTTCCGCGCTCCTGCCGAGACTCCCCGTCGCGCCCGCGCCTGATGTGGGGGATGCCTGAGATGCGGATCCTCGTCCTGAACTGCGGCAGCTCCACCCTCAAGGTGCGCCTGCTGGACTCGGGGAGCGGTGCCGTCCTTGCAATCGCACTGGTGGACCGAGTAGGCTCCGGCGAAGGGGAGCGCTCCCTACGGTTCGCCGCCTCATTGGCCCTCCCGGAGGTCGTGGAGAGGACGGCGACCCCCAACCATGGAGCTGCCATCGAGTGGCTGGCATCGCACCTGCCGGACCGCCTCACGCCGGACGCCATCGGGCATCGCGTGGTGCACGGCGGGGAGGCGTTTGTGCGGCCGGTACTGCTCACGGATACTGTGATCCAGGAGTTGGAGCGTCTCTCGCGCCTCGCCCCGCTTCACAATCCCGCAGCGCTCAGCGGCATCGCCTCCGCACGGGCACGGTTTCCCGCGCTGCCCCAGGTGGCCGCCTTCGACACCGCCTTTCATGCCTCGCTGCCGGAACATGCCTACCGCTACGCTCTGCCGGAGCCGCTCTACCGGGAGCACGGCGTCCGCCGCTATGGGTTCCATGGTCTCTCCCACCAGTACGTCAGCCGGCGCGCCGCTGTCATGCTCGGGCGGGAGGACTTGCGGCTGGTCAGCCTTCACCTCGGCAACGGCTGCAGCGCCGCCGCCGTCCGCGCGGGCCAGTGCGTGGACACCAGCATGGGCTTCACGCCTCTGGAAGGACTGGTGATGGGCACCCGTAGCGGCGACCTCGATCCCGCCGTCCCGCTCTATCTCCAGCGCGAACTCGGGCTCACTGCGGAAGGGGTCGACCGTCTCCTCAACCGGGAGAGCGGACTGGCCGGCCTCTGCGGCCACGCGGACATGCGGGAGGTCGAAGCGCGGGCAGAGGCCGGCGATCCCATGTGCCGGCTCGCGCTGTCGATCTTCTGCTACCGCATCCGGAAGTACCTGGGAGCCTACGCGGCCGCGCTGGGGGGACTGGATGCCGTTATCTTCACAGCCGGCATAGGCGAGAACAGCACCCGGATAAGGCAAGAGGTGTGTCGAGGGCTGGAGTTCCTTGGTGTCACGGTTGATCCGGCGGCCAACACTGCCGCAGGCGGTGGAGAGCGAGAGATCAGCGCCCCCAGCGGCGTATGCAAGATCCTGGTGATCCCCACTAACGAGGAGTGGGTCATCGCGCAGGAAACGGCGGTACTCCTGTCCGCCTAAGCTGCGACGACATTTACACTGCAAGAGGATGCCCGGTAAGCTATCGAAGCTCGCCGGCCGCCGCACTCCGTGGCAGTCTCATCATCCGTCGCATTGCCACCTGGTCATGGGCGCAACGAGCCCCCTGCACGTGGGCGAAAGCAGACCGCAAATGAGATTGGCGACTGAGAACAACACCATGCAGCTAGACCTTTCTGAAATCGTGATGCGGGATGGGATGCGCGTCGTGTTGGAGGTGGACAAGCCCACCGTGGAAGACCCGGACCTCATCTTCGTGGAGCCGATCACGGGCCAACTGGAGTTCACCAACGGCGGGGATGTGGTCAGCATCCAGGGCCCCATCCAGACGTCCGTGACGCTGGCGTGCGGGCGGTGCCTCGTCGACACCACCGTACCGCTGGAGTTCGAGCTGGAAGAGCACTTCCCCATCAGCGAGGTGACGCAGCCCAACCGTCAGCCGGCCCAGGATGAGGAGTTCGATCCAACCATCAGCTCCGTGGTCTACCTGGAGCAGGGCCGGCCGATCCTCGATCTGGACGAGCTTCTCCGGCAGTGGCTGGTGAGCGAGCTTCCACGCCGCGTGGTGTGCAGCGAGGAGTGCGCCGGTCTCTGCCCGCTGTGCGGCGCCAACCGAAACCTGTCACCCTGCGGCTGCGAGGAGGTCCCGGTCAACCGCCCCCTCGCGGCCCTTGCAACCCTCCTCGACGGCAAGTAGCACCACTCAATTCCGGATACCTGGACGAGCGGCGCAAGGAGCAAGACGGCCAGGCACCTCACCCGGCGGCTGGGGAGGCTCAGCTACCCCCGGTCACGGCACCGCCGTCTCGTAGGCCTTTGAGAGCTGGTGATAGTCGCGGGAGCGCATCGCCAGGACGGTGAGGATCAGCCCCAGGACGGAAGCTACGGCGAAGAGCAGGGCAATGCCCCGCTCCGGGCCCGTGCCGAACCACGGCCCGATCAGCCGGACGCCGACTCCCCGCGTCATGAAGGGGATGAAGATGAACTGCGCAATCGGGCCGATCACGAAGGCCGTGAGCGGCGAGGCCGCCTGCTCCACGCTCTGCGCGAAGCCGAAGACGCGCCCCTGCCGTTCCGGCGGGATCACCTTCTGCAGGATCGTCTGCTCAGCGGTCTCCACCGCGGGAACCAGGCAGAGGTAGACGAACATTCCCACGGCCAGAAGCACGATGTCGGAGCGGAGCACGCTCAGGATGGTGACGCTCCAGAGGATCAGGTTGCAGAGGAAGAGGGTGCGCAGCGGCTTTGGTCCCAGGCCCCACCGGGCGACGCAGAGTCCGCCGACAATGAACCCCAGGCTCAGGACGCCCCAGAGGATTCCCCACACCTGGACCGTGACCAGGGCCAGCCCGTAGGCGTCCATCAGCGCCATGAAGACGCCGCCCAGCAAGTTGTTGAAGGTGGAGAAGAGGATCAGCGCGGAAAGGCCCGGCACCGAGCGGACGACCCGCAACGTGCCGGGCAGGTCGACCTTCGACGGGTGCTCCTCCCCGGTGGGCGCAGGTGCCAACGGAAGGTGCACCACCCCGAGGTGGAGGATCGCCAGCAGCGTCAGCCCAAGGGCGATGAAGAGCATCCCCAGGATCCCCAGGTAGCCGATCACCAGGCCGCTGACGATGCTCGCCACTAGGAACGAGACGCCCGTTGCCGTCCCGACCTGTCCGTTGGCACGGTCCCGCTGATCTTCTGGGATCAGCAGGGTCACCAGGGTGGAGAGCGCGATGTTACGAAGGTTCCCGGCGATGGCTCCCATCAGCGCCATGAGCACGAAGGCCCACAGTAACGGGCTGGCGTGGTGCGTGAAGGCTCGCAAAGGACTCGCCAGATAGACGAGAACCGCCAGCGCGTACAGCGCCAGCGAGGCGATGCTCGAGGCGAGCATCACCCCCTTCTTGGGGTAGCGGTCGACCAGCGACCCCAGGAAGATCCCGGTGACGGCGACCGTGCCGCTGTAGATCCCCGCCATGAGCGAGGTGGCCAGGACCGACCGCGTCTGGAGGTAGACCCAGAAGGTCACCGCGAACCAGACGGAGTTGTTGGTGAGGGAAGCGACCAGCGTGTTCGCCAGGGCCGCGCGGAAAGTCTGCATGGTGGACGGTCGGGCACACCGCTGGCCTCAGGCTTGGCTTAGATCCGAGGACGATGCAACGGGAACCCGGCGCGAGGTGGGTGCGTTGCACATGCGGCAGGTCCAGAAATGGAACCTGCGCACAGGTTAACCTTCACTAGCCCTCGGGCGATAGTCTTCCACCGCGAAACCTCGCGTCGTCACCTGCGGAGGCGTCGCCTTGGCTGCCCGAACTTCGGCTGAGACGTGGGTCTGTGGCTGCTACCGTACCGCGTAATCACACCCCTCGCCTACTTCTCGCCTACTTCTCGCCTACTTCTCGCTACGGGAGTGCTGCTTGAAGAAGCGGACCATGAGCGGCGGCGCGTCCCGATAGAAGGTGTGATCGCCTGGATGGATCACCGTCACGAAGGGCGTGCCGGTGGGCGACGGGTAGAGGGTGGCGTGCTCGCCCCACTGCATTCCCATCGGCTCGCAGCCGTTTATGCGACGGACGGCGTCCATCACCCGGCGCTGACCCTCAATTCGGACAAGGGGATCCTTCTCCCCGGCCACATGGAGAGCCGGCTTCGGCTTCAGGGTGCGGATGGTGCGGGCGCCGCCGGAAGAGGGCGCGAAGGCCGCGAAGGCTTCCGGGCGGGCACCCCAGAGGACGTAGGTGAAGGCGCCGCCGTTGGAGTGTCCCGAGGCGTAGACACGGCGCTCGTCGTAGGGATGCTCCTTACGCAGCCACGCCAGCGCGGCGTCAAAGAACTTGAGATCGCGGTCGCCCTGCGCTCCCACGTCGCTCTGCCATCCGTTGCGCAGTCCCTCCGGATCGGTGAGTCGGCCCGGCGTGGGAATCCCCTGCATGTAGACGACCATCGCCTCCGGCCACACTTCATGGAATCGGAAGGAGCGCGAGGCCTGCCGTGCCGTGCCCCCGTGGCCGTGGAATCCAAACACCAGCGGAGCAGGAGCGTCCCCTTTGACCGCCGGCAGAAAGACGAGGGCTTCGCGCTCGCGGTCGTCCACCTTCAGCTTGACCTGCAGCGGCTCCGCCGCCGACGCCTCGGAGGCCAACGGGCCCAGCAAGGCAAGAAGCACCCCTGATGCCCCGATCAGCGCGCGGAGAGTGTGAGTGAATGATTGCATCGTATGCATCTCCGGACCGGGAGCAACGACCGGGTGACTCCGGTGCCTCCATCTCTGCCATTGACGACGGATCGCTCGCCTGGTTCAGTGTGCGTCCCGTCAAGCCGCCGGGAACGCCCCGATGCCGCGCACCTCGAAGCGGAGGCGGTAGACGGACTGGCCGGCGGTGATGTAGAGGCCCTTCAGGTCGGCGTCACCCCAGGCGCAGTTCGTGCCCTTCTCCGGCAGGGGCACGTGCCCCAGAACTTCCCCAAGAGGCGAGACGATCCAGAGGCCGCCGGGTCCGGTGGTGATGACATGACCGCAGGTGGTCACCTTCATGCCGTCCGGCCGTCCCACTCCCTTCTCCGCAGGATACTCCGCGAAGATGCGGCTGTTACTCAGCGTGCCATCTGGCGCTACATCGAAGACGCGGGTGTGGTAGCGCGGCGTGTCATTCACATACAGCAGCGACTCGTCCGGGCTGAATGCCAGTCCGTTGGGACGCTCGAAGTCACCTGCCAGAAGCACGGGTTCCGTGCTGCCGGGTCGGACCAGGTAAAGGCCGTTGACCGGCTGCTCCTGATCGGCCAGCGCGCCCTGCTCCGCGCTGAGGATGCCGTAGGGCGGATCCGTGAAGTAGACGGTGCCATCGCTCTTGCAGATCACATCATTGGGGCTGCTGAGCCGCTTGCCCTCGTAGGTCGCGGCCAGATGGGCCACGCCATGCGCCAGCGTGCGGGAAACGCGGCGGCCCATGTGCTCGCAGGCCAGGAGCCCGCCTTCACGGTCCCAGGTCAGGCCGTTCGACTTCCCGCTCGGCTCCCGGTAGACCACGGCCCGCGTCCCCGGCCGCCAGCGGTAGATCCGGTTGGCGGGGATGTCGCTGAAGTAGAGCGCCCCCTCGTCCGGGTGCCAGAGGGGCCCCTCCGTGAAGACGAAGCCGGTGGCCATCTGCTCCAGGCGGGCGTCCGCTGAGAGCAGTTCAGCGAGGCCCGGTGCGAGGCCCGGTGCGAGGGTAGTTGCGAGAACTTCGATATCCATGGCGTTGCGCTCCCAAAGCGGCGGCCCTGCATGGCCGATGAGTTTCCTAATCCTAACCCGTGAGCCACCCGGTCTTTCCGGCCCCAAGCAAAAATCAAAGCCCCGCAGGGGCGGCAGTGCCCACAATCACTAGAATCGTCGGAAGACACAGACCCATAGGTGCTGCCGACCTAATGTCGGAATGAGCAGGGCTTAGGGAGGTTGCCAATGGACGAACACCAAGACCTTAAACGGCGCTATGTCACGGACGTGATCCTCCCCGATGGCCCAACACCTGCTTCATGGAGGCGCTGGATGCGGTCGCCCGCTTATCGAAGTGCGCGTAAGGTGTTCGACGAGCTAACTCAGGGAGACGGGGGAGACGGGAGCATTGAGCGCGACGCGAACGCAGCACAGGCCGCGCTCGAGATTTGCCCCGAGTATGTGGAGGCGTGGGTTCGACTGGGTGAGACCTGGCTTTACCGCGATGCCGAAGACGCACCGGCCTCCGATTGGGACCGCCAACACGCGGAGAAAGCCCTCACCTACTTCGAGCAGGCACTCGCCATTGAGCCGCTTCACGCCGATGCCTGGGGCGGAAAGGCCCGCGCCCTCGTCGTCCTCGGGCGATATGAGGAAACGCTGGCTGCGGTGGACGCCGGGATCGCGGCCCTTCCCCTGGGCGTGGAGTACTGCTGGATCCCCCTCGCGTCCCCCTTCATTCATCGGGAACTCCTTGTGCCAGCCATAAAAGCACTCGTCTTCCTCGGACGTCGGGACGAAGCCCGGCGCGTCCTGGAGGCAGCGTTGGCCTGTTACCCCGGTCAGACGTACTTGGAAGATCGACAAGAGCTCCTCGACATGGCTTAAGGCCATCGCCCCGCGACAGAGCCACAGGTTGACCTCTTGCCAGCGTCAGTATCCGTTGCCGGAGATCCTATCCCTGACCTCGGAACGGTGATCAGTATCCTCAACTGTCCCCGCTAGACCAGCGACCGACCGCCGTCGACCGGCAGCACCACGCCGGTAAGGTACGGGGATTCCAGCAGGTAGAGGGCGGCGGCGGCGATGTCCTCCGGCGTGCCCGCCCGGCCCAGCGGGGTGCGGCGGAGGACGGCCTGGCGCAACTCCTCCGGGTAGTCCTCCGGCCAGAGGACCGTTCCGGGCGCGATGCCGTTCACGCGGACCGCTGGTGCCAGCACGCGGACGAGGCCCCGAGTGACCGCCAGGAGGCCCGCCTTGCTGGCGGAGTAGGGAAGGTACTCCACATAGGGCCGCTCCGCCGCGATATCGAGCATGTTGAGGATGCCGCCCCAGCCGCGCTCCTTCATTGCGGGGCCGACCGCCTTGCAGAAGAGCCACGGCCCGCGCAGGTTCGTCTCCAGGTGGACATCCCAGTCCTCCAGGGTCGCCTCCTCGAAGGGGGTGCGGTCAAAGATGGCGGCGTTGTTGACCAGGATGTCCGTGGGGCCGAGTTCGGTTTCCAATGCGTTCACGGCGGCGGTGATCTGTGCCGGGTCGCGCTGATCGCAAGGTGCGGCCGCTGCCTGCACGCCCTGCGCCCGCAGCGCAGCCACCAGTTCCTCCGCCGGCCCCGATGAGCTACGGTAGGTGATGCCAACATGGCAGCCCCGCGCCGCAAGCGCCTCAGCGATGGCGCGCCCCACGCGGATCGCGCCGCCCGTCACCAATGCCACGCGGCCCTCCAAGCGCTCCCGTCCCGGTGCCGGCTGATTCTCTGACATCGCTCTCACCATTTCTGCAATTGAAGTACCGGGGGCGCTCCATGCGGCAGAGCGGCCGCCGCGAGACGGCGCTTGGGCGTGGAAAGGCTCTCTGATAGGATAGGAGGGTCCCGTGAATCCGTCCGGCTCACCGCGTGCCTCTCCACTTCGCCATGCTCCATCCTTCCAACCGCCTGCTGCTATCGCTGGTTGCCGGATCACTGTGCGCGATGACGGCAGCCTCGTCGGCACCGGGCGCGCCCCGGAAGCGGACGCCAGCCAAGGCCAGAGCCAGTTCACGGAAGCCCAGGCCTGCCCACAGCGCAAAGGCGCTGCCGGTGGCGGTCATCCCTGACGGCAAAGCGGCCCGGCTCCTGGTGGGCGGCAAGCTGATCACCACGTTTAGACTGCCGAATGGAAGCCTCTCGCCGCTTCAACGAGCGGAGACGGCAGCGGAGCGCCTCCGCGAGCTGATCCCCGCAGGGCTTGCCGCGTCCGACGTCGAGATCCGCTCACGCGGCGAGAGCTGGGGCGTCTACGCGCGTGGCGGCCTGGTGATGGTAGCGACCCCGCTGGAAGCGGCGGAGCGGGAACAGCAGCCGAAGGAGACCGCCACCCTCTGGGCGCAGAACCTCAAGTCGGTTCTGGGAGGCAGGGGCGTGTCCGTGGCCGGCGGCGCGAAGCCGGTGGAGAGCGCGAAGAAGCCGGAACCCGCCGAGGAGCCGGAGCCGGACAGCGTCACGCTCGGCGCGGAGAACCGCTCCCTGACGGTCCCTTTCGGTGAGACGCGGGTGATGAGCGTCAAGGGATCCGCCGACGGCGCGATCAACGTGAGGGTCGAAGGTGCGGCCGCGTCTGCGAACGTGGTTCCGGGCAGGTCCGCCATCGAGGTGAAGGGACTGGGCGTGGGAAGCGCCGTGGTGCGCTTCGGGCGGGACGGCAAGGAGTCCGCCTTCACCGTCTGGGTCAAGAAGTACGCCGGCCGCATCGACGGCGATGCCGAGGCGGGCGTAACCGGGGCCTCCGCCCCCGGGTCGTTTGTCCGCACCGTGGCGGCGGAGCGCGTTCTGGACCAGGTGGAGCGGGAGCCGGGCGCGGTGGTCCGCATCACGGGTGAGCCGGAGGGGGTGAAGCCGATTGAGCGGGGCCAGTCAACCACCGTGGCCTATCCAATCACCATCACCGGCGAAGGGCTACTACCGGTGAGAACGATGGCGCGCGTCAAGGTGACCAACCTGCCCCTGCCGCCTCGCAAGCCGGCATTCCTCGTCTACAGCAATGACCCGGAAAGCGTGCGGGAGCATGGGACCCTCTTCGAGGCGCCCGTGGAGGCGCAGGGTCCCACCCGGCTCTTCTTCCATCACCAGAACCGGATGGGCCAGGGCTTCGTCTTCGAGATCCACCTCGTGAATCCCGGCGTGGAACCGGTCGACGTTCAGGTGATCGGCGGCGATGCGGGGCCGTTCATCGATCCGCTTCAGGCGGGGCATCGCGCGGGGCAGAAGTTTCTCTCCGCGCTCACGGATGACCTGGGCTACATCACCCGCATCCCGCCCAAGCGCTCCCGCGTGGTCTATGCCAGGACGGTGCCGAACAAGGATACCGTCTCCGGCATCTACAGCTTCCGCGTGGTGAGCGGGGGTCCGCTTGTCACCCTCGTGACCGCGTCTCAGGAACCGGCGCGCCCCGAGATCACCGCCGATATGCTGGAGGTCGCCCGCCAAGAGCCGCACATCTATCCGACGCCGGAGAAGGTCGAAGAGCACAGCTACCGGGTGGGCGACCGCCGCTGGACCTTCATCCCCATTGGACGGAAGCCGGTGACCGGCAAGAACCCGCAGCGGAAGCTCTTTGGGAACTATGGGGTGGTCTACAACATCTCATTGGATGTGAGCAACCCCACGGAGAGTGAGGCCACGGTCAAGGTGGTCTTCACCCCGGAAGCCAACTGGGCGCGCGGCGTCTTCATGATCGACGGGAAGCTGATCGAAGTCCCACAGGTCGCCCCGCCCATGGAGAAGATCCTGCACACCCTCAAGCTGGCTCCGGGCGAGAGCCGCAAGATCAGCATCCAGGGCATTCCGGTGGGCGGTTCGGCCTATCCGGTATCGCTGGTCGTGCGCTCTTGATGGCGAGCCGTCCGCTGTCCACTCTTCTTCATCGGTGTTGGAGCGTTCTTTGAGCAAGTCTGTCGGTCGGCGCGAGGTGCTATTTGGGCTGGCGGCAGGGACTCTGGCCGCAGGCGGAAGCGCGCGCGCCCAGGAAGCGAAGCCTGGGGGAACAACGCCTGCGAAAGACCCGACTCAGGGCCTCATCACCTCCGTCACGCGTCAGGCGAACCTGGAGGGCCGCGTCCTCTGGATGGACGCCACCGCCAACCTCCAGCGCCTCTCCACCCGCGAGGGTGTCGCCGCCGTCTTCGACCGCTGCAGAAGCGCGAACATCAACACGGTGGTGGTCGACGTCAAGCCTCTCTCCGGGCACGTCCTCTGGCCCAGCAAGATCGCCCCGCGGCTGAAGGAGTGGCGAGGCGTCGCGGTCCCTGAGAACCACGATCTCCTCTTCACCGCGATGCTGGAAGGCCGACGGCGCGGGATCAAAGTCTTCGCCTCACTGAACACCTTCTCCAAGGGTCACAAGCTAGTGAAGAGCGGCCCGCTCTATGACGACCCACGCGGGCAGGCGATTGTCTACGACGTGCAGCGCACCGTGACCGCCGCCGATGGCGCCGCGCGGGACTTGCAGGGCGGCGAGAACAACGGACCGGCGGACGGCCAGCTCGCCAGCTACGACGGCGGCTACCCGTCGGAGAAGAAGCTTGGGACACAGGATACCGCCGCCGTGGTCGTCGGCGATACGGTGACCGCGCTGGTGGACGGCTCTCTGGCCGAGTTGGGCGGGATTCGGCCCCCCAAGGATGGACACCTCCTGGTCGGTCGCGGCGAGGCGGCCCGCTGGCTGCTGGAGCACCTTCAGGTGGGTCAGAAGCTCACCTACGCCGCCAGGCCGCTGCTCCAGGGCATCCTCGATTCGCCATCGGAGCCGGTCGGCATGTTCGTGAACCCCGCCGACCCGGCCGAACGCCAGTACATGCTCCGGCTGGTGGAGGAGCTTGCGGAGAGCTATGCGTTGGACGGCATCGTCTTCGACCGCATGCGGTTCGCCGGAATGCGGACGGACTTCTCGCCGCTTTCCCAGCAGCTCTTCGAGGCGTGGCTCGGGAAGAAGCTGGAGCGCTTCCCGGAGGATATCTACGCCTACAGCCCCGTCCCGGGCGGTCCCCGCGTCCGCGGTCCCTACTTCCGGGAGTGGCTGGAATGGCGCGCCACGGTCATCCGGGACTTCCTGGACGAAGCCCGGAAAGCAGCGGAGAGCCGACGGCCCGGCATCACCCTCGGCGCCTACGTCGGCTCCTGGTACGAGGACTACTTCGGCGTGGGCGTCAACTGGGGCGCGGACGACTTCCACGCCGGCTACGATTGGATGACGCCTGCATACGCGAAGACGGGGTACGCCGGAAAGCTCCATTGGCTGACCACCGGCTGCTACCATCCCATCGCCACCCGGGAGGACGCCCGGCAGTTGGGGGAGGACCCGGAGCGCACGGTGCAGGCGGCGGCGGAGACCTCCATGCGCGCCGTGAACGAGGCCACCTTCGTCTACGCCGGCATTCAGCTCCTCGACTACCAGGGTCAGCCGGAGCTGTTCCGCAAAGCGCTCCAGACCGCGGTGGAATACAGCCAGGGCGTGATGCTCTTCGACCTTGTTTACCTGGAAAACTATGGCTGGTGGAACATCCTTTCCGAGGTGTTCCCCACCGTCAAGCGCGCCCCCCATGAGGTTCCCGGCCTCCGCGAGACGGTCGCCCGAACGCGGGCAGTCCTCCGCGCCACCGCGCAGAAGCCCGCAGGCAGCCCTACTGGCCCAGATATGGATGAGAAACGATGAGCCTCTCCCGACGCCACCTTTTCACTGGCGCCGCCGGAATCCTGGTGGTCACCGCCCTGCCGGAGTCAGCTTTCGCCCAGGAACCCGATGGCGAGCTCTACCGTATCCGCGTGACCAACGCCGCGAACGGGCTGGTGGAGCTGAGCACCAGCCGGGGCGTGAACTGGGAGACGATGGGCAAGGTGGTCCGTCCCGCCACGTTGGTTGCCCTGGGCGCGGACGTGGTCACGGCCGTTCCACAGGGTTCGGTCGCGGGTATTTCGTCGGAGGGCGTGCTGCTCAGGCTGCCTGCGGGCAAGGGGAGCAATCGCATCCTTAAGATCCTTGCCACGGGGGAGGCAGCCACCAGCGCCGCCGTAATGACCGACCTGTCTGCCCGGAGCGGACTGTTCCGCTGCCTCGCGCCGCCGCTGGGAAGCCGCGTCTACTTGGAGAAGAACGGGCAGACGACCCCGTTCGCCGCCAACTACCTCCCCGCTAGAGGAGACCGTTTCGTGATGGTGGTGGCGCGCCCGCCGGACGTGGTGCCGCCCTCGGTCACACTGGAGAACAAGGTCGGTGGGGAAGTGCTCTACGCCACCACCGGCGGGGTGCCGCGCGTCCTCGCCAAGGTGAAGCAGCCGCTGAAGGGGATTGGGCGCTACGCGGGGACGGAGCGCCAGGGCGCCGGCAGCGTTGTCTCATGGACCCCCACCGCCGTGCTGGTCTCCACCAGTGGCCTGATGCGCCGTCCGGACGAGAACGGGATGCCGTCGGAAGAGCGGGGCGGCTTCGTGATCCAGCCGGCGGAACCGACGCTCAAGGGGGTGACTCACCCGGCCTCGCAGATCCTGCTGGAGGCGCTGCCGGAAGGCGACGTCAAGCCGGCAGTCTCCTCCTTCTTCGGCCTGCCCGCCCCCATCACCAGCGGCGATCCTTTCGACCCGAATCCCACGCGCGTGGAAGTGCGCCTGGACGAGGGCGAGTGGGAGCCGATGCCGGACCTGCGCGGCACCGTCAATGAGGAGAACGCGCTCAAGTCCCTTGAATCGGCGCTGGGCGGGAAGCGGTCGCTCAAGGCGGGGATCACGCACGTGCGGATTCGCTTCGGCGGCCTCACCAACGCCAGCTTCGAGCGGCGGGTCCGCCTGGCGGTGACGCCGCTCTCGGAGTCGGTCCAGCGCGGCGTGGCGAGGATCAGCGCCAACGTCATGGGCGAGGGCGTCACCTATGTGCAGTTCTTACTCAATGGCCGCCTCGCCCGCGTGAGCAACGTCCAGCCCTACAGTTGGGACTGGGACACCCTCAAGACGCCCAACGGTGAGCACTTCATCGAAATCCGCGGCCTCGACAAGAATCTGCAGGTCGTCACCGCCGTCACCGTCAAGGTGCTCGTCGACAACTGACCTGTAGTCTCCAGGTGCCATCCGGAATGGAACGCGGATGACGCGGATTGAAAGGATCGACGCGGATCAGAAAGAATCGAAAGCGGGCTGGGTGGCGAGAGGTGCGGTCAGCGCTTTTGCCAAGCCCGCACCGGTCTCGCCTGCAACTCGAAATCCGAAATCCGAGATTGCCTCACTGTCCGGCGGTTGGATCGTTCTGCATCATCCCGAAGATGTTGCCCTCGGTGTCCTTAACGTAGGCCAGCCAGCCGACCGAGGGGATGGGCATCTTTGGAAGCGCCAGGGTGGCTCCCGCAGCAAGGGCCTCTTGCAGCGTGCCATCCAGGTCCGTGACGTTGACGGTGCAGACATAGGCAATCACCGCCTGCCCGTCGATGAGGCCGTGCCGCCGCATCAGGCCGCCATCGATGCCCGGCTCTTCGCTGGGGCCGGTCTTGATCATCCAATACTCCATCCCGCCCGTGTCCCACTGGGTGAACTGCCACCCCAGGACGCTGGAATAGAACGCGATCGCCCGCTCCGGGTCTTCCGCATGAATCTCAAAATGGACGACTCGTGCCATAGGAACTCCTTGTTGTCCGGTCAAATCCTCATTCCCTTATGGAAGGTTGTTAAAGCAGGAAGCCGAAAGCT
Source organism: Actinomycetes bacterium (assembly GCA_031426395.1). Lineage (GTDB taxonomy): Bacteria > Armatimonadota > SYMT01 > SYMT01 > SYMT01 > JANPLG01. Next base: position 25,097 of record JANPLG010000523.1, read on the forward strand.
TGCCCGCCCCCTCGCCGGGCGAATCTTTGGCGTGGTCGCGTCCGATACCTCCGCCACCAGTGTCTCGAAGGGATGCAGTGCCTCTTTCTGGAACCGTCAAGGCGGGGCCAATCCCCTTGGACGTAGCGGCGATGAAGCGGACGCGAAACGGGCTAGCAGTTGGCAAGCCGGGAGAGTCGGCCCACTACGAGCTTCCAGAAGACCTGCTGGTCCCGGATCTGCCATCTGTGTAGCTCCCTACTCTTATTGGACATTCGGCCAGGTCCAGAACCCCAGACTTGCGACAGCCGAACGAGTGAAACTCCGCGTGGCCGACTGGTCTCCAGTGATGAGTGGATGACCGGGAGCGGGTCCCCGAGATTCGGAAAAGAGGGAGTCGAGACGATGCTACCTTCGGTGCGACCACGGCTGACGTCCCTGATGCCCGTGCTCCTGGCGGGTCTGCTGACCGGGGTGACGTGTGCCTTCGGAGCGGGCGCCGATAATCCGCTGGCGAGCAGTCACCGCGGCAACGCGACCGCGACCGAATTGCTGGAGTTGGAGATCAACCCGGAGAGCCGGGTCAAGGTGGCGCGCATCGGGACGCCGCCGGTGCTGGTTCAGGGTCAGTGGCAGCGTTGCCTGATCCAGGTGCGCAACACGTCGGGAACCACGGCACCGCTTCAGGTCGAGGAAGCATCCAGCAGCGCGGTGGGGACTCACGCCAGTGACCATCGCGCCGGAAGTGGGGTCTCCTGGAGACTGGAGCCAGACCCCCGTTCAGGAACGCGCCTCACCGGTGCGAGTGAGGAGTTCCGGGTCCTCTCGTTCCGCGCTTCCACCGCCGGACAACGGCTGGTTGGCCTGCGCTTCAACATCGGTCAGGGGACGGAGGACCTCGGCTTCCGGGCGGAGGCCGACCTCCTGTTCAACGTGGTGCGCGCAGATCTTCCGGTTGCAGCGCAGGGCAACAGGCCCGCCGAGCCGCAGCCGCTGCTGGCGCACAGTCGGCGTCTGCGAGAGGCGCTGGAGATGCTTGGGGTTCCCCTGTCGCCCGCCCGCATCGCCATGCTGGAGAGCGCCGGCCGGGAGACGGTCGCGGCTTCGGTGGTGGAGCAGGTTCAGGCGGCGTTCGATCCGCTCTGCCTCGCGGAGCTTCAGATTCATCCGGACGGCACCCTAGCCGTGAAGCCGGCCCAATCGCCGCCAGTGCTTCATGAGCAGGGCTGGCGGACCTTCCTCGTCAAGGTCCGCAACGGGGCGGGCGCGACCGGTAGTCTCCGAGTGACCAGCCCGAATGCGCAGCAGGTGCCGAACGGTCCCGCCGCCGGAGTCGCGCAGCGGTGGCTCGATCTCTCCGTGGCCGACGCCGCTCCGCTCAGCGCCACGCTAAGCGGCATGGCGCTGGAATACCGCATCCTTCAGGTCTATGCACGCGACGCCGGTCAGTTGGCGGCGACCCTCAGTTTCAATGTCGGGGAGCTGCCCGCATCCGTAGGCGGCCCGCCTCGGCCGGTCCACGTCCGAGAGTGGCGGCTCCCTCGCGACGCGGCGGCCTGGAAGGCGCTGAACCAGTGCAAGCTGGAGCCCCGAGGGGAGTCGCTGCGGATCGTGAGCACTGGCGCTGATCCTTACATCGGAACGGAGGTGAGTGCTCCGGGCGGGAAGATGGTGCTCCGTTTCCGGGCACGAGCGGAGCGGCCCGGTTTCGGACAGCTCTTCTGGTGGACCGAGGATCAGCCCCAACCGAATGGGCAGCGCAACACGGTGTTCTCTCTGGAAGAGGATAACGGCCGGTTCCGGGAGTACGCTGTGCGGTTCACGGTCAAGGGCCAGCTCCTCGGGATCCGGCTGGACCCCTGCGGAGCTCCCGGGTGGGTCGATCTGGAGTCGGTCACCCTCGCCTACGAGGATGATCCTGGCCGGCACTCGGCGACCCTGCCGGTCCACTTCACCTCGGAACCCTCGCAGCCGGTCACGCTCCGGGTCCGGGACGAGCGCGGCCGGCCGACCATCGCCTGTTTCGTGGTGCGTGATGAGCAGGGGAGGGTCTACCCCGCGCAATCGAAGCGGCTGGACCCCGATTTCTTCTTCCATCCACAGGTCTACCGGGCGGATGGAGAGGTCCTGCGGCTTCCCTCTGGCAGCTACACTATCCGGTGCAGTCGGGGGCCGGAGTCAATTCCCGAAGTGCGCACCCTGCAGGTCGGCGCTCGCCCCACCCGATTTGAGTATCAGGTCCGCCGCTGGATTGATCCCGCCGCACGTGGCTGGTACTCGGGGGACCATCACATTCACGCGGCGGGCTGCGCGCACTATGTCAGCCCCACCGAAGGGGTCGGGCCGGAGGCGATGGCGCGCCACTGCCAGGGCGAGGACCTGAAGGTGGGCGCAAACCTGACCTGGGGACCCGGCTTCGATCACCAGAAGCAGTTCTTCACGGGGACAGAAGACACCCATTCCCGCTATCCCTACCTCCTCCGCTACGACGTGGAGGTCTCCGGCTTTGGCTCGCATCAGAGCGGGCACCTCTGCCTGCTGCGGCTGAAGGACCAGATCTATCCGGGTGGCGGTTCCAAGAACCACTGGCCCACTCTGGGGCTGAACACCCTGCGGTGGGCGAAACGACAGGGGGCCGTCTGTGGTCCCGCGCACTCCGCCATCGGCCTTGCGCCAATCCCCGAGCGAGTGGCGGGGGCGGACGGTCCGGACGGTCTCCCCAACTACGCCCTCCCCGCCTACGACGGGATCGGGGCGAACGAGTTCATCGTGGACGTGACCCACCAGGTTCCGGGTCCCAGCGGTGCCCTGGAGCCGGCCGTTGACTTCCTTTCCACGATGGACACGGACCGGAAGGCGGAGATGAACATGTGGTACCACGTGCTGAACTGCGGCTTCCGCACGCGGATCAGCGGGGAGACGGACTTCCCCTGCATCAGCGGGGAACGGGTTGGCCTGGGCCGCGTCTACGTCAAGCAGCGCGGCCGCCTGACCTACGACAACTGGTGCGAGGCAATCCGCACGGGCCGCAGCTATGTCAGCGATGGGTCGCACCACCTCATGGACTTCCGGGGTTCCGCCCTGGACGCGCCCAAGCGGAGTGTGGAGGTCGGGACGCAGGGCAGCGAGCTGCGGCTCGCGGGTGCGGGTGTCGTACGACTACGGGTCCGGGCCGCCGCCCGCTCCGAGAAGGGAGGCTCGGTGCCGGTCGAGCTGATCGTCAACGGCTACCCCGTGGCGAAGCAGCTCATCCCGCAGGACGGCCAGGCAAAGGAGCTGGTGTTCGAGACGCGGGTGGAGCGGAGCAGTTGGGTGGCAGTGCGGATGTTCCCAGGGGCGCATACCAACCCGATCTGGGTCAAGGTGGACGGCAAGCCTGTCCGAGCCTCACGACGGAGCGCCGAATGGGCCCTCCGAGGAGTGGACCAGTGCTGGAAGCAAAAGGAGCGAACCTACGCGGCGGGTGAGCGCGAGGATGCCCGGCGCGCCTATGAGCATGCCCGTGTCACTTATCGGCAGGTTTTGTCGGAGGCCGGCACTGATTGAGGATCGGAAGGTTACCGGAGCCGTTCGATTATGCCCGGAGAGGAACGATTAGATGAAGGAAACGCGCAGATGAAGGTTGACTGCAACGACGAGCTTCAGGAAATGGCGGCTCGGCTCCAAAGACAGGATTGCGTGGACTGCTTCCGAAAGATCCATCATTACAAGCTAGACGTTTTCAGCAGCCCTCCGCCGAGCCTGAAGGGCTTCCTCAAATACTGCGCAAGTACGGGCTACTTCCTCGACGGAGAGAACCCCCAGACCATCCGTCGTGCCCTTGCAGTCTGCGAATTGGCGGAGACGGGCTCGAGCATCAAGAGTGCGGTTGATGATGCGTGGATTAGGTTTCCCCTCCGCACTCGCAAGGACACGGCTTCTGTCGCCCTCAGCGCCCACTGCGATGAGAAAGCCGGTCTCCTCGTGGAACCGGAACGTGATGACAGCGCGTACTGATGCTCCCCGGTTCAACCCTATACTGAACCCGTGAGCACTCCCCACTCCCCGCCACGGACCTCCCTCCTCTCTGCGCTCGCGGAGCTGCCGGAGAACGCCATTGCGCGGCGGGAGTGGCGGGCGCTGGGACACCAGAGCCGCGACTGGCGCCTCTGGCTGGGCCTCCGGCTGCCGAAGGACGCCCGTGGCTGGGGGCTGCCGGCCATCGTCTGGTGCGCGGTAATCCCCTACGCCCTCTGGGGCATCGCGCGCATCGCCATTCCTTGGGTGGAGAAGCAGGTTGGACCGCTCTCCACGGCGCAGGCGCTTGGGATCCCGGATGCCCTCATGCTTTGCTGCTCGCTGGTCGGCCTCTACCTGGCGCTAATCTCCGTGGCCCTGATGGCGACCGCCGTGACGCGAGAGCGGGAGCAGGAGACGTGGGAGAGCCTCCGGACGACGGCTGCGTCCAGTGACGATATCCTCCTGGGGCTGCTCGCAGGTCGCCTGGGGCCACCGTTGCTGGGCTTCCTGTTGGTGGGAGTGTTCTGGGTCGCTACCCTCGGTCACACTACTGAGTTGCTCTCCCGCTACCTTCCCACTCGCATGGACGGTCCGGCCCTCGGCTGGCTGGTGCTGGAGTCGGTGCTGATGGCGCTCAGCCTGGGGTTGGTAGCTACCGCCATCTCCACCCGCTGCCGAAGGTCCGGCGTCGCGGTCGTGGCGTCGACCGGCGCCTCGATCCTGCTGCTGCTTGGTGCGTTCGGCACCTATGCGGTGCAAGGCTTCACGGGTGCCCCCATCCTGGTGCTCGTGCTCTGCGCCGTTGTCAGCGGTGCGGCCTATGCCATCGCGCGCAGGGAGCTGGAGCGATAGGCGAACGGAAGAGAGGGAGCCGCGCCCGGTACCGGCGAACTCCTCCCTGACCTACGCCTGCTTTCCCCAACCCCCAACTCCCAACCCCCAACCATGCGCTTTGCCATCTGCAACGAGACCTTTGGAGACTGGCCCTGGGAGCGCGTCTGCGCCCTGGTGGCCGAGACTGGCTACGACGGGATCGAGATCGCGCCATTCACTTTCGGCCCATCGGTGACCGACATCTCACCGGAGCAGCGCCGCGAGATTCGCCAGGTGGCGGCAGATGCCGGACTGGGGATCGTGGGCCTTCACTGGCTTCTCGCCTCACCCAAGGGACTCCACATCCACTCCCGTGACGAGGCGCTCCGGCTCAGGACGGCGGACTACCTCCGCGCACTTGTCGACTTCGCAGGTGATGTGGGCGCGCGGGTGATGATCTTCGGATCACCCGGTCAGCGGCGCCTGGAGGAGGGTGACCTTGAGGGCGCATGGAAGCGGACGCAGGATTCCTTCCGGCAGGTGCTTCCCACGCTTGCGGAGCGGAACGTGATCCTCTGCCAGGAGTCGCTCCCCGCGCCGGAGAGCGACTTCATCCTCACCGCCGCCGAGGCTGCCCGGATGGTGCGCGAGATCGACCATCCCCACTTCCGGCTGATGCTGGACGTGAAGTCGATGTGCTCTGAGGATCGCCCGCCCGCCGCCATCATCCGCGAGTTCGCGCCGCTGGTGGAGCACTTCCACGCCAACGACGCCAACCGTCGCGGACCCGGCTTCGGGGAGACCGACTTCCGTCCCATCGCGGCCGCCCTCCACGAGGTGGGCTACCCGCACTACGTCTCGGTGGAGGTCTTCGATTACAGCCCGGACCCGGAGACCATCGCTCGCGAAAGCCTGCGCCACCTGAAAGAGGTTTTCGCCCTTTAGGCGGGTAAAGTCGCCACAAACCGCTCGCGTAGTTGCTTCCATGATCCGGAACTCAACTCAAACCCACGTCGCCGAGGAAGGCGCGAGGAACAGCGTCCATGCCGACCTTCGAAATCGTCTCCGCTCACGACTGCCCCATGCCCGTGCCGATCTGGTTCAAGCCACCGGCGGGGACTCCCACCGGGGGGGCGCTGCTCAAGGAAGCAGGCGGCGCGCTGACGGTGCCGCTGCAGAAGGACGGCGACTACCTGGTCACGGTGCTGCCCTCCGTGAAGGCGGGGCAGAAGCGCCGCTTCGATCTCACGAAGGGCTCCGCTGGTCCGGGTGTCTCCCTCAAGGCGGAAGGCGAGCACCAGCTTTCGGTGATGCTGCCGGACGGCCTCTTCACCACCTACCATTTCGCGCCGGACATCCCCCGTCCGTTCCTTCATCCGGTCATCGGGCCGGACAAGCGCCGCATGACCCGCGACTTCCCCATGCTGGATGTAGCGGCGGAGAAAGCGGCCAAAGATCAGGACCACAAGCACCACCGGTCGTTCTGGACGGCCTACGGTGAGGTGAACGGGGTCGACGACTGGAGCGAGGACAAGGCCTTTGGCAGGATCAAGCACCAGAAGTTGGACAAGCGCTGGGAAGGCTCCGTTTTCGGCGGGTTCTCAGCCACCAACCAATGGACTTCCAGCGAGGGAATGCCGCTGCTGGACGAGAAGCGGACCCTGAAGGTGTACGCCATCGCGCCGGACTACCGGCTCCTTGACTACGATGTGGAACTGATCCCCAACCACGGGGACGTCCATTACGGCGATACCAAGGAGGGCGGGCTTCTCGCCTTCCGGGTCTACTATTCGATGAAGGGCGCGCTGGGGGGCAAGATGGTGAATGCCCTCGGCGGGGTGGGAGAGAAGCAGGTGTGGGGCAAGCGCGCCGCGTGGCTGGACTACGCCGGAATGCTGGAGAATGGAACCTACGGCATCGCGATGATGGACCACCCCAGCAACCTGAATCACCCCTGCTACTGGCACGCGCGCGACTACGGCCTCGTCGGCACCAACCCGTTCGCCAAAGCAGCCTTCGAGGGCGGCGAGAAGCGGGAGTGGCTGCAGAAGAAGGGCGAGCCCTACCGCTTCCGGTATCGCGTCCTGCTCCACCGCGGGGATCACAAGGTCGGCAATGTGGAAGCCTCCTACCATGCCTGGATCCAGCCGCCTACGGTTACGGTGGTTCCCTGATCGAACTGTGAGCCGGCACGACCACAAAAGCGTTCAGACGGTGGAGCGTGCCTGTAGAGGGAGTGGCAGGGCGTAAACTCTACGCCAGTGCCGCCCCGGTCAACGCTTCTCCTGACGCTTTCCGGCGACCTTCGCGGCGGGCTTAGCCGTCTTGTCAGTGAAGGTGACAGGGACGCCGGGCTTGATGAGGCCAGCCAGCTCCACCGCGTCCCAATTGGTAAGCCGCACGCACCCGTGCGACTCCGCCTTGCTGATCTTCGCCGGCTCCGGGGTCCCATGGATGCCGTAGCCGTCCTTGTTCAAGTCAATCCAGACCAGCCCCACCGGGTTATTCGGGCCGGCGGCAATCTTGTAGACCTGGCCCTTCTTCAGCTTGGAGTACTGGAGCTTGGCGCTGTAGGTGAAGACCGGACGCTCCGCCACCGCCACCACCTTCAGCTTCCCGGACGGCGAAGGGTAGTCGCTGCTGCCCACGGTAGCCGGGTAGAACGCGATCAGCTTTCCTTCCGCATCGAGGGCCCTGACCGTCTGGCCGGCGGTGTCCACCTGGATCTTCGCCACCTTGCCTTCCGGCTTCCGTCCGCCCACGTTGGCCACCACAATCTTCATCCCTGGCGTCCCCGGCTTCTTGAAGTTCACCCCCGGGTTGAGCTTCCGAAGCAGGTCCGGCGCCATGTGGAACCTCTCGGAGAGTAGCTCCAGCGGAGAGGTGAAGGCGAGCCGTTTCATCTTCGCCTGCTTCTTCAAGTCCGCAGGCACCTTCGCCACGAACGGGCCTTTCACGTCGCTCTGGGTCAGGGCGTAGGTCGTGAGCGCCGGAGCCTCGTCCTGCGCCAACGCGGACCACACCTTCTGGTCCAGCTTTCCGGTCACGGGCAAAACATTGGCCTTCTGGAACATCTGCAGCGCCTTCTTCACGTTGCTTCCAGACCTCCCGTCAATGATGCCGGGTGAGAAAAAGGCGCGGTCCAGCAGCACCTGCGTCCGTGTCATCAGCGGAGTTCCAACCGCTAGCCCCTTCCCGGCTTTACCAGCCGTCCACTCTGCCTGGTTCACTTGCTTCATCGAAAGCGGCGCAGCGTCCGCGGAGGTCGCCGCGAGGAGGCCCGTCACCAGAACAGCTAGTAGCGTGTCTGGGATGTTCTGACAGATTGAAAGGGAGAGTGGGGGAATGGGGGAAAGGGAGACATCACGGCCGGAGCCGCTCCCATTCACCCTCTCTTCCATTCTCCCATTCCGCCGGAAAAGCACTATTCTGTCTTGACGAACTACTGGTCGCTTCATCACCGCATATCTCCCGGTCTGTTGTTCCTACTTCTGCCCCGTTCACTTGCTGTCACTCGGCCTGCAGTCGCTCCGCTTATCGCCACTTCGCTTGCAGGAAGGTAGAAGTGCATCAGGTCCCCGCTGGTGCGTTCCATATCCGTGCCTCCCCACCGCAGTCCGACCTGCGTCAGCGCCTTTACCAGCGGCTCACTCAGGCTCAGGAAACCCATCTCCGGCCCGCGGTACGTCGGGTCGCCGGCGAAGGGAGCATCCCCCTTGACCACGACGGGAGCCGTGGGATAGGTGAGCCCCGGTACCGAAGGTCCCCGGCGACCTGCCAGCACGACGTAGTCCCGCATCATCTGCTGTTGCAAACGCAGTGGTGCGACCGGCTCCCCGATGGGGAGAAGTCGCCCGTTTGCCGCGTGGTCGCGGCCAGCAGGGTGAGTGCGCAGGTGCCTCTCCAGCGCCTGCGCGTCCGGCATGAGGCGGAAGTAGGCGATCATCGCTCGGCTCTCCTCGCGCAGTTCCCGCAATAGGCGGAGCGTGCGGTCGGTACCGATAGCTCCCCGGGTGATCTCTTCCGGCAGCACGGACTCTCGCCCCAGCATCAGGAGCGCGATCCGGTGGTAGACCTGGGTCAACTCCCGGTCCAGCTCCCCCTCACCGCTCTCGTGCATCACGTAGGGGTTGGCGTAGTAGTTGATGTCGACCGCCAGCCCACGGGAGTGGGAGCGGCTACCGGCACGATAGGCGATGATCGTGTCAATCCCCGCATCTTCCTGCGAGGACGGGTCCTGCTGTGCGAGCTGTTCCGCCTGCACCAACCGCCGCAACAGCTCTGGGTGCATCCCGTTCACCTGCCTGCCGAACACCACGCCGTCCACAAGGCCTAACTCCGGCGGCGCGATAGCTCCCGTGAACGGCGGCGGCTTTGGTCCGCTGAACGAAGGAGTCCCCGAGACGTCCATGCCACCTCCGGTCGAGCCCTTCAATCCAGGTTCCGTAGGCGGGAGTGGAGGCAGGGAGCTTGGAGGCAGGGAAGTGCCAGGCTCACTGAACTGCGGCTCAAGCGGGCTGATCTCGCTGGGGATTTGGTCCGGCACTTCTTCCGGCGTTTCCGGCACCGGTGTCGGTGGCGGCACCGGAGCGGCGGACGGCATCCTCGAAAGCTGCGGAACCTCCAGGGAGGGAGGTCGCCCCGTCTCCGCTTCCACGCGCACCTGCCGCTGGCCGCCCCATTGAAGCCAAACACCTGCCAGCAGCGCAGCAACCAATGCTCCCGCCGCAGCCAGCCGTCCGCGCGACGCGCTTCGCCGGCGCGACGGAGCCGGAACTGTTTCCAGCCGATCTTGTCCAGGTTCGTCTAACGGTGATCTCATCCCACCCTCCAGCGGCTGTTACCCGAGAGGGAGAGGGGTCACTCAATTGCGGAGATCGGAATGCGGAATGCGGAATGCGGAATGCGGAATGCGGAATGCGGAATGCGGAATGCAAATTGGGTGAGCGGAGTTGGCTCGACGAGGCGGCAAATCCGGCCGATTCCCACGTTCGGCCGAACGACGCACGAGTGAAACATGCGAGTCGCCCGACCAATCCCACCGCGACATCGGACTCATCAAGCCGTAGGTTGCAGCTTCCCACCGCAGACTGAACCCTGAACCCCCTTCGCCAGTGGCTTGTCTCCGTTCCGGGTAAGGCCTCGGAGAATAAGGCCGTGCTTCGCGTTCGAGATTGTTTCAACAGGGGTAGAACCCCCACCGAGAGGCACCCAATCGCGAGCGAGTGAGGCTAAGCAGTACCTAACCGCCGCGGCGTCGGCTGTGCCCGCAGGACGAGCCTTTGCTCGCGGTTTACGAAGGGGAGGAGTCATGGTGGAAAGCAATCCTGGCATCGCCAGCGCCGGTTACGGCGGCTACGGAACGGGAACCGGCGACGGGGGTGGGGCATCCACTCCGCCTCTGGACCAGATCAAGCAGAACGCCGCGCAGGCGTTCCAGCAGACCAAGGAGAAGGTCGGCCCGGCGGTTTCGCAGGTGAAGGATCAGGCGGCAACGCAGATCCAGAGCACTCTCTCAACGCAGAAGGACGCGTGTGCCAACAGCCTGAGCGGCATCGCCCAGGCGTTCCGGTCCACCGCGGAGAATCTGCGGGACAACGATCAGGCCCCCATCGGTCAGTACGCCGAGACCGTGGCGGGATGGATGGACAGTGCGACCGGCTACCTCAATGAGCGGGACGTTAACCAGGTCACCCGTGACGTGGAGGACCTGGCCCGCAGGCAGCCGGCCATCTTCATCGGCACCACGTTCGCCATCGGGTTCCTCGCGGCTCGCTTCCTGAAGAGTTCCGCCTCCCGCGCCTATGACTACCGTCCTAGCGACAGCAGCTACGAGGGTACCATTTACGCGCCCGGAGCCTACGGAAGTGCCATCGACGTTGCTACTCCGGCCCTGCCGAGCAGCAGCTCCAGTGCGTCGGACAACCTCGCCACGGGTACCGGGACCACCGGCTACGGCATGGACACGGGACTGGGGACGGGCACCGGAACAGGTGCCATTGGAACCGCTTCGGGCACGCCCATCAGCGGCAAGAGCGACCTTGAGATCCACACATCGCCAGACTACGACGATGACTTTGCGGATGACGGCATCGATCGGCCGGAGACAGCGGGACGGCTGTAAGCGAACCTGTTGGCCCAGCACATTTGGGTCGGAATGCAACCGGATGGTCAGCAAGGGAGTGAGGTAGTGGGTATGTTGGAGATCTCGCAGCCGAAACAGGAGCGCTCGCTCGGCGAGCTACTGGGTGATCTCACCCGGGAAGTGACTACCCTGGTGCGCCAGGAGCTGGCGCTTGCCAAGGCGGAGATGACGCAGAAGGCCGCCAAGGTTGGGAAGGACGCAGGCTTGATTGCCGCAGGCGGGCTGGTGGCGTATGCCGGCTTCCTTGCCCTGGTGGCAGCGCTCATCCTGGGTCTCTGGACCCTTGGCGTACCTGCCTGGGCATCCGCCCTGCTCGTCGGCCTGGTAGTAACGGCCGGAGGCGGGCTGCTGGTGTGGAACGGGATCAACGCCCTCAAGCATGAGGACCTTACTCCCCGGCAGACCATCGAAAGCATTGAATCCCTGAAGGAGGAAGTAAATGGCTCAAGGGTACGGAACCGAGCGACTCAGGGTTGAGGATAACGCTGAGTTTGATGACGAGTTGGATGACGAACTCGTGAACGATCTGGACGTAGCGCCCGGCGACGAGGTGGAAACCCGCCGCGCCGAAGTGGAGCAAACCCGCTCCGAACTGGGTGTGACGCTGGACGCGCTGCAGCAGAAGCTGGATCCGGCGTTATTGATGGATCAGGCCAAGGAGCGCATGACCAGCACCGCGCAGGAAGTCCTGCAGAATGCGAAGGATACCGTGGCGGAAGCAACTTCGGAAACCATGCACAAGGCGTACGACGCCACCATCGGGCGGGCGCACGACGCCGTGGCTCCTATGGTCAACCGCGCCAAGGATGCCGGCTCAACCGTCGTGGATGTGGTTCGCGCGAACCCCATCCCGGTGGCGATGATCGGGCTGGGCATCGCCTGGCTCGTGATGAACAACCGCAAGAACGACCGCGAAACCGAGTGGCGTCGAACCCATTCGGTCTACGGTACCTATGGCGCTGAGGCGACTCCCTCAGAGTTCCCCAGCTACGAAAGCCAGCCGGCAACCGGCCTCACCGGCAGCGGCGTCTACACCGAGGGGTACGGTGGCGCTGGATACTCCGGCTCCAACTACGGCCCTCAGGGCTACCGTGACGCTGGAAACGGTAATGGCGGTGGCATCGGCCAGGCTCTGGATGGCGCTAAGGACAAGGTGGGCCAGGCCGCCGGTGCCGCCAGGGAGAAGGTCGGGCAGGCTGCCGGCGCGGTCAAGGACAAGGTAGGCCAGGCTGCCGGCACGGTGAAGGACAAGGCGGGGATGCTCGCTGAGACCGTACAGGACCGGGCAGGCCAGGTTGTTGACACCGTCAAGGAGAAGGCCGGCCAGAGCAAGGATTGGACCGTCGACCGCTACCAGACCACCATGGACGAGAGTCCGCTGATGATCGGCGCGCTCGCTCTGGGTGTGGGGCTGGCGGCGGGGCTGCTCATCCCTGAGTCCCGGCAGGAGCACCGCTGGATGGGCGAGCACAAAGATCGCTTGGCAGATCGTGCCGGCCAGATGGCGCAGGACGTGGTCCACAAGGTCCAGTCAGTGGCGGGGGAAGCGGTAAACGCCGCCAAGACCGCAGCCAAGGATGAGGCCGAGGCGCAAGGCCTGACGGAAATGTCCGGGACCGGCACCACCGGCGTGACCGTGGGCACCCCGTCCACCTTCTAAACTGAGCAGAAGGAAAACCAGGAGCTTGCTTAGCCAGCGTAAGACGACCCGTCGTACTTACGCTGGTGAGGCAAGCTCTTGTTGTGTGTCGTGCTTAGGCTGCAGCCTGCACCGGGTTGCGAAGGTTTCCGATTCCGTCGATCTGGATCTCCGTCACATCGCCGGCCTTCAGGAAGACCGGTGGCTTTCGCGCAAACCCGACTCCGGGACCGTAGGCGCGGCTAAGCTGAATGCATCGTCGACCGCCGCGGCGCCTGCCCCAATGACCGTTTACCGTGACCCCAGCTGCGGCTGCTGCGAGGCATGGGCGGGGATCGCGCGAAACGCCGGTTATCAGGTGAACGTGATCGATCACCCGGACATGCCCGCCATCAAGGCGCAGTATGGCGTGCCCGACGAGCTGCTCTCGTGCCATACGACCATCGTCGGCGGCTACACGATCGAGGGC